>JAACDG010000063.1 GCA_009937025.1 Methanobacteriota archaeon
ACTTTTTCTTGGCTGAGATATAATGTCAAAGCAAAGGGCCACGTCAACATGCTACTTCGAGAGCTTGGGTTAACAGAATGAGAGGGGTCAAATGAAGTTTGATTCGACTTCAACTCCCCAACGTATTGAACTCGGAGGAGGGAGCGTTGCATGGAGTCCCTGCTATATTGGAACTGATGTGAAAATTGGAACGTCATGTTCAATCGGAGCATTGGCACACATCGGTCGTAAAGTCACTCTCGGCGATGCTTGTCGAATTCAAGGGGGCGCCTACATCGCTGATGAATGTCAACTGGGTGCCCGGGTCTTTATTGGCCCGAATGCTACACTGCTCAATGACAAGTATCCTCCTTCCCAAAACCCATCGCAGTGGCAACCTGTTCACATCGGTAATGATTCGGTAGTTGGAGGTGGAGCAACCGTCATCGCTGGTTGTTCGGTTGGACTCAATGCAGTCCTTGGCGCTGGCTCAACGCTTACGCGAAACATCCCCGACAACGAAGTCTGGGCAGGAAACCCTGCCGTATATTTGATGATGCGAGATACATACGATGAAAAGCAACAGCAACTCAAAAGAAAAACAGCAAACACTGAACGAGGTGAGTAAATGGATCGAAAAGCGGTTGTGTTGGATTACCTCGGACGTTGCAATACCTATGCTGAAGAATCCATTGTTCGCAAAACTGAACGTGGTGAGGCCTTGGAAACGGAATCATGGAAGTCCTACATAGAATTCAACAACCATGCTATTGAAGAAATCAACAACGGCACTCTCGACCACTGGTTCACGCCACTTCCAACCAAAGGCATGGGAGATGCTCATCGCATCGATGTTGAAGAATTAGAACATGCGCAACGTGCAGGTTGGTTATCTGGTCTTTTATCTCCTCGTCCGTTGGTTCTTGCTTCAACACAAGATGAAAATGGAAATAAAAACTTGGCCCCATACACTTCTGTCATGGCGGTTTCAACCGGCCCACCTCTCCTCATTGCTTCCTTCAGTTGCAACCGCGAGGGGCGTTACCGAGACACACTTCACAATCTACGTTCTACCAAAAAAGCGATTCTGCATTTTATGCCAAGTTCAGTCGCTGCAGTTCATGCTGTAGATGAAACAGCGAGTCCACTGCCCGAAGGTGAAAGTGAATGGAACCTTGCGGGGTTCACTCCTCACCCACTTGACCCACTGCTCATCAATGAAGCAGTAGCGGCCTTGGAAGTTGAGTTTCTTGAAGACCGTCCACTCCCAGATGCTGTGGCGCGCCTTGCCGTTCTACGAGTCACAGGGTTGTGGACTACAGAACAAACAATGCCGGCAAATGGGTTAGATATTTTGTGTCAGCATGGCCATGACCGCCTCACGCCCGCACCGAATTCATGGGGCAAAAAAGTACTCAACCATTACGGTTCAAAACCCGATTCATCGTAAAGCTGACCACATAATGGACAAGCCTTGTTCCAAAGTGGTCGTTGATTTCCAACCAAGAAGAGTTTCTGCCTGACTGCAATCGGGAAGACGACGAGCAGCATCGCCATGGTATCCTTCAACCCGAACGATTTTTGGCAACTCCTTTGCCCAAGTCTCGTCGTTAGAAACAAGAGAAAAAAGAGTTTCCTGCAACGATTGTATTGAGACTTCCTCGGTCGAACCGATGTTCAAAGCACAACCCGAAAGTGAATCATCTTGGAGACTTTTATCCCGAAGGCCAGCAAGAAGGAAACCCTCAACCACATCATCAATCCAAGTGAAGGAACGCGTTTGCATTCCACCGTTATGCAATTGAATCGGCTCATTGGAGAGAATAGCATGGAAAAACATGGCGACTACTTGTCCGTATTCATCACCGAGAAGTCGAGGGCCATAGGCGTTGAATGGTCGAATAATTCGGACATCAAGACCGTCGCGTGCTGCGTGTTGCGATGCAATTTCATCGAGGTACTTACTGGCTCCATACGAATGACGTTGGTGAAGAGAAGGGTCGGTAAAGGTCATGTCGTTACCGTTTTGAATCGGTTGTTGCAAAGCCTCACCAAAAGCCTCAGGGGATGATGCAAGAACATAGCGTGCATCGTGAGCCATCGCCAACTCAAGGGTTCGAAGTGTTCCGTTGATGTTGACATCAATCACTGAATGGGCGGCTTGATGAAACCATTTGGTTCCGTTGACCGCTGCCAGATGGTAGACAATGTCAACGCCTCCCAAGTGTTCAATCGCTTCATCCAATCGGTCAACATCACGAACATCACCTTGCATGAATTGAAAAGCAGCGTGGTCTTGAAGCGAAGTGAGGTTTGATTCTCGACCACGAAACAGTGAATCATAGGCAAGTACGTTATGCCCTTCAGCCACCAAACGTTCGCACAAGGATGAACCGATGAATCCAGCACCACCAGTGACCAGAATATTCAATCCACTCATTTCGAAACCTCACTTGACTCGTTCAAGAACAGTCAATGTAACAATGCCACTTTCTGATTTGAATTCAATGGTATCGCCGTCGTTAATCGCCAAACATGGGTCTTGGTCAAATCCATGGCCGTATGGCAAACCCAACAACGAGCAAGCAGGCAAAGTAAGAGGGCAAACATCTCGATTGACAATCGCAGGTGGACCTTTTCCAGTATACAATAATCCCATCAAAACAAACGGAGCGACCGTCGAACCAGAACCCTTTGGATAAATGAGAATAGAACCTTCAACAGCACGTCCATCAAGTGGGTGGCCGGTTTCTTCGATGACTCCTGTGTCGCGATTCACGTATCCCAAATAGGTGATTGGGACATCGGTCACCAATGCCGGACCGATTATGCAGAAGTCATCTTGGCTCTGTAAAGGCGCTCCTGTCAAAACCGCATCACTGGTTTGATGGGTTTTCGCACTGGCATGTTGAGGCTGTGCTTTTGCATTCAAAAGTGGACGAGGACCTGCAGATAATTCAGGGTTAAAAGCATGAGCGACACAATCGACAATCGCCATCACGCTTGTTGGCAACCGGTTCAAACCACTGGTCAAATAATGTTCTGCTTTCAGCGAATTGGTCAAGAGATGATTGTAATGAGTACGATTGTACGGTGTCACTTCTGGACATGTATCTTGCAGAAGAACTGCTCCAGCCTGTTCGAGCAAATCGACACTTCCATCCGCCAAAGCCAACTCATAATTCTCTCCACTGGTGAATACCCACAGTCGTTGATTTGGGATTTTAGCACCCATCTCTGCATGAGAACGAACCGCAGCAGCAGTGATTCGAATTTCTTCAAGACTTGCTTGTGGGCAGCCAATAACAACCAAATCGACTTGCCCCTTTGGTGCTAAATCATCATAACGCGCCTGTAAATCTGCTTCCGTGAATACCAGTTCGCCCTGCCATCCTGCTTCAGGAGCAATCCAGGCACCTTGCTGGTCGCGCCTCAATGGTGGGTCTGCTGAAAGGCCCTCTGCCCAAAGCATTGGTGTACCGTAATTCGCAGCAGCAGCAGTCAGTGCTTTTTTCCGAGCAAAACTCGCACGAGAAGGCAACCCCTGAATGAACGGCATTGGCCCCCAAGGTACATCCCAATCAGGTCGTACTTGGTTTCCGACCCAATCCCCAAGAATTGACCAGTCAGAAAGGGTATGGAGTTCGCATTCAACACGGACATGAATATTCGGTTGACGGTTTTCTTCCAAATGCAAACCCCAACGAGGTGCAAAACTTGTAAGAGCTGTAGCCAATGCTGAAAGACCAGATTCCCGATTGGTAATCAAAGATGTCCATGTATTCGAAAAGCAGACTGCATTCGATTCTGCCCACGAAGCAATACCGCTCTCATCATCGACTCCTCGGTCATATGGTGTGCAGGAAAGAGTCGCCTGAATTCCTAATTCCGAATAGGCTTGAACAATTTCAAATTGCTGCTCAAGGAAATCTGGCCAATCGATGTCCATTTCTTTCATTTTCTCTTTATCGCAACCTGCTGAATTCAAAGTTGTAGGGATGGAGACTTTGCCATCACCTGAACTTGAAAGGTCTGATAAAAAGCGACGTAATCCATGGCCACCTGTGATGACAGATACTCCCGAGACGTGAGCATGGTCAACTTTGACAAAGCCTTCCGCCTCTGCTGTAACTGCCAAATCGACAACCAAGCGTGCTGCTTTTTGACGAGTTGGACCTTCTTCACCAGCCAATTGAGCAGAAAGGCGCTCTGGTAAGTCCATGTTCATGTGCAGACAAAGGACGCCCTTGAACTCACCCCTTTGAAAAAAAGACTGCAAAACAAGAAAAACCCCTAAATTAGCGCTGAACCGAAGGTTTTGATAGCGTTGACGAATTTAACACGATTCATGTCAACCCCGCCAACAATGGATGTCGACGCCTCTATTGCAGGAGAACCTGCGCCTAACCAACACCCGAAAAATGTACCTCAACTGCACACTCAACGGCAAAAAAAACCACTGAAGAAGCAACAACAAAAACCGAAAAAGAAATTTTTCTTTACCTTCATCCAAACATTCCTTCTGGTTCTTGCACTTACACTCTCAACCTATTCGTACATTCAACTCGATTCATTGGATTCACTGCAAGGAAATTCTGGAGAAGACGCGCCAGAAATGCTGATTCGGACTGAAGGACGTACAGCGGATTCAATCTGTACCGAAGGTGGGGCTGAAATATTCCTTGGCAATGACCTCAACTCAAATGGATATCTGGATGAAGATGAAGTCACCTCTTCAACAAAAGTATGTCATGGAAAAGAAGGACTTTCCGGCCCTCAAGGTGCACCCGGCACAACCCTTCAATCTCCATCAAGTCAACTGAATATTGAACACTTGGATTCTGGCAATCTTGCCTGCCCAAATGGAGGCATCATGCTTCACAGTGGAATCGATAGCGATGAAAATGGAGAACTTGACCAAAGTGAAATCATTTCCAGTGAAACTGTATGCGACGGTTTGGTCGGAAGTAATGGGAATAACGGTCAAGCAGGCAATGATGGAAGTCAAGGTGAAGCCGGAACTCAAGGAGCGCCAGCACTGATCGAACACCTTCAACCATCACCTGCAGTCTGTCCATCTGGCCTCATACTTCGCTTTGGAGTCGATGACGGCAGTGGAGAAGGAATCTCATTTGATGGACAATTGCATGATGATGAAGTCCAAAGCAGCATTCAAATTTGCAGTACACCTCTACTCTATGGGCCAATTTCAGATTTCGCAACTGGTGCTGCAAATGGCGTCACGACCAATTGCGATTCGATGGCCTGGATGGTCGAACAGCAACGCCTCTTGACTGCAGGGGTCAACGGCGTTGATGGTTGTGAACTGTGGATAAGTGAGGGATATGAATCTTCAACGCACTTACTGCTTGACATCAACGCTCTCGGTGATGCGTTACCTGGACTTTATCTTGGATTCACTTCAATTCAAACTTCGTATGGAGAACGGGTCTTTTTCGATGCAGATGATGGAGTCAACGGTCGGCAATTATGGGTCAGTGATGCGACGGTGAACGGGACACTACGCATTGTTGATGCTGGTGATTCTGCATCCTTGAGCAGTTCTGCTCAAGTGGTTGCTTGGGGTCAAGGTGTGGTCGTAAATACTGCCAGTGATGAGTTGCTATGGACCGATGGCGTCACCTTGACACCTGTTTTTTCACATCCATTCTTTTCTACACTTCAACAACAAAACCTTGACACGTTGACGTTAGGGATGACGACGTTTGCTACAGAAATGCTCCACGCCAATTCCACTAATTTATGGTTCTCAGCGAAATCTCAACATGATATTGAACCACATCTGCTCACCTTGGATGCTGATTTCCAGAGTTGGAATCTTCATCCTTCAGGTGCCAGTCAACCGGATGCGCCTCTTCTACTCGAAGACGGATTAGTTCTCGTAGCTGAAGCAGAAAATGGGCGTCAATTGGTTCGCTTATACGAGAATGGTGGCATGAATTGGCTGACAAGTTTGCAACATCAAGGCACGGGTAATCCAACGACGAACGTTGCCGAATATCTCGGAATACATCGCATTGGAGATACACTCATCTTCGATGCACTTACATCTGGAGTGGACCCTCAGGTTTGGTCTCACAATCTCTCTTCTGCCAACACTCACATCCTGTCAACAACCATTGTAGCACCAGGGGACTGGGCAGGTGGAATTGTTCATCAACAACGAGTTTGGTTCGATTGTGTCGCACCCGGTGTCGCACATGAAATCTGTTCAAGCGATGGAACGGTAAACGGTACACGAGTCGAAACCGACTTACGCGCCGGAATGGCAAGTTCGAATATTCTGGGTTTCCAAACCAATGGAGAACACTTGTTTTTCCTTGCATCCGGTCAAATTGATGGCGTCGAAACGGGGTCTTCTTTGTGGTATTTGGGAATTGAAGGGCAACCCAATTTGGCCTACGACCCTTGGCCGGGAATGAATAATAACTCCGCTTCAGGCACATACGGCGAACTCATTCTTTCTGAACATCATCTGATCTTCATTTCACATGATGGCGAACGAGGGCACGAAATTCATGTTTGGAGCCACGGTGAACGTACCGGGGACTGGCTGATTTGGCCTTCTTCATCGTAGATGAATACAGTGAGGGCAAGAGACTTCAATGACATAATCAGGTGATTGTTGCTCGTCAATGGACACAGGCTGGCGGCATGCAAAACACTGCGCGACGTCAGCCTGCTCCAATTCTGCACTCAAAGCAACACGATGGTCGAAAACAAAACAATCACCGTCCCAATACTCGCCACCAACTTCCTCGAAATATCCGAGGATACCGCCTTTGAGTTGCCTCACGTTTGAGAACCCTGCATCCATCATGACAACACTCGCTTTCTCGCATCGAATTCCACCTGTACAAAACATAACAACAGGGGTTTCCTTCATTGTTTCAGGCAAGGATTCAATTGCTTTTGGGAATGCTCGGAAGGATTTGATGTTGAGGTCCAATGCGTTATGAAAAGTGCCGAGACGGATTTCATAATCGTTACGAGTATCGATGATAGCGACTTCTCTACCTTCATCCAACCATTGTTTGAATTCTGTGGGAGTAATCTCTTCACCGGTTCGTTCAGCGGGTTTAATGTGGTCAAGGCCGAGTGAGATGATTTCTTTTTTGAGACGAACATTCATTCGATTAAAGGGCTGATATTCAGTATAGGAATACTTGAGAGATATTTGAGTAAGTCGAGGGTCTTGCTCTAAAAATTCAAGATACTGGTCAATCGATTCCTGAGGGCCAGCCAAAAAGAAATTGAGCCCTTCAAAAGAAAGAAGAATCGTTCCTTTCAGCCCAAGTTTTTTGCAGACAGCACGAAACGGTTCACGCAAAGCGTCTCGGTCAGGAAGGTCAACAAAACGATAACCAGCAACATTGGATATCATCCCCTCCATGGCTTTAGGAATGTGGTTGCCTTTTTGATTCATTCCATACATCAATGCCGCCAATCATGACGAGAAGCAAGAGGGCGTCGCCAACCTTGTCCAAAGGCGCGTGAAGATACACGGGGTGCGGGGGACATTTGCCATCGTTTGTGTTCACTGCGTTCCAAACGTGTGAGGACTTCAACTACAGTTGCTCGGTCAAATCCTTTTTCAGCAATATCCTGTGCATCTAACCTTTCTTCAATATGTGAATGGAGTATTCCATCGAGCACATCATAGGGTGGAAGGGAGTCTTCGTCTTTTTGATCCGGTGCAAGTTTGGCGCACGGAGGTTTTGTACGAGACGATTGATTTACTGGTGGAACCATTTTCTGATGCTCAGCACGCGTATTGAAGATGTCAGCCAGACCGTAGACTTGCATTTTGTAGAGGTCTCCAAGAGGGGCATAGCCGCCTGCCATGTCTCCATATAAGGTGCAATATCCTTGAGCCAATTCTGATTTATTCCCCGTTGCAATCGCCATATGACCCTGTGCATTGGCATGGGCCATGACCAAGAGGCCGCGCAATCGAGCCTGCAAATTTTCGGATGCGACAGGATGTCCAGTCGAGAGAACTTCTCCAATGGAATCTTCAACAGAAGAATGGAATGAATCGATAGGTATGGTGTCAAAATGAATGCCGAGTGATTCTGCGGTATGTCGCGCATCGTCAATCGAATGTCGGGATGAATGTCGGCTTGGCATTGCCAAACCAGTAACGTTGTCCGCACCTACAGCTGCAACAGCAACGCATGCCGCAACGGCGGAATCAATACCGCCGGAAAGTCCCAAAACAATAGATGGGATTCCCGATTTTCTGCAATAATCAAAGAGTCCTGTAACCACAGCATCGGTGAGGTCTTCGAGGAGGTCCTTATCGTATTCATGGCCCTTATCATCTGCCGCAAGATGCCGCAGTTTATCTTGGCCTATGCAGAGTGCGTCTTCGGAAAGGGAAGGTGCCCAAACACACTTTGATGGGTCATCGATATCCACGACAAGAACACCTTCTTGCCAAGCAGGAGCGACAACAACACGTCCATCAGGCCATGCCACCAATGAATTCCCATCGAACAGTAAATCATCGTTCCCGCCAACTTGATTGGCCAACAAGAATGGATGATTGAGGATACGTGCAGCGGTGCGGCAAACATGAATTCTTGAACTCAATTTATCAGCATGGTATGGAGATGCAGAAAGATTCACTGTCGCATCTAATTGAACACCTTGACGACCCCATTCTGCCAAATGTTCGATTGGGTCTGCTGAATAGGATGACGGTGTCAAACCTGCTGCTTGCCAAGCATCTTCACAGACGGTAACGCCAAGGTCAAGATGAGCGATGGTTCGAGCGATACCGGAACGGTTGTCGGGTTGAAAGTAGCGTGCCTCGTCAAAAACATCGTAGGTAGGCAGAAGTTGTTTTCGCGCAACTACATGGGATGTTCCATCGTTTGAAACTACGTCTGTTGAACCAGCACGGACCACGCCGTTGCCGGGTAACTGACGACTTGCCTGTGCTTCGATTGGTGAGCCTACAAGAACAGGAATGGGCACTTGAAGAGAACTCGCAGATTGTTGTGCAAGGCGAATAAATTCATCTTGTAAAAGTAAATCACGAGGAGGGTAGCCTGAAATCGCTAATTCGGTCGTAACACCCACATTAGCGCCATGTTCTGAGGCGAGGTGAGCCATTTGCTCAAGACGTTGAGCATTACCAGTCAAATCACCAACGGTAGGATCGATTTGTAAGAGACCAATCTTTCGACCCATTGTACCACTCCAAGACATCACTTGTGTTGGACGATTTCGCCCTCAGCGTTCTTGTACCACCACTCATTGGTAACTTTGTCATGATACCACCAGTAGCCATCTGAGCCCATCACCCAATCCGTCTCTTCAACAGAGGTGGACGGAGTTTCAACTGCTGCAACAGAAACTACTTCGCTTTCAACAGCGGTTTCATGTTCTTCATCTTCATCTTCGTCTTCAAATTCAGATGAGTATTCATCCCAATCGTATTCGAGTCTTGAACCTCGGTTCAAAGTCATACGGCGAGCCCAAACCAATCCAGTGATAACAATGGAGAGGAAGAGAAGCGCTGCAAAAGTCCCTAAGGCGGGGTGGACATCGCCAAAGACCTTCTCAGTAAACGATTCTTCACGTTGTGGCCGAACATCAATCGATGGACCGATTGAAGATGAACCGGATTCCAATTGAACTTCGACCCATTGCAAACCTGATTGAGACGGATTCCAATCTGTCGATATCGGCACTCCACCTCCAGTTGGAATTTCAACTGTCATTCGGCGGAGCGTTGAAGTGGTACCATCCATGAGGACCTCGAAAAAGACAACTTCAACAGTGCCGTTGAGTGAGCCAGTGTTTTCAACATAGGCCGTAACAATCGATGTTTGGCCAACCTCGACCAGCAAACGCGAATAGCTGATTGAAGAACCTTGTAAAGAGAATTCAGGTTTGAGCCACACCATATCCCAAACGCCAACAGGTGTTCCAGCAGGCGTCCCTCCAAGTCCAAGTACCTCGTTGTCAGCCAAATCTCGTCCAGTAACTAAGATATGAACTGAAAGTCGGTTTTCCAACATTTCAGCCGTGACTTCACTCAGGTCAATCGAACCGACAACTTCCAAACGTAATCCGGAAATATCTGTCCCAATCAAGGTAAGTGGTTCGACTCCATTTCGCAATTGGTCTCCAGTTGCTTTCTCTTCAACCCACCAAACCAATTCAAGTGAATCGACATCTAAGCCACCTGCTTCAGAAAGAAGAATTCGAACTTCATGCGATTCGGCTTCAAGAACCGATTCGGGGCGCGGATTGGAAACTTCAACAGGTTCCGGCCCGGTTCCATCAACAATAATCCAACGAACTGAGGTTTCTTGATTGGTCACATCAACGCCTTGGCCTTCAAGACAACCAACGCTCCATGTCATCGGAATGGTCATGGTTGTCGATGGTGCTTGTAATTCAACAGACCAAATCCCTTCAAGAGAACTGGCAGATGTTGTCGTGCCAGAAAACAAGACATCGATTTGGCAATCAAAGTCTGGAATCAATCCTGTTTCTGCAAAGACCACGCCACCGGCAACTTCCAACGGACTGTTCGGTGCCAGTCGTGCTCCATCACCGAGTAAAGTACCTTGTGAAAGAATCAAAGAGACGGTTTCTTCTGGAATCTCCATTGCTGCAGAGAAACGCCAACGGTGCTCTGGGAAGGCGTGGAAGACCTCTTGTCCTGCTCGGTCAATCACACGAATTCCTGGTTCTCTGCGAGTTTCACCTAAATCAGGAGTCGTCCAAGCGAGTTTCATTTCGACGTGAAGGGACATGTCGCGCTCATACGGGTCAGCAGTACCGTTTGCACCCCGCATTTCACAGTCTTCAATCAAGATGTGTGGGCTGGTAGTGGTACAATTGCCCGTCGTAAAATCCCACTGAATCGGCAGGGGGTCGCTTCCTTGGTTTGACGCCAATTCAACGACAACAGTCGTCAAGTCGGAACCGCCATTGGGTTCAGAAATATCTACATCGAAGACATAAGGCATTTCTGGGTGTAGCCAAGGTTTCTTACCACCTTCAAAAGAAAATGCATTCGAAGAAACAGTTGGTGGGCCATCTGTCGCCAATTGATACATGAACAATTGCTCACCAGAAATGTTTGAGCCCCCATTCTCTAATGGATGGCCAGCATTATCTGAACCGGCCAAATAAACTGAAACTTTCTGACCGAGACTTCCACCCGTGTCGTCCATCATCAAAGTGTATTGGCCGATAAGAGTAGAGAGATTATTTGGAATATACAAGCCTACTTCGTGGTATTCATTTTCATCCGGCCAATTATTGAAATTGTCATCATCGACCCATTCACGCCAAACCATGGCATGAATATTCTGAGGCAATATAGGTTGGTCGGAGACCTGTATTTGGATGGTTTGAGTCGTCGAAGGGAGGCGGTGGTCGTAGCGGTCCATGTTGACTTCAAGCACTTGTGGAGAAATCGAATCGACATGGAAAGTTCGAGTGAACACCGCCGCAGGAGTCGTTCCAGATCCGTTGATTGGTTTGACTTCGAAATGCCAAACAGTCACACCGAAAGTAAAGGGGACGTTGTCTGTAATGTTCCACATATTTCCATCGAGTATGGTCGTATTTGCTACCAAATTCTCGCCACGGTAAAATTCAACAATCGCATCGCCGTCAGCGAATGCGTCATCGGTATTCATCCCTTCAAATCCAATTTGAATACTGAGTTGAATGGTTGAACCTGCTTTGAGGTAATAGTCTGTGGGTGCCAATTCAATGTTGTATGAATCAGTAAATGTTACATCCTTGATTTCCAAGTCATTTTCAAAGCCTTGAGTACCCATTCCGCCCCAAGTATACGAGGCGGGAATCGAAAGTACACCGTTTGAAAGTAACAACCGAGAAGACGCCTTGATGGTTTCCGAATCTTCCCAAGATGGTTCGATTCTAAAGGTTATGTTCATCGTAACCGAAGTTCCACTTTCAAAACTTGTAACGGCGTCAGTAGGATGCAATTCAACGAGTGCCGAATCTCCTGTGCCAATTGGAGAGCCACCATTGAGAGGTAGTAACCATGTTGCAGAATTTCCACCTCCAACAACATCGAGACGCGCAGTGGTGGCTGAAGAGGAAAAGACATCGAAGGTCGTTTCCATGGTTTGCCAGCGTTGACTTGGCGTTAGGATGAGCGCATCTGTGTGCATGTTCATATTGGTCAATTGAACAATTGAAGACGTGTTCAAACCTTCGATGGAAACATGAAGGCCACCCGCAGTTTCTGAAGTAAGAGGCAAAGGAATGTTATGGACACCACCGGTTGCTGGCAATCCATATCGCGCTCCATTCATTTCCAAAACAAACGAGGAGTCAACCGGTGCTACAAGTGAATTTGAAGCCTCATACGGTACGCCAAGACCCGCAAGGGTAACATTGCCTGAACCATAGACTTCGAATTCGACTTCAGTGAAATACGTACCAAGAGCACTTGCTAAGGACGAAGTACCTGCAATACCTGCATTCAAATCAGCGAGTTGAGTTTGGTCAAGAACGAAATAACTTGAACCACTTTCAATGGTCCAATTTGCCACAACAGTTCCATCATGGACCAGATATATTGAATCCAAATTACCATTGTTCGATAATGCGCTGAAACAGAAACTACTGAGGTCAGTTGCTGGAATCCAAGCCTTGGCAGTCGCACTTCCACCGATACCTGGATTGGCTGCAATCGAAGTTTGTCCGTTTTCAAATCGGTCTTGCCAACCCCATGAACCAACACGTGCATCACTTCCACCCCATTCAAAGAGAGAATCTTGACCGAAATCAATTGCTGGAGCCGCAGGCTGTATGCCACCATATGCGCCCGTTTCAAAATCAAACACTTGCCAAACATCTGTCGTGCTGTTCGAAGCTGCGATGAATTGAACTTGATAGGCTCCCACTGAACCTTCACTGCCAAGCAAATTCATCGAATAGGGCAAAGTGATATTGGTCCAATTATCGGTAAGCGATGTGCGGATTTGGGCTTGTGCAAGAAGGGTTGTAGCATCGACATTAATCTCAGCAAGAGCCGCAGATGCCGAGAACCAAGGAGAGGTGAGTTGGTCAATCATCATTCCATCGTATGAACTTGTACTCGGAACGAAATAGGTACCGCTTCCATTGGTCGACCAGTCATCAAACGCAAGAGGATAATTGGCTGAAACAGCGTATTGGCCATCGCCGCTGATCGAATGAATACTGGCCATCTGACCGTTTGGAGATGGTTCGAAAAACAGATTCAGACGAATTGAAGTTACGCTTTGCCAATCCAATCCATTCAATGGAATCCAGCCTGCACCGCTCCCCATCATTCCAGGAATTGCATTTCCAGTCGCCCCATCGAGAACGGTCCAGTTGAGGTTTGCACCGTTTGGAACATCTGCATTCAAGTAAATTGGAGCCCAAGGCCCTTGTTCAACATCTTCGAAGGAACTTGCAGCAAACCCGATAGTTGGACTGGTCCATTCTGCAGATGGAGGTGTAGCAAAATGCACATCGTCAATAAACCAATAATCGCAACATGTACTCGAGCCACTGGTCTGATGGAAACGAATTTGAGTATTGGTGTGAAGTGCTGCGGGAGGAAGGTTGGTCATATACTGGAAATTACTGGTTTGCGCTCCACCTCCTGAAAAGGTATGGAATGTCGCCCATGTGCCGCTGGAAGTCTTATACTGGAATTGCAAGTCTTCACCGCTATCGGGTGTTTCTCCACACCCGCTTCTACCCTCATGAACCCAAGCGTGGAAAGGCATGGCAGAAACACCAGAGAAATCATTGACCGGAGATGTCGCATAGGTTGAGCCAGCATAGGTTCGAATTGAACCACCGGAACTGCCGTTGAATCCACATGCAGGAGAAGTTACTCGACTCGAATATGAATTTGAAAAGGTCCAACCTACAGAATTGGTATTGAAATCCCACAGAGTTCCTGCACCGTTACCCGTCAACATATCATCAACCACAAATGTGCCGTTATTGGCCGTACTGCTGTGCGACCAAATGGTATTGTCATCCCAGACGAAACCTTGGTGTGTGACGTCGACAGATGGTTTCATCGTGAGGTGGACATCGGTTACTGGTGCATTACTCGGCACTTCGACAGTAAACACTTCTGAATACGAATTCGAACCAGATAACTGGATGATGGCATCATCACCTGCTCCAGCCAAAAGAATCGGCTCTTTATCTTCTAAGAAAGCGGTTGCAGACGACTCCGAAGAAGTGCCGTTAAGCATGGTTTGCAATGGCCCCCCGAACAGCATCAAGAGCGCAAGGAGGAATGCCCCACGGCGCGATGAAGAACCCGTCATACTCTCCCCTATCAGTTAAAGGACTTCAAACATACCCTGCACTCTTTTCGGAAATTTGGGTTCTGCTACAATCTGGCCAATACCTTTGAAAGAACCTTAATGTTCATTTTTACTTGACAATACAAGGGTGAGGTTCAAGACAAAAACTCTTCTCGCATGGCTATGGCACGTCCCAAGTCTGCAGGTGAACTCGACGCTGTCGCGCTCGAAACCTCTTTGTTGGAAGCATGGAAAACAGAAAATGCATTCCAGCAATCCATTGAAACAAACCGTAATGGGGCGCCATTTATCTTTCTCGAAGGACCACCTACTGCGAATGGAAAACCCGGTATTCATCACGTTGTAGCACGGGCCTACAAGGACCTCGTTTGCCGATGGAAGACGATGGAAGGGTTCCGAGTTGAGCGGAAAGGTGGCTGGGATACCCACGGCCTCCCAGTTGAAATCGAAGTTGGAAAGCGAATGAACTTGATGTCCAAGGAAGCGATTGAAGCCTTTGGGATGGAGAACTTCAAGCAAGCATGTCGGGAGTCTGTATGGACCTATGAAACCGCTTGGAGAGAAATGACTGAACGGATGGCATACTGGGTCGATTTAGACAACCCGTATGTCACTCTTGACAACAATTATGTTGAATCCTGCTGGTGGGCTATGAAACAAATGTTCGACAAAGGATTACTGTATAGAGGATACAAAGTTCTCCCGTACTGTCCACAGACTGGAACATCATACTCAAGCCACGAAGTTGCTCAAGGATACAAAGAAGTCGAGGAACCTTCGGTCTATGTAAAGTTCAAACTCGTCGATGATTCTGCGAGTATTTTAGCATGGACTACAACCCCGTGGACCCTTCCTGGAAATGTAGGGTTGGCAGTTGGACCTGAAGTGACCTACGTTCGTGCAAGAGTCACTGAACAGGCTGAAAATTGGATTGGTGCAGGTGGCGCGTCAGTTGGAGAGGACATCATATTGGCAAAGGACTTGATGAAAGAAGTACTTCGCCACAACGTCGAAATCATCGAAGAATTCCCAGGATCATCTCTTGTTGGACGAGCGTATGAACCGCTGTTCCCTGACGCAGTACCTCGCGGGGAATCAACCTCGGCATGGACCGTTCTTGAAGCCGATTGGGTTACCACAACCGACGGAACTGGAGTTGTACATACCGCCGTCATGTATGGTGAAGACGATTACAATCTTGGTATGGAAACAGGACTGCCTGCACACCACACCGTCGGTATGGATGGAGCATTCCTCACTGGAACTCATCCTCAACTCGATGGTCGCTATGTCAAGGAATGCGACCAAACGGTCATCGACCTTCTTTCCGCCCCTGGCGGTAGCAATGGCAAAGGCCCAGAAAGTGGACTGCTGTACCGTGAAAAATCATATTTGCACGAATATCCACACTGTTGGAGGACACAACACCCCTTGCTCTACTATGCAATGGATTCATGGTTTGTACGGATGACTGCTGTCAAAGAACGCTTGCTTGAATTCAACAACGATGTTGAATGGGCACCTGATTGGGTTGGAGAAGGGCGATTCGGAGAATGGCTACGTAATGTCAAAGATTGGGCGATCTCACGTGAACGGTATTGGGGCACTCCACTTCCAGTTTGGTGCGATGATGAAGGGAACATGAAATGTGTCGGGTCCATTGCTGAACTTCAAGCAGAAGTTGCCAAGGCAGTTGCTGCAGGAATTGAAAATCCTGAATGTCCTGACGATGTTGACCTACATCGCCCGATTGTCGATGGTTTTACACTTCTTTCAGATGATGGAAAGCCAATGCAAAGAGAACCCTTTGTCATGGATTGTTGGTTTGATTCCGGTTGTGCTCCATTCGCTCAATGGCATCATCCGTTTGAAGGAAGTGAAACATTTGATGCTTCTTTCCCTGTTGATTATATCTGTGAAGGCGTCGACCAAACTCGAGGTTGGTTCTACACTTTACTCGCTGTTTCTACCACTGTGTTTGACAAACCTGCCTACAAGCGTTGCTTGAGTCTGGGTTTGATTCTCGATGCTGAAGGAAAGAAAATGTCGAAGTCGCGTGGCAATATTGTCGACCCATGGGACCATTTCAATCGTGAAGGTGCTGATGCTACTCGCTGGTACATGGTCACCGCAGGGGCACCTTGGAATCCACTAAAATTCGATTCAAATGGAGTGCGTGAAACCTATGCAAAGATGTTTTTGACCCTCTGGAACATCTACAAGTTCCACGCTGATTACGCTGCACTCGATGGTTTCGACCCTGAACAATCTACCTCTGAAGTGGCTTCTCGCCCATCACTTGACCGATGGATTTTGTCTCGACTTGCTACAACTGCTCAGAATTATCATGCCGATTTCAAGAGCTGGAATTTTCATAAGGCTTGCCGAGACCTTGAAGATTTCATTGTTAATGATGTTTCAAATTGGTATGTTCGTCGCAGCCGTCGTCGACTTTGGGATGATGCTGAAACAACCGATAAGGTCGCTTGCCAACATACGCTCCATGAAATTTTGATAACCGTATGCCGACTTGTGGCACCGGTAAGTCCGTTTATGGTCGACACAATTCATCGCAATCTAACTGGAGAAACGGTTCATCAAGCGGCATGGCCTCTCGGAGTCCCAGGCACCCTTGAAGGAGCAACTGCTGACGCATGGGACGAAGATGCCGCTGCTGCAACTGCCAACCTACCACCTCAGGATTCTGCACTTGAAACGACCATGGCTTTGGTAAGAGAACTTGCTGAAGTTGGACGTCGGATTCGTGTTGAAGCAGGTCGAAGACAGCGATTACCTTGTTCACAAGGATGGATTGTTTCAGGCCCTGATATTCAAGATTTCCACGATATTCTTGCTGAAGAATTGAATGTTGAAATGATTGCTGTCGAAAAGGACCTTGACCGTTTCCAACAAATTGAACTCGCTCCAAACTTCCGCGCACTTGCACCGAAGGCTCGAAGTGAAGTCAATGCCGTTGCTGGTGAAATCAAGAATACTACAGACCCTACGGCAATGTTCGCAGCCATACAAGCAGGAACATGCGAAATCTTGGGCGTTGCCATCGAAGAGAATGACGTTGAAATTCGAAGAGTTGAGCGCGAAGGTTTTGCCGCATCAACAGTAACCATTGGGGAAGGGGATGAGGCGCAACAAATCAGTCTCGTGCTTGATATGAACGATACACCGGGTCTTCTTTCCAAAGGTTTGGCACGAGATATTACTCGGCGAATCCAAGCCATGCGCAAAGACCTCAACCTTGCGATTGAAGCAACTATCGACTTAGAAATTTGTACTGCAAATGCACCTGAAATGTTTGAACAAGACCGCGAATGGATTGTTTCAGAAACGCGTGCTGCTGCTGCCATATTCCATTCAGATGAAGAAACACACCCAAGCGATGCTGAAACCTTTGAAGTCGATGGAACCTCAGTTTGGTTTACTGTCAAATAAGGTTGAGAACCGCATCTCAACCCTGCGACGCCTTCAAAGAGATGGGGCACTACGCCAAATCATGCGTCGCATCGCACTGTCCATTCTTTTGGTAGCCTCCATGGTATTGGCGGGCTGTTTTGGCGATGGTGAAAAATTGGTTGATGATGATGAGGAAATTGTCTCCATTTGGGAATCCTATTCAATGATCGACCAAATTCAACATGAAGACCCGAGAATGTTTGTCACCGTTGATTTACGTACCAATGAAACGACCAACACCACATGGGCGGTTTTTGATGCGACAAAAGGTGGAAACTGTTGTGAACACTATCTTGCTACAACCATTGAAGGAGACATCCTCAATATCGGGGGTGAATATCCCGTCTTTAGTGAAGACCGAGGCCATGCTTGGGACACCTATATCCCTGAATTCCTTCCAGCACTTGGCCAATGCATTACTGCTGTTCCAACCAACCCAGGACAAGAAGGGCTTGGAGAGGGCAGCATCGTCCAAGCAACCAATGGAGATATCATTTCTATGTCGTGGTTCCCGTATATTGGAGGCGATGGGAAAATCGACAAATTCTATGCAATCTTGTTTGATGAATCTGAAGATGAATGGAAATGGTGTTATAATCGCCTGACTGAACCATTCTATGACCGTTCGTGGCAAGTCGAAGTTGTTGGACCAATCACCTCTTCAATTGGAAACGGCGATTGGGCAAGTATTGTTGTCTCCAACTTTTGGCATCAATCTCTCGATGCAGGAGGACAAATCAGTGTTGATGGACTGAATTACTATCCATTCCAATTCACTGACCGAGATTCAAACGACCCAATCGTTGAACTTGACCTCAATTTTACGGAAGAAGGTTTGTCTGCCTATTACGATGTCAATAAACCGCACAAAGAAATGCGAGCGTTCCCTATGCCAACAGGTGGATTGATTTTCCCAAGTTATTACTCAAATGGTAATGCTGCCTACATGGACACCTCATTATCATGGAATCAATTAGAAGTTCAATTCCCGTCAGAATATTGCCACTACGATTCCTCTGGAACCCTTCATTGCGTCGCTAATTCAGGTACTTCGTTCACTCACTACATGTCGACCGATGGGGCATTGACGTGGGAAAACCACACCTATGAAATGGGCTCTGTTTCCTCATCCATTGAAGAATGGGAATTCCAAGCAAATGGGGAATTAGACCTTTTCATCCTCAACATTCGCTATCAAAGCACCGAAGGACCTGATGTCGACATGGTCTACCATGTGCGTGAATATTCCGAAGACATGTCTCCCGATACCCTCACATACATCGGCCAAGGAGACCTTGACTCTACCTCTGGTGCTGGAAACGATATTCGCTTTGATTTTGCTTCACTTGGAATCCTCAACGATGGTGGAGTCATCGTAGCTTATCACGATTCTACTGACCCAGACCCTCTGTTTGCCGTCGAACTGGAATTGCCGTATTCCTCATGATACTGGACCGAACATCAACAGAATGTTTGGATTCATCGATGACTTACATTCCATTGACGCAACGTTCGTGCAAACATTCTGGAGGAGTGAAGTAGATTCTATCCTCTGGGATGAAGGTATCCAGTTGGAGAGTTGATGTTGCACCTTCCTGCACAAAGACAACCGATGAAGTGCTGGCAGGTAGGTAGTCCTCACCAGTCGAAAGAAGGCTCAATCGCAGCGTATGACCTGCGGGGATTTCAGCATCAAGTGGCATGAACTCCATTTTTGCATTGATTGTCTGTAAGACTGGCGTCCATGTTTGAATTTCATCGCCACCCGCATAATAACGCAGGTCCATGATAGCATGGCCAATGTGGATACAATTATCCGCATCGTCGCAGTCTTCAAGCAAGGCGTAGAGTTGACCTCCAACCGATGCCGTGGTAACATCGACATGGAGTCGTGGAATACCCGCTACATAGATGGCCTCAGCAAGCGGTTCAGATTGCCATGCCGGACCCGTGTTCGCATCAGGGAATACAGTTGTTCCGCCTCCAATGTTGGCCATCGTACCGCCGAGTTCAAAGAAAACTTCTGTACTATCGCTGGGAGGATAACGGTCCTCAAGTCGCCATGAACCTTGATTGGATTGTATTTCGATGTACAGTCCTGGTTGTTCACCTACTCCACGAAGATAGAAATCAAACCATTCGAGTAAATCCTGCATCCAATCATACCGCATCATCTCAGGGAATGCTTCACCACCTCGGCCACCCATTTCAGAACGGTCATCCAGTTGCACAGGACGGTCGGGGTAGTCGTGGTCCCACTGACCAAACAATCCCTTAGCATCAATACCAGCATCCTTGAGAGCATTCATTGTTGGAACTGCCATGTGTGGGTCAACGTTCCAATCATGCATGCCTTGTATCAGATAGACACTGCCTTGATAGTTGTTTAATACACGCTCGAGAAAGTATCGTTCAGCCCAATAATCGCCTGCAACTTCAGAACCGAAAATATAAGCTGAAACACCTGTTCCTGGTCCAATGAGGTAATCTGGACAGAGGTTTTGGTAATCCTCCTCATCACCATCGATTCCATACGAACCGTAGACACCATTGTGCATAATCGGTGCTCGGGCTTCTGAAGAACCGTTTCGCCACATCAATTCTTTGACGCCAATCAAACCAGAAATCGGTACAATGGTTTTGAGATAATCGTGTTCTGCGCCAAACATTGCGGCTTGCCAAGGAGTACTGCCGTCATAGGATTTGCCAATCATACCAACTGCTCCGTTCGACCAATTTTGCTCAGCCAACCAGCGAACTGCGGCATCGTTGCCGAGTTGTTCTGCATTGCCCATCAAATCCATACAATGGTTCGAACGACCTGTCCCCGAAACAGAGACCTGTGCAAATGCAAAACCATGCGGTAGGATTTGGTCGATAATCATCTGGCCGAGCCATGTTCCTGGGACTTCTATCGATGGCGTCTCGACCGATGCCTCTTGGAAATACGGTCCAAATTCAGCGATGACGGGCACTTTGACGCCTTCTGGGACATTTGGTCGCCAAACAGCAAGACTGATGACGGCGTCATCGGGTGCTGCACCACCTTCTTCAATTGGAAGAGCGTATTCGACAAAATGATGAGTGGAATTCCATTCGTTATCAGTAGCAAGCATTTCATAAGGTCCGATTTCCAGAGCGACACTGAAATCTCCATCGGCCTGATATGGAAGTGTGTTGCGCTCCCAAACCGGAACGCGAACTCCGGATTGTTGGTCTTGTTCTTCCATGATCTCGACGAGCTCCTCGCCATAAACTGCGGAAACAAATAGGAAGACGAGGGCAACGGCAATAGTTGAACTTATCACAAGATTAAATTCACGCGTCATACGAACCTGGCCGGCTGGTTGAGGTAAAATAATGGCATCGGGAATTGCCTTAACATCTTGACTCAATTGCGTCCACCAGCCTTTCCTAGTGTCTCTTTCATTTGAGGTTAACGCGTCATTGGCTCTCAGTAAAACACGTTCACTTTTCACTCTCAATGAGGGCGTTTGAGCAATATCCTCAAAAGCCTTTGACAAACGATGGTGTGCATGGTTCTGAGTACCTTGCCCGGAGTTGGTGAACGACTTGCACAAAAAATAACCGAACATTTTGGTGGTGAAGACCAAGCAATCGCCTCACTAAAATCAGGAGATATTGCCCGAATTGCAGAAATCGATGGCGTTTCTCCAAAGCGTGCCCTATCGCTTGCACGAATCGTTGCTGGGCAATCGGGCGCATTCTTAGCAACCAAAGAGGCTGAGCGATTACATCGTTCATTACTGCAGGATATTGTCTCTTTTGCTTCATGCGCAGCAACTCGAGAACGGATGCAGTTATTGATGCCAGTTGAACATCCTGCAGAACGACGGTTAAAGGTCAGTCATGCGATGAACTATGCAGAAAAGCACGGTCAAAGCATGAAGACTTTGTCCGGCCTGTTCAATAATCTTCGCCAAACTCGTTTCAATCACGAGCGATATGAACGGGTCGTTGTCAGCAAAGAGCCACTTGAAGTTTTCAAGAAATGGTGCAGGGTTTTACAGCCAGGAGAGGGTGAGACTTGGAAGGATTATACGGTCTTCAAATCAATTACTTGGATTGGTTCAGGTGCACCAGTTGATGCTCCAGATGGATGGGTTGTACTTCCGAATGCTCAAAATACCGAGTTAATTCTTCCTGAACGAACCATCGATTGGTTTCGACATAATCTTCGCACACTTACCGTCGTCGCAGATCTTGTACAGATGAGCCGAAAACCTTCAGAAAATCACCCTTTCATCAATGAATTGTATGAACTCATTGTTGGTCTTGAACAATTGCCTGAAATACTGATGAGCATCGATGACCAAGGAGATTTGGATACAATGGCTGATGTCAAAGACCGACTTTGGAAAACAGCCAAATCTCTTGAAGAGCAAGTCAATGAAGAAGTTGCTCAAGCGATGAATGATGCAAAGATGAACCTCAGTGGTTCTGAATTACTCGAGGCACTTTCAGATGGTGCCGCTTTCCAAAGGAAATTACAAGAAGCCACCACAGATGTGATTACAGATGCGATGGAGAAGGCAAAACAAACCATGATTCAAACACTCGAAGGCACTGGTGTTCGATGTCCCTATGACATTTTTTCTTCCCAATGGCCAGCAAAAATCAATCGAAAAACGATCGATGAAATTGACCAAGCACTGGAAACAAAACTGAAAACCGGTAAAATTGAGCATATGCTCCTTCTCGCCAAAAAACTGGGACCATTGCGTGGACGTTGTGAAGAAGTGGTCCGTTCTTTGATTGAGTTTGACCAATGGATTTGCATCGCACAATGGGCAGTTGCTCGAGAATGTGTACTTCCTGAATTAGTCGAACATGGCATCTATATCGAACAGGGAAGACACTTACTCTTGGGATGTCAACCGGACCCTGTGACCTACGGTCTTGGTTGTGCTGGGGACAAAGATGACCAGCAGTCTCTCGCTCTGCTCACCGGTGCGAATTCGGGAGGAAACACGACCCTCCTGGAATTGCTTGCCCACACATGTATTCTCGCTCACATGGGATTACCAGTTCCTGCTGATTCTGCACGTGTTGGTCAAGTTGATGCGTTACATATTCTTGCAAAGGCAGGTGGTACACAAAGTGCAGGCGCTCTTGAGCAAACCTTGGTTGAACTCGCCAATGTTGTGAGCGACCCGACACCTAAATTGATTCTTGCAGATGAATTAGAAGCCATAACTGAACCTGGCGCTGGTGCACGAATTATTGCAGGCATGTTGCTTGCAGCAGAAGCACAAAATGATACGACAATGATGCTCGTAACCCATTTGGCACCGGCGATTCTGGAAGCAACTGGACGAGATGATTTACGTGTCGATGGTATTGAAGCAACCGGGCTTGATTCGAATTTGGAATTGATGGTAGACCGAACTCCAAAGAGAAATCAATTGGCCCGTTCGACACCTGAATTGATTGTAAAACGCTTGGTAGAACGCAGTGAAGGGCATGCCCAAGCGCTGTTCCGAGACATCCTTACCATGTTCAATTAATCAACAAAGACGACCTGATTCTCCACCGTAGTCATGCATAGGTGCTTGGAAAAGGTCGGCACAAGTCCGATTTACAAGTGGTAACGTCATTGTAGCTCCAGCCCAGTTGATGGAGTATCCACCGGCAGCCGCAGGCGAAGGAATGTAATCTTGGCCTGTTTGTGTCATTGAGATATGAATCGATTCTCCTGCTTCCAAGAAGATATCCATTGGCATGAATTCCATTTGACCGAGGACTGTTGAAAATGGAACCAGTGCAATGCCACCATCTCTCCCTCCATCACCAAATCGGAAATCCATAACTGCATGTCCTAAGCGCATTCCTGAGTCATCGGACATTTCCAGATAACCATGAGCGCCGTTGGCAGTGTGAGGTGTAATTGGTATGTGGAATGTAGGCATTCCAGCAATATAGACATCCTCATCAAACGGTCCGTAAGTGAGCGTGATGGTTTCCGTTGTCGTCACCATGGATGCTCCACTTGGATTCATATCAGCCGCACCGATTTCGAGATAGAACGTGTCTTCTGCTGGGTAAGTTGATTCAAATCTCCAGCCACCGCGGTTATCTTGCATTTCAACACCAAGCATTGGTGCACGGCCTTCACCCTTGAGATACCAATCGAACCAATACAGCATTTCGTCTGCCCAATCCCAGCGTAAAGTGTAGGGGTATGCTTCGGCTCCTTCACCTGAAGGCAGACCTTCATGTCCGGATTTTCGGTCCGGATAATCATGCGCCCATTGTCCTGCAAGAGTCTTCGTTTCAATTCCTGCGGCTTCGACAATTTGATGGGTAGGGAAGGCCATATGTGGGTCGACGTTCCAATCTTGCATACCTTGTATAATGTAAACAGAGCCATTGTAATTTTCAACCACTCGATCCAAGAATGAGCGTTCAGTCCAATAGGTGTTTCCAGCATAATCAACCATGCCGCCCGAGAGATATGCTGCTGGGCCATTGAAATAACCTTCAAGATAGCCTTCGCAGAGATTTTCAGAATCTTCAACATCGCCATCGACGCCAAAGGAGCCATAGACTCCATTATGCATAATCATGCCTCGAGCCTCCATACTTCCATTTCTCCACATCAATTCATGGACTCCAATCAATCCAGACATCGGAACGATGGTGGCCAAGTGTGGGTTACCAAAAGTTGCTGCTTGCCAAGGAGTTGAACCATCGTAGGATTTACCGATCAATCCGACTTTGCCATTGGACCAAGTTTGCGTTCCAAGCCATGTTACGGCTGCATCGATGCCGCGTTGTTCATCAGTACCCATGAGGTCCATGCAATGGTTTGACTCACCGGTTCCAAATACCGAAACTTGGGCAACACCGTAGCCATGAGGAACATAATTTTCAATCAAAAATTTGCCAAGACGGTCTGCAGGCGTTAGTGCATCGACGTCTCCGTCGTTGTAATAGGGTCCGACTTCGGCAATCACGGGAACTTGACAATCAGCAGAAAGATTTGCTGAGGTCCAGTCGCATCCTTCGATGACCGGCAGCCACAATCCAAGATGAACTTCAGCGCCACCGGTGAGTCCTGCGCCGCCGTCAGCAGCCGTGATGGTAGGAACAGAAACAAAGACAGATTGAACCGCATCAATTTCATACGTCCCATTTACTGAAACACGAGAATAGATATCGCTGTCATCGTAGAGCATCTCACTGCGGTCCCATGGGTCAGGATATGCGTCATAGGGGGCAAGAACACCGCCATCATCGATTTTTTGTTCACCAAAACAACCCGATAAACTCGCGGTCATCAAAACGAACAAAATGAGCCATGGGCGGAAGTTCATATGTGTAGGGGGGTGGGAGGTGTTTTTTGAACGCACCGGCTGATTGGTCTTCAGAATAATCTCATTCCTTTTCTTCATTTTCAGCAGCATTTCGTGTTTCAAGTTCAGCTCGAACTTCGTCCATATCTAATTCTCCAAGTTTGCTTACCAAGTCTCGAAGAGCATCTTCAGGGAGTGCACCAGGTTGCATAAAAACACCGATTCCATCTTTGAAAGCAATCGTCGTTGGAATCGAACGAATATTGAATGATTGGGCAAGCATCGGTTCGGCTTCGGTATCAATTTTCCCAAAAACGACATCAGGGAATTCTTCAGAAACCCGTTCATAAACTGGACCATAGGCTTTGCATGGGCCACACCATTCAGCCCAAAAGTCCAGAAGGACGATGGAATTATTGTCAATGATGTTTGAAAACTCGGGTTCATGAATCTCTACTGAGGCCATGAAATCGCTTCAAAATCGACGATACTTCAACATGTCCATTGGAGGTCGTCAAAGCGACGAGTTCATGTGCTCACTACAGAACGCCACTCCATGCGCCTCAACCGATTGACGACCGTCCTTGTTCTCATTCTCTTCCTCGCACCTTTTGTTCCTTCGAGTCCCGCACCTTACGAATTGAGTGAAATCTCCGAAGTCAGTGCTCGAGATTCAGACATTGTTGTCTCTGAAATTTTCCGAAGTCCAAACAGTTTGCAATCAAATGCTACTTCGAACAATATCTACAACGCAGTTGACTGGAACAGCGATGGCGATTATGGCAAATACTCTGACCAATTCATCGAATTATGGAACACCGGCACATCTCCGGTCAATGTATCCGACTGGCAGTTGAGTGCCACTTCGGGAAGTCCACCTTGCCAACTTGCATGGAATACCGTCATCGATGCAGATAGTCGAATTGTTGTGTTCAGTGCGGATTCAGATATCGTTTTGGAGTATTGGGAAAGTGATACTGTGTCAATCACCGATACCTCCGATGTGGTTGCTCATTCAATGACAATTCCTGAAAAATTCGGATTTTATGGCAATTCTATTGTTTTGGATTCCTCCGGTGATGTCGTTCAAGTTGATCCGACTCCAGGCTGGGGCCCGAATGACCCTGATTCAAGCGTTGCACTCAATATTGTCAAATGCTACAAAGTAGCTGACACATCTTCATCCGATGCTTTCATTCTTAAGGGTCGAGTAGTCACCATGGAAGGTGAAAACAGTGTTATGAACCAAGGCAATGTTTTGGTTCGAGACGGCAAGATTGATGCCGTTTGGTCATCGAGTTCCTCAGTACCACTTACAGCAGATTTGACAAATGCTCCAGTCATTGAAACCAACGGGACAATTTACCCTGGTTTGATTGATTTACACAATCACATGCACTATAATCACATTCCATTATGGGATTTTGAGGTTCACCTCAATGAAGACCAACGTTCTGCCGAGGGCGGCTATAGCAATCGAGGCCAATGGGGGCAAAACTGGGATTATCAACCAAGCATCACTTGGATGAAAAACAACGTTCAACAAAACACTCGATGGGGTATGGCAACTGAACAAATGAAGTATGCTGAAGTCCAAGCAATAGCTGGTGGCGTTACTGCAGTTCAAGGTTCACCATCTGGCCAAGATGCATGGGACAGCACACTTTCTCGTAACGTCGAATTATGGAACTTCGGAAAGGACAACATCGTCACATGCGCTGTGTGCAGTTGGTACGAATCGGGATACAATGTCGACGGAAAGATTGCTGATTTCAACGACGGCGATATCGAAGCATGGTTTATTCACATGTCGGAAGGTGTCGACAAAACCAGCAGAGACGAGTTTGATTTACTCAACAGCAAGGGCCTTCTGGCTGAACCTACTGTTGTTATTCACGGAACTTCACTTCTACCATCGCAATTCGAATCAATGGGTGCTGTAGGCTCCAAGTTGGTATGGTCTCCACTCTCTAACCTCCTTTTGTATGGTAACACGACCGATGTACGCGCTGCTGACAACGCAGGTGTCAAAATCTCTTTAGCCCCTGATTGGGGTCCAAGTGGTTCCAAGAACAGTATGCATGAATTGAAGGTTGCAGACCTTTGGAACAGCGAAATCATGGATTCGTATTTCTCGAATTATCAACTTGTGGAAATGGTGACATCAAACCCGGCGGATGCTGCGGAATGGGGAGACTTTGTTGGAAAAATTAAAACCGGCATGGTAGCAGACCTTGTGGTCATCGATACTTTCCATGACGACCCTTATCGAAACCTCATTGAAGCCATCGATGCGGATGTTCGTCTCACTGTCGTCAATGGAAAAGCACTGTTTGGAGACGAAGATATCATGACTGCACTGAAGGGTGATGACTGGGAACCAATCACCGGTGGCGGAGTTAGCAAAGCAATTGACATCACGTCTACAACTGTGGTTGATGGTTCACAAACTTGGGCTGAACTTGAAGCTGATATGACTATGGCCATGCGCAATGATGTATCCGATATTCGAGAGCATTGGTCCGCACCTGAAGGTGTAGCATGGAGTACCGATGCTGAAGTTCAAGCCTACCTCGATTCTGAATTTGATGGTAAGGACCCTGCGAATGCTGGAATGTCGCAACTCAAGAACATAACGGTCGACCCAATTTTCACGACTGGTGATGAGCGATATTTCGACGTCATCAACCGTTCAACATGGGCCAATACTCACATCGACCTCTCCAAACTCTATTCCTATTATGACATCCAAATGGATGCTGATGGGGACCGCACTGGTGCAAATGTCGACTTGACAACAGACCCAACCAACAATGGCAACACCGGCGGTAACGACAACACCGGTGGCACTGACAACACAGATGGCACTGACAACACAGATGGCACTGACAATACCGGGGGCACTGACAACACCGATGGCACTGATAACACCGGGGGCACTGACAACACCGATGATACTGACAACACCGGTAGTAATGACAGCACCGATGCAAGTTCCTCGGAATCTGATGAAGACTCTGCAAAACTCTTACTTTTTGGAACAGTATTCGTGATTGCTGCAGGATTGGTTTTGCTAAATCGTGGCAATAGAGATGAACTCAATTTGAATCAAGAAGCACATATCGAAAAGATGTGGGATGATGATGCAATGGAAGATGCGACACAATTGGAAACAAATGAAACACCATTTATTCCAGCATTACCACCAATGAAAGCTGCACCGCCGAGTTCATCGGAAGAAGAGTGATTCACTCAAGGGTCCACGATGGGCCTTCGGGTGTATCTTTGACAACCACGCCCATTGCTTTGAGTTCGTCTCGTATTTCATCTGCTTTGGACCAATCTTTCGCAGCACGTGCTTCACCTCTAGCGACCAATAGAAGTTCTACTGCATCGGCTACTTCTGCACGGCGTGGGTCTTCTTCAGGCTCTGCAAGCGCCATCTCACGTGAAGGGAGGATTCCGAGAACTTTTCCAGCAGTTTCTTCAAGCCAATCGATGGCATAATGGGCAAATGCATGAAGGTCAGCTTGGTCTAAATCACTGTCGAGAGTTTTACTGATTTCACGAACTGCACCCAAAACTTTCGCCACTGCTTCACGGCTGTTGAAATCATCATCCATTGCTTGAGCAAAACCTTCACCCATCTTTTCAAGCATCGCTAAAGAGCGAGAAAGAGGTTGTTGACTGGTGATATCTGCATGAGGTAAATCCACGAGTGTCATTTGAGTGTGTGAGATGTTCAAAGCACGCACATATGCTTCGAGTACCCGATTGTAGTTCCGTTCAGCATCTTTGAGAATTGTTTCATTCATGTCGATAGGCGAACGGTAATGAGCATTGATCAGTGAGAAACGAAGCACCATCGCATCTACTTTCTCTAGAATATCTCGGATGGTCCAAAAGTTCCCAAGCGACTTACTCATTTTTTCGCCATCGATGTTGACAAAACCATTGTGCAACCAATGGTGTACAACAGGACTGCAGCCTGTGTGACATTCTCCTTGGAAGATTTCCGCTTCATGGTGAGGGAAGCGCAGGTCATGGCCACCGCCATGGATATCAAATTGCGCACCAAAGTAGTCCATCGACATGGCGGTACATTCGATGTGCCAACCAGGACGGCCAGGACCCCATGGAGACTCCCAAGTTGGTTCTCCAGGTTTGGCTGCTTTCCAAAGAGCGAAGTCTTTGTGGTCTTTCTTCGCTGAACCTGTGGCTCCAACACGCCCTCCAGCACCTGAACGAACAGCTTCGATATTTTGCCCCGTCAATGTACCGTATTTTTCGGGTGCTGAATCGATATGGAAATATACGCCTTCTTCGGTTTGATAGGCATGACCTTTGTCAATGAGGTCTTGAGTAATACGTATCATGTCATCAACGTAATCTGTACAACGTGGATAATCATCTGCACGAAGGATATTGAGTGCATCCATATCTTCGTAATAGGTTGCAATGTTCTCATCGACCAACTGTTTCCAATCTCCACCGAGTTCGTTGGCTCGATGAATAATTTTGTCATCGATATCGGTAAAGTTTTGAACATAATGTACATCAAAACCGGATGCTTCGAGCCATCGATGAATCAAATCAAAAGCAAGATAACAGCGTGCATGACCAAGGTGACAGCGGTCGTAAACAGTCACTCCACAGACATACATCGATACTTTCCCAGGTTCCATCGTCGAGAATTCGACTTTGTCTCTCCTTCGAGTGTCGTGCAGTCGGATGGGCATGGGGTTCAACCAATGGTGTGAACAGCCTCACTTGAAGGTTAAGTTCCATTACCGTGTGGGCATGCCATGGTAGAAGGTGAAATGGACGTGGCGAAGACGGTTTTTGTTACCGGAGTCAATGGGCATATTGGCAATCATATTGTTCGAGATTTACTTGAACATGGCTACAAAGTCATCGGCTCAGTTCGAGATTTGAACGACCCAAAGAAAGTCGACCATGTTCGACAACATGCGATTGATTTGGATTGTGAACAACGACTTGAATTGGTTGAAGGCGATGTTTTAGATGCGGATGGATGGACCGAAAAACTCGCTGGATGTGATGCTTTATTTCACACTGCAACAGTGTATTCAAATTCAAAAAAGGCCGAGGTTATTCTTGATACCGCCAATAAGGGAACCACGCATTTACTCACCGCAGCAAAAAATGCAAACATTCCTCGGGTTGTCTACACCTCAAGTGTTGCTGCTGTTGGCTCTCTACCAAAAGGAAGAGAAAAAACCGAAGATGATTGGCAAACTCTTCGTTCTTCACCGTACACCGTCGCTAAAACTGAATCTGAAAAACTCGCATGGGAATTGGCAGAAAAACACGGGCTTGATTTGCGCGTGATCAACCCCGGAGGAGTTCTTGGTGGAGGTTTCATCAAACCAACGCCAAGTGTTGACTATTTTCCCGATGCTATTGCTGGTAAATTCCCAATGGCTCCAAAAATACCTCTTCCAATTGTCCATGTCCGGGATGTAGCACGTGCTCATCGTCGAGCATTTGAAGTCGACGAAGCTGAAGGGCGTTTCATTGTCGCACCGCATAAAAACAAAACCATTGCAGATGTCTGTCGAACTTTACGTGAACAATTTCCTGAAACCAAATCACCTCGACGCGCAATACCTCGTTCATTGATGTTCATCGTGGTGTTCCAAGATTGGCTCATGGGGATATTCGGGGCGGAACGTCGAATGACAAGAAAGGCAGTCAAAGGGTATTTCCAAGGAGATGCAAATTTTTCATCTCAAAAGGCAACAGACGTTCTGGGCATGGAATGGGAATCGTTTGAAGTTTGTATTCAAGATACTGCGGAGGCGTTTATGAAATGATTCTTCATGATGAGAACGGTATTGAAATTGCAGGACTGAAAATCCCTGACCATCTTCTTGCTCGGATGGGATGGTTGTTGCCGTTACTTACGGTCATCTTTTCAATGTCCATTCATGCAATGAGTGGTCACGCTCGTGCAATTCCTTTTTTCATCTCAGAATCGGATTATCCCGGAATTGAACGGTGGATTTTCACAACCGGACTTGCTGCAAATGGTGTCATATTGTGCATCATCACATTCCGCTTCCGGCATCTGTTCCAAAACTCAGAGAAAGTGAACCTCTCTCGTCTGTCTTTTTTTGCCGGCATCACAACAGGCTCAGCGTTGACTGTCCTGGCATTTGCCAACATGTATGATGCACTTGTTCTGCATTGTATCGTTGCAATCATGGTTTTTGGTGGAGGGATTCTTTGGGGCGTTTCGAGCCATCTGTTGTTAGAATCAACAGAACAACTCGGAAAGCGTCTTCGAAGAATCGGTTTAGCAATTGCTGCTTTTGGATTTGTTACGATGAACCTCATATTGATGTTCTACATTTCGACCCATCGAGAAGAGTTGAACAATGCCGACCAATCTATTCTTTTGCTTGACCACATTCAATCTGCAATTAACTATGCTGCTCCGGCAGAATACCTTCTGTTTCTTGGATTGATAATCACTCTCGCCTCATTCGAGCTTGACTTGAAAGCGCCAGTTGCATCTCAATCCAACGATTGAAGTGGGCCGACTAATGCATCAGAGACATTGATGATTGAACAACTCAAATCAAATTGGTCTCGTTCTTGCTGCGTCATCTCTCCAATTCGTAACGCCTCTTCGATAACCGCAGAAACAGCTTCTGGATGGTATTGAACTGTGAGTATTGGACGGTCAGGATGTCGACATGCCGCTATTGAACAATGGTCAGTCGAAGCAATCGGAATCATTTCACCTGCATCCACAACATGGTCTTGATGAGTGAAAAGTGCATTGATTACTCGACCATCATCATAGGTGACTTCGCTCACAAAGGCACTGGTTTCATCAGCACGAACAACACGTCCGCCTAATGATGCAGCGATGATTTGATGTCCGAAACAAATCCCTAAGATGGGAACGGATGATGTTTGAATCAGGCGTGCAACCTCATCCATCCATGGCTCCCACATCGACACATTTCTGCGTGAACCTGTGATGATAATGAGGTCGCATTCAACCGGTTCTTGAACTACAGTACCAAATTCATAATCGACACGCTGCGAAACATGAGGCGACCAGAGAGAGACTTTGGCATACTCAAAATGCTCGAGAATTTCACGGACTCCTTCTCGCCCGAAAGCTTGACGTTCTGCGAGAAGGTCAACGATGAGAATGTGCATTATTGTCGGCCTCCAAGTGCGAGAATTTTTTGATCCAATGATGAGAGCGCAACGGCCGTTGGTTCCTGGCCTTGCTGGCATGTCCCAAGCCAAACCTGAACAAAAATATCTCGGTGCGTGAGGGTGTGCTTCACTTCACCAATGTATTCCAAGGATTCAATATCTATCTCCTCAGCCATTGGTGGGCCCCAAAGTCCTGCTAAAATACCCTCATCTCCTCTTTGAACAAGTTGAGGAAGGCCTGAGGCATCATAGCGAAGTTCACACATGAGGTCGAGACGCTTTCTCTTGATTTTTTTGGGAAGAGGATATGCCAAAGGCTCGTTTCTTCCTGAGCAACTCGTAGAAACTGGGCATGTCCCACACTTGGGACGCTTTGGAGTACAAATCGTAGCACCTAATTCCATCAAGGCTTGATTCCAGTTCCCTGCATCTGATGTGAACAAATTATTGTTTGCCCAATGCTCAACTTCTTTGGTCAAAGGAGAAATTGATTTTGTTTGACGTGCCATAACTCGACGGATATTCCCATCGACACAAGCGACCGCTTCTCCAAAGGCGATACTGGCAACGGCTGCAGCAGTATAAGGGCCAATGCCTGGCAACTGGAGAAGTTCAAGCGAGGTTGTTGGCAATCTACCATCATACCCACCTTCATTTGATGAAAGACATACTTGACGAGAGAGGGCGTGCAGTCTTCGTGCACGACTGTAGTATCCTGCGCCTTGCCAGAGGTGAAGAACCTCATCAACTTCGGCATCTGCCATGGATTGCGGTGTTGGAAAACGTTCGACTAATTTGAGCCAATAGCCAATGCCGCGACTTACTTGCGTCTGTTGAAGTAAAATTTCAGAAAGAAGAATTGACCAACCGTCTCGGGTATGACGCCAAGGTAAGTCTCGTTTGTGTTCAGAATACCAAGAGAGAAGAAGGTTTTGAGACAGGTGCATTCCCACTGTGCCACCTCACGGTTGCTCAGGCTTCCGCAGGTTCAACTTCAGCCTTTTTGGCTTCAATTGCTGCATCATTGGCTTTGATTTGTTCCCAAACGATTTCTGCAATATCTTTGACTTCCATCTCCGAACCAATTGCAGTCAAACCATCGGTCACCATGGTCGAACAGAATGGACAACCGACTGCTACCGTGTCCGCACCGGTTTCTGCAAGTTCCTTTGAACGGATGACGTTGACACGGTCATGGCCTTCATCAACATGTTCTTCCATCCACATTTGGGCACCACCTGCACCGCAGCAGAACGATTCTTTGCCATGTCGGCCAACTTCAACATCCACGCCACCGATTGCATCACGAGGTGCATCAAGTTCGCCGCCGATTCGACCAAGATAACATGGGTCGTGATAGGTGACGGTGCCATCGTGTTTCGGTTCAGGCAATTTGCCCTCAGATTGAAGATGATGGATGAGTTGAGAATGGTGCATCACTTCGATGTCTTCTCCACCGTAGTCTTTGTACTCCTTTCCAAGGGTATGGAAACAGTGAGGACAAGAGGCTACAATTTTCTTTACACCTACTTCTTCAAAGGTTGCCAAATTGGTTTCTGCTAACATTTGGAAGAGATACTCGTTACCTGCACGTCGCGCAGCATCGCCGCTGCAACCTTCTTGCATTCCCAGAATCCCAACATCAAGTCCTGCCTCTTTCATGATACTGATTGTATCACGTGCCACTTTCTTGTTGCGCTCATCGAAAGAGGCTGCACAGCCTGCGAAGTAAATGTATTCAGCAGGTTCTGCAACTTTGACATCAAGGTCAGCAGCCCAATCTCCACGCTCGTGAGCTGGCAATCCATAGGGGTTTGAATCCGATTCAAGATTCTCGATGGTTGCCATGAGAGGAAGAACGGTTGCTTCTACAGATTCGTCAAACTCCATTCGCTCCATCATTAAATGGCGTCTAGCATCGGTCAATTTTGGAACATGGTCAATGTAGATCGGACAGGCTTCAACACAAGCATGGCATGTTGTGCAAGCCCAAATTGCATCTTCTCCAAATCGTGCGATGATGTCTTGTTCAGGAGTTTCTCCAGCGAGAAGTGCTGTAGCATTATCATTGGCGTAATGACGGACATCGTGAATGATTTGCATTGGGTTAAGTGATTTACCAGAGGCATAAGCAGGACAGACATCTTGACATCGAGCGCATGAAGTACAAGCCCATCCATCGATGAGATTACGCCATGTCAAATCAGTATAATTCACCGTTCCAAAGGATTCTATGTCCAAGTCATCGAGAGGTACAGCCTTTCCATCCGCACCCCGTGCAAGGGGTTCCATTGCAGCCATAGGGCGCATATCATGGAAGAAGACATTTGGAAATGCCATAACCAAGTGCATGTGCTTGGAAAGCGGAATCAAGAATAGGAAAGTAGAGATCGCGAGCATATGCATCCAATATGCACCAACAACCAGTGTCGTGCTTGGAACAAGAGTTACAGCAACCCATGAACCAATTGGCTCCCATGTAGCAGAGACCGTGGATTCACCGGCTTCGACAAAGAAAGCCGTAACAGTGATTGTCATGATGAGGAAAAGAATGAAGTTTCCTTCAAGTTGAGATTTTCCTTTGAGTTTCTCAGGTGTGAAGATGACTCGTCGAATCAATGCTGCAACACATCCAATCAATGCAATTGTATATCCTGTTTCAACAATGAGGTTCCAAGGGCCACGAACAATAGCAGGTAGAAGATTATGTGAAAACCAATTCGCAGTAGCCAAATCAAACATATCGGTTGAAAGCATCAAGAATCCCCAGAACATGAGGACGTGGATACCCCCCGCT
>JAACDG010000064.1 GCA_009937025.1 Methanobacteriota archaeon
TCCGCTCAACGCAACAAGCGTCAGACCGAACGAAAAAATGTTGAACGCAGGCCAGCACCCGCACGCCCTACACTCCCTCAAGTCGAAGCCAATTCAGGTATGACCGAATTAGCGAAGAAGCAAAAAGAGGCAATGGAGCGTATGAAGCGCCAACAGGGTGGTTCTCAGATACCATCCACTTCCAAGCCAGAGGCAACTGCGGGAAATTCAACCCCTATCATCACAAGTTCGGTTGCCAAAACCGCAGCAGCGAAACCACAAGTTTCCCATGAAGATCGTCTTGCAGAACTTCGTAGGAAGTCCGAACTTTCCCGCCAAAATGCAAAGGCAAAGGCGAAGCCGGCAGAGCCCGCTCCTATTGTTCAGGCAGAGCCCATTGCGGTTTCACCGGATCAAGAAACAACCATTGAATCGAACATTGAAACTGCCAATGTCAACGTTGAAACAGTTTCATCATCAGAATCTCAACTTGAAGCAAAAGCAGGTTCGAACAACGTATTCAAAACAATTCAAACCGCTGTTGCAAAACCATCAGGTGACCGCCGTAGAAAACGCCGACGGCACGACAAGAAAGGCGGCGGTCGGCAAAAACAAGAGAAAAAATTGAACCGTCAAAAGTACCTTGAGTACAAGTATGCAGCAAGGGATATTCTAGATAATCCAAACATACCAGAAGAACACAGATCCAACATCCTCGGTCAAGTTTGGGCCAAAGGGGAACGAATCGGTGTGTCCGATTCGATCGAGTTTATTGAGCAAAAAGTGATGGAGGAAATTCTTCCTGAGGATGCAGCTCAAAAACTCCGAGACTTAGTCAACAAAATGACAACAAGAAGGTGAAATATATGACAGAACATACAGTCAGCGACAAAATGGTTGCAAGCGTGCATTATACTGGAACTCTCCCCGAAAACGGTGAAGTCTTTGACAGCAGCGAAGGGCGCGAACCGTTAACCTTCATCGTCGGCCTAAAACAAATGATCCCAGGTTTTGAGAAAGAAATCATGGGTGCAAAGGTAGGGGACCGCAAGGAGTTCACTCTGAAATCCGACGAAGCCTACGGTGATCGTGACGATGCTGCAGTGATGGAAATTCCACGAGAGCAATTCGCCCAACTTGAAGCAGAAAATTCACTGGAAACCGGAATGCAACTTGTGGCACAGATGCCACACGGACCTTCGCCATTCACCATCACAAATCTAACCGATGACATGGTCACCGCAGATTTCAACCACGCTCTTGCAGGACAATCCCTGACATTTGCTGTCGAAATTGTGGAATTACGCCCAGCTACTCCAGAGGAGTTGGACCACGGGCACGTCCATGGACCTGGCGGACACCACCACTGATTCAAGCGAGTCTTGATGAAGCCGGCCGTACTGGGCGGTGCATGGTCACTCAAAGAAAGGACGAGTGGAAGACCTTGAGTGGATTGGATTTACCGCTTCAAAGCACCCCTGAATCGTTGAGCCAACTAGGCATAGATGCTGGAGCCTTGGGGGATGCAGGATCCCCGCCATACACTCGCGGTATCCATTCGACAATGTACCGTTCACGTTTGTGGACCATGCGTCAATACGCTGGATTTTCCAGCGCTGCTGCTACGAATGAACGATTCAAACTTCTCCTTGAACGAGGCCAAAAAGGACTTTCAGTCGCTTTTGATTTGCCCACTCAATTGGGTTTAGATGCAGACGATGAGATGTCTTATGGAGAGGTTGGCAAAGTTGGCGTTTCCATCTCGCAACTTGATGACATGCGCGAATTGCTTGATGGCATCCCACTCGACAAAGTCAGCACTTCAATGACCATCAATGCCCCTGCTATGGTCCTCCTAGCCATGTACATCGCAGTCGCTGAAGAACAGGGAGTTCCTTCAAAACAGGTTCTTGGAACCATTCAAAATGATATCCTGAAGGAATACATTGCCCGTGGTACCTATGTGTTTCCTCCACAGCCAAGCATGCGCTTAATCACGGATATCTTCGAGTATTGTGCGGAGAAGGTCCCAAAGTGGAACACAATTTCTATTTCGGGATATCACATTCGAGAGGCAGGTTCAACAGCAGTTCAAGAAGTTGCTTTCACCTTGGCAAATGCATTGCAGTACGTCGATGCCGCAATCGAATCTGGCCTCGACATAGATACTTTTGGACCAAGGCTGTCCTTCTTCTTTAATTGCCATAATGACTTCTTTGAAGAAGCGTCTAAATTTAGAGCAGCACGGACCCTTTGGTACGAGTTGATCACTGAAAGATACAATCCTAAAAATCCTAAATCGGCAATGTTACGCTTCCACACACAAGTTGCAGGTGTAAGCCTCACGGCGCAACAACCCCTCAACAATGTGGCACGGGTCACCATCCAAGCATTGGCTGCCGTATGCGGAGGCACACAGAGCCTTCACACAAATTCTTACGATGAGGCCTTAGGTTTGCCCACAGAAAAGTCAGCGACTGTCGCTCTGCGAACACAGCAGATTATCGCTGAAGAAAGTGGTGCTGCAGATGTTGTGGATCCGTTGGGGGGTTCATACCACGTGGAGCAGATGACCAAAAGAATCCATGATCAAGCGTTAGAGCAAATTATGCAAATCGAATCACTTGGCGGTGCAATGAAGGCCATTGAACAAGGATGGCAGCAACGAGAAATTCACAATGCGGCCTACGCTCATCTTAACGATGTGGAGGCTGGGACGAGGAGGATTGTGGGGGTGAATCACGGCGTAATGGACGAAGATTCAACACCTGAGGTCTTAAAACTCGACCCAACCGTTGGCGAGGCCCAATGCAAAAAACTCCAGAATCTCCGTGAACATCGGGACCATAGCAAATGCCAGTCCAATCTAGAGTCAATCAGGAATGCTGCCAAAGGCGACCAAAACCTATTCCCACATGTTCTCGTGGCTGTTAAATCCGGTTGTACATTAGGAGAAATAATGCAAGCCATGAAGGATGAGTTCGGAACTTGGATGGCGCCAAGTGGATTTTGAGGTGAGAAAATGAGTTTTGGACCAATACACATAGACCACATCGGAATTGCCACCTCCAATTTGGATGATGCGTCCTTGTTTTGGAAGTTGCTTGGGCTTACTCAATCCAAGGAGGATGAGGTTGTTGAAGACCAAGGGGTTAAAACGCGGTTCTTTTCTACCTCAACCGCTCAACACACTCCTGAATCCCAACCTCCAATGGTAGAATTGCTTGAACCAACGGGCGAAGACACCCCCATTGGGCGTTTCCTTGAGAAACGTGGTCCTGGTGTTCAACAAGTTTGTTTCAGGGTCGAGGACCTTGAAGGCCTTATAGCACATCTTGTGGAAAATGGCATCAGGATGATTGACTCCGAACCGAGGATAGGAGCTGGTGGAAAACGAATCGCCTTTGTCCATCCAAAATCCACCGGTGGGGTCTTAGTAGAACTCACTGAATCGAGTCACTGAGCCTTTTTTCATGCCACCAAAGGCAAACCATCTTAATCGTCCGCATCAGGTAAACAGTCATGCGAACCTGCGTGGATACATTGATCGCCCTCGCTCATGTCGATGGGCCAAGCGTCAGAAATGAAGCACAATTCATCGCGGATCGACTCGATGTTTTGCGACAGACCGGGCAAATTTCCAACGATGCATACCTCGATGCAGGTGCTATTCAAGGTGCGTTCAACATGATTGGCAACCTCGTGGAGATGGGCGTTCCACAAAAAGAAATTTTCAGTCAATTGAAAGAACAACTCACCCGCGCTTGCCGA
>JAACDG010000065.1 GCA_009937025.1 Methanobacteriota archaeon
ATCTGCTCAAAAGTACGCTGTCTTAACGAACGAATTCGACGTGCTGCGATGTCTGCAAGAGAACCCCCATTCGAGGCGAGTTGCAGTGCGGGTCTGCGTTGTTTGCTTTCCTTGCCCAACACATTATCTGCAACCAAATCAAATGTTGGACGTTCGACAAACCCAGTCCTTTGCAGTAAAGTCCCCTGTCGGCTGTCCTTCACGTTGTTCTTCCCGAGCAACCGATTCATTTTCGATTTAGGTGGTTGAGATTCAGAGTTAGTGGGGGATGAAACTCGGTCGATGCCCGATTCGGATTCATTGAGTCGTTGCTTCGCAAGTTCCAATGCGAGGGCTAATTTTTCTCGGCGGGCACTCATTTCTTGCCACCCCCTTTTTCCTGCTTCAAGCGTTCAAGGTCTTCAATTTCCCAGATAGTGAGTTCTGTTTCAACAGTTGATTTTGATTGTTCACGTGATGCCGCTTCGCGAATGACCTTTTTCGATGGCGTTGAATTTTCCGCCCCGGGTCTGGCCAGAAGTGGGGTGAGGACGGTTTTGGTATTGACAGGTTGCCGTCCTTTGACCGATTCAAGTGAACGGCTTGGAAGAGGCGTTTCAGGAAGATTCAACTCCTGACGATTGATGTGTTGGCGTGTTGCATCATAGAGGGAGGAGTCACTCGTCGCTGTAGCTTTCACGCGCATTCGCTCAACAGCCTTCTCTTGACGAACCGCATATGCTTCAAGCGATGTGGAAAACCCGCTTCTGCGACTTGAATATTCATTTTCAATTCCACCCATTTCTTTGACCTCTATGGCCTGTACTACTGCGGCTTGTATCCCCTGTTGATTACGTGGTTTCGTGCGAGGAGTGGAAGATTTTCTTCGACGCTGAATGCGTTGTGGAATTCTTGGCGCAATAATCCTTTCAACACTTTCAACGATGTCCACAGCCGAGGATGAGACCGCTTCGACCTCCACCTCTGCTTCATTATGCACAATGTTCTGAGGCTTTTCTTCCACCATCTCATGGCTCAGTTGGTCGAAGGGAATCTCTTCCGGTTGAGATTCTTCTTCAGTGCTTGAAACCAAAACCGGAACTTCTTGTTCCGGCTGCACGTCTTCCTGTGAGGGGATTGTAGCAGGTTGAGTCCATTCGCGAACAACACCGCCAAGCGATTCTGTTGCAGCCTGGATATCTTCAGAATCAGGGGACTCCACACCGCCTTCCATTGTGCCAAACACTGTACTTTGCGGCGGAATCTCACCTGGTGTTGAATTGGAAATTGCTAATTGCAATTGTTGTTCAATCCATTCAGTCTCTTCCTCACTTGGAGGTGCACAAAGCGGGTGGTCGAGTATGAGGTCAGGTTCAAGATTCCAATGTTCGAGTACCGATGATTCAAGGTCGCTCATGTATCGCGATAAATGCTGGCGTGTCGTGAGAGGGAAGGCATTGAAATCACCTGTTGCCAAGAATACATGGTCCTCAAGGCGAACTCCATCGACGATGTCTCGAAGGAAATTAACCACACGTTCATCTCCATGAAGGCTTGCAAGGTATTCGACACCTTCGAGGACCACAACTGCACGAAGGTTTTCCCATAGGAAGGCATCTATTTTACGGCGGATATTTTCCAATGCAGGTTCAGTTGAACGGGCATCACCGTTTTGAGAGAGCCATGAACTCGAGGCAATTGGGATATTATGTTCAACATTGAGCGCCTCTATATCATGCCGTGCAAGAACGAACAAGGGTCGACCATGAACGGCTAAGTGACCAGCAAGATTGAACAGTGGTGCTGGGTCATTGGAATCGTAAAAATAGGCGTCGCCTGGTCTCAACATCTTCTCGATTCCTTCAAATCGCTGCAGCAGTGCTTTACTTCGTTGTCGAATGACTTCAGGAGCTTCAACCACGACTTCGAGTTCAGGTAAGCGTTCTTGACGGTGCCAAGAACCTGTTCGTAATTTTGATTTTGACCACCATTGATGTCCACCATCGTCTTGTTCGGGCTGGTCATCCATTTGGAAATGTGCATCTTGGTGAAGAGTAAGAATCTGATTCAAATCGGGGATTGGTAATTCGTGAATTGCAAGTAAAGCATCGAGAAGTGCAGCATCACTTTCAATATCGAGTAAGGCTTCAAGCGACATTGTGATTGCATCTGCTTCATGCAAAGCAAACATCGGTTTACCTTCTCGGAATGCGATGTGCCCGATACGAGGCATTTGCTCTTTGGGACGTCGTTCGATTCGGATATATCCTGTCGTCCCTAATCGCGCCATATCCATTGACAATAACTGCAAAGATTCAGGTCCACCACGGCGGACTTCTGTAACATCTCCCTGCGGCAGTTCAACCATATTCTCCCACCCCTACGGGGTGATGCTCACTTGGCACTTCTTGAAAGGTGCGGCTCGAATGAACACAGAATGGGTATTTCTTTCATCCGTTTGTCGAGCCGACTTCATTTCTGTTTTATGTTCTGGCAAATCACCGTGAAGTTCAAAGACGGCAGGACGATGGTAGAATATGGGCGAGACGCGAGGTGAATTGTCGATTGAAATGCGACGCTTCTCCTCTCTGGAAATTGCGCGTCCATTTTTCTATCGATTTCTTGTAATTCTTTCCATCTATGTGTTTCTCTTTGCTTGCCTACTAGCGTTTCTCTTTGAGGGTGTGGGCTTCTCTCAAAGTAACATCGGTTTGAGCAGTAGTTTCCTAGTCGCTATTGGACTCGTATTCATTGGTTCAATTGGCGCTTATTTCATCTATCTAAAGTCCCCAATGCTCCATGTACCTTTGGCCGTTAATATGAATCACCCATTTATGGACGAACTTGGCCTTGGTGCGGCGGTTGTCATGGTAAAGTTTTCAGATGGGACGTGGGGTAATGTGGGCGAAGGAAGAATTCGATTAACTGTAGATGAATTGGTCGGGGGCTCTCTCCTCATTCGTGATGACGATACCTATGCGCCTATCGGACATTTCAGTTCATTGCCCGAAACACATCCAGCACTGAAACGCTATGTCATGCTCATCAATCAGGCCATTGCACTACGCGATGCAGCCAATGGCGGTGAAGATTTAATTGAATCCGCCCGTGAACGAGAGCAGCAAGATTCAGGACTCCTCGAACGTTCATGGCTCGAAGAACAGGAATCAATCGAAATTGAACCTGAAGGGTTGTTCAGTAAATTTCGTAAGGAATAACAGTCGTTTAGGCTCAAAGAGAGCCTTTACATTGAAATGCTGTACCTCTACCGCAGAATGTGAAAACTTCGGTACGATGGGAGGAGCATCTCGATGCCTTGGGCCCGAAACAACGGGAAACCCTGTTAGGAACTTCCCTCTCTCGCCGCTTCACTACATTGCCACTTTGGCTTTCTCATCCATCCAATATTTCTGCATTTTATGGATTCCTTGTATCGCTCGCTTTACTGCTCCCATACCGATTTGGCAAAGAAGCCGATGGGTGGTTTGCAGCATGGACTTTTCAATCAGCACTTCTCATGAGCGCTTGTCTTCTTTTGGGGATGATTTCATTGATCATCGTTAAAATTTCAAAGCGTTTCCCAGTTACTCCGCCACGCTATATTCTCTATCCAATGCCATTCATTGGATTTAGTTTGTTAACCTTGGACCGTATCCAACTCTTCGAATTGCCAATGGAATTGATTTGGCTTCTTTTGTTGTTACCCGGTCCAATGTATGTCCATCTTTCTTGGGCTCCACGTTGGCGCTTACTTTGCCAACTCGATGATGGCATTAACCCGTTTGAAGCAATGGATATACCCAGTTTCGATGAGTCCAATGATGCAGAGGGAATTGCTGATGGTGATGAAGAGTTACTCTCAGTAGTCAATGCACTTGAAGATGAATGAATTCAAATCAAGTCCAATGTCGGACCAACTTTTTCAAACAACCGTAGAACTTCATCCAAATCATTTCGACTCAGTCCTGCAGACATTTGTGTTCGAATTCGTGCTTTGTCCCTGGCTACCATTGGAAAAACAATGGCTCCAGCCATAACACCTTCTTCGCCGAGTGCTTTTGTCATTGCTTTGGCAACACTTGATTCCCCACACATGACAGGGATAATCGGTGTGACAGAATCACCTGTATCAAATCCAAGAGATTGTAATTCCTTTCGGAAATAATCGGTATTTTCCCAAAGCCGAGCATGGTGTTGAGGTTCATCCATCAACACCTCAATCGCTGCTTTTTGAGCTGCTGCGACTCCCGGTGGTTGTGAGCCTGACAGAAGCCATGAGCGTGAATGATTCAATGCATGGGTTCTGGTCATCTCGGTTCCAGCAAGAATTCCACCTTGGACACCAAGTGCTTTGGAAAATGAACCTGTTTCAAAGTCGACTTTCCCTTGAAGATTGAAATGAGCAACAATACCAGCACCTTTCTCACCGAGAACGCCTTCGCCGTGGCAGTCGTCAACATAGACCATCGCCCCGTATTCTTCAGCCAACTTGGTCACTTCGTCGAGTGGAGCGATGTCTCCATCCATCGAAAAGACACCATCGGTAATGATGAGCTTTCGTTCAGCACTCTCGTGAGCCTGAAGCACTGCTTCTAATTCGCCCATGTCGTTGTGAGCATAAACACCACGACTTGCCTTGGTCAAACGAACCCCGTCAATGATGGAACCATGATTGAGTGAGTCGCTGATAATGACATCTTGAGGCCCGGATACCAAAGTCGGAATGAGCCCGACATTGACGGTATATCCTGCGGAATAAATGAGAGATGCTTCGACGCCTTTGAATTCAGCAACTTTCTGTTCGGCTTCCAAGTGAATATCCATCGTTCCAGCAATCGCCCGCACACTTCCACTCCCAGCGCCGTATTTCATGGTCGCATCAAGCATGGCTTGCTTTACTTTTGGATGCGTCGTTAGGTTGAGGTAATTATTTGCTGAAAGCATGATGGTCGGCTTTCCATCCATGTGACAACGAGGCTGGTTTGGGCTTTCGAGGGTTGGCGGCTCCCAAAGGAGAGATTTCTCTGAAAGTTCATCAAATCGAGTTTTCATCCACGTCATGTCACCAGGCATAGGCTCTCCCTAGCAGAACCCATTGCTTCACCGTTCAAGTTCTTTCGGGCTATGCGTGATGAAATCACATGCGTACAACCATGGACTCAAAAAGGGGATAGCATTGGGCGAGGATATGCGTCTGACTGGAACAGTGAGTAGCGGATTAGGCCGTGCGCATATCTTCATGGCACAACCCCATTACCAAGAACAATTCAAGAACCTACTTGGAGGAACTGCTTGGCCAGGGACACTGAACCTTGCCATTCAAGGTCAAGATCTTGTGAATTATATTGCTTTGCGGAAAAAATCTGGTATCGATACTTTGGATGCTTCGAACGAAGACCGTTCTGCAGCGGCGCTGATTGATGTCTCAATGCATGAAGCACATCGTATCCGTGGATTTTTGCGTGATGGTGTTTCTTTCGGTGGTGCTACCGCTTTTTCAGCCATTTTAGAATCCGGAGATGCGACGGTTGAATGCGCTCTTTTGATTCCCGACCTTACTCGCCATACAGATGTTGTTGAAGTGATTGCTTGCGCCTTTTTACGTGAAAAGATGTCTCTTCAAGATGATGATATCATCCAAATTCTTGTCGAATAATTACATCAAGAGTGCCGAACAATTGGCAATTCTCCGATTTGCGCCCATTCTTGATACAGGAGATTTTTGAGTTCATGTCGGGCACCTTCTCTCCATCTTTTTCTCATTGTTCGCTCGACAGCAGGCCCTGAAGGAGGGGCGGTCAGTGGAGTGATTGCTTGCTTTGTAATTGGAAGGGGCATTTCATCCCAATCCACACCCCACAAAAGAAGCCAATCGGGGGGTGCTACGCCAAAATCTGTTTCAATTTCCGGATTTTCAATTGCGTCAAGAACCTCTTTTGGCTCCAACTCCCCTATACACATCCGATGCAATGCCATGGCAGTACGTCGAACTTGATTCCAGAGAAAAGCCACGCCTATGATTTCAAATACAATCGTACGCCCATCCACAATCCATGGCGTGCATGAAAGGATTGTTCGCATTGGATTCTTGCCTTCTTCAAGTCGGGCAAAATTTGTAGCATTATAGGTCCCTTCGAACATCTTGAGCCAATCAACAAATTGTTCTCCTGGATACTTCCAAAATTCTATTCCTTCAAGTCGATACCGATAAACTCGGAAATTTGCCATACGGGGGTTCCAGTGTTCATCGACTTCTCGAACATCAAGAAATGCAATATCTTTTGGCAACCGGTCATCGAGTGCTCGAATCATTTTACGTGGTGTCAAGGCATTCCATAATTCCCGGTCAATTCGTACCACTCCTCCATTCAGGCGAACATGTACACCTGCATCGGTTCTGCTGGAAAGTACTAAGTTATGTTCAGTATTCGAGGAATCCAGCCACTTTAGGCTTTGGAAAACACGAATCAATTCACCCTGGACTGTAGAAACATCGGGCTGGATTTGACTGCCATGGTATCGATTGCCGAGATAACCAATACGAAAGGCGAGACGAACGCTCTGGTCCGCCATTCAATCACCTCAATCTTCACTCATGAGCATTTCAGCAGCGTCTTCTGGCGAATAACCCAATCCACCAACAGACCAAATGAGTGCTTGCTTCAACCATGGTTGAACCATTGGATTCTGTTTGCTTGGGTCCATGACCTCAATTGCATCGACGATGTTTCGACTTGCAGTAAACAAGATTTCGTCGACAGGAATATCTTCGAGCTCAAGACGGCGAGCATAGCGTTGAAATTCCTTAACGGCGACAGGGATGCGTCGGCATTCAAGAGCGAACGTTGCGAAATCGCCGATGTATTCCATGTTCTCTTCATCCAATTGCATGGCTTTTTTGTAAGCCATCATGATCTTTCCACCAGGGATGACATCGTCTTGTGCTTCTGCATTTTTCATGTTTGCAAATTCTGCATACATGTGATGCACCTCTGCATTGGTTTTGTGCTCACCCATCATTCCATCGAGGTCTTCAATTGCGCCATCGAGGTCGCCACTGCGTAATTTTTCAATTGGTCCTTGGAGTATTTTGTCGTCGCTCATAGTATCGCCTCTCTTTCTACGCGGTTGTATTCAGTTTTTGAAATACTCGTTGGCACAGTTAGGAATCAGTTCTCATCACTGGATGCAACGATGGTGTCTTTCAAGTCTCGAAGGAGATTAGATTGACTGTGTTCCTTGTGCTTTTCATTGAGGAGTGCTTTTGCATTTTCCCAATTACGAATGTTATACATGCAGTGCTTTGGGTCTGCACGAACTGTTCGCATTGTTCGCTGATAAGTCAGGAGTCCAATCACTGAACGAAGAATACCCTTGCCCGCTTTTTCAGCAGTTGAGTCGCCCTCTTTTTCAGTCGTTCCGGGAATTGCCCCCGATATGCCGGACCCAGTATTTTCTTCGACAATTCCAACACCAGAATCAGTGAGAATAGTGACGGTAGCGAATCCAAGGATTGTGCCTACAGGAGTACGCTCAACCATGACTTCGGAAATGCG
>JAACDG010000066.1 GCA_009937025.1 Methanobacteriota archaeon
ATGGGCTTTTCTGGAATTGCCAGTGGACCATTGGTTCGTTCGTCATTCAAAGCTGGACTCTTGCTGCGCAAAACTCTGAATCCTGAGAACACTGAAACAATGCCAGGAGCATATGTGTATGTTGCTCATGTTGAAAACGATACACCCGCACCTCTTAAGGGCGGGATGAACTGAGGTGGAACAATGACCGAGAGAGTGACTGCCACGACAAAGCCGTACACTATCGGACGGCCACCATTTCGCCCTGGCGAGGATGCGGATTTTGGCGGGAAATTCGTTGAACAACCCGGGGATTTAACTCGGCCAGACCCCGCAAAATGTTCCGCACAAGATACCGTTGCTCACGCATCGGGTTTGATTCGCGTTCTCGATGATGACGGAGTTGCACAAGGCGATTGGAATCCTGAACTTGATGCTGAGACCTTAATTCAAGGTCTTGAATACATGATGCGTCTGCGTATTTTCGACGACCGTATGATCAAAATGCAGCGAACCGGAAAACTCTCATTCTACATGCGGTCTTTTGGTGAAGAAGCAATCGCTATCGCTCAAACAATGGCCCTCGAGACTCAAGACTGGATATTCCCTTCATACCGTCAACCCGGCGCTCAATTTGTCCGTGGACGAGACATGGTCAGTATGATTTGTCATTGCATCGGTAATACTGAAGATAACGTCAAAGGTCGCCAAATGCCAGTTCACTACACATGGAAAGAAGGCCGATTTATCTCTATATCTTCACCTGTTGGAACACAATTCTCTCAAGCGGTTGGTGTAGCAATGGCAAGTGCATACAAAGGAGATGATGAAGTCTGTATCTCTTGGCTTGGCGATGGAACTTCTGCACAAGGAGACTACCATTACGCATTGAATTTCGCCTCGACGTTCAAGCCCCCAGTCATCCTTAATGTTGTCAACAATCAATGGGCGATATCTACCCACGCAAACCTTGCCACTGGTGGGCGAACCTTTGCAGAACGAGGATTAGCGTATGATATCCCTTCACTCCGTGTCGATGGTAACGATTTCCTCGCGCTCTACAGCGTAACCAAATGGGCACGGCTACGTGCTGCTGCTGGCAAAGGTGCGACTCACATTGAAGTCTACACCTATCGAGCTGGTGGGCATTCTTCATCTGACGACCCTTCGGTTTACCGCCCTAATGATGAATTCCAATGTTGGCCGGGTGGAGACCCAATTCTTCGACTCAAAGAACATCTTATGAAAGCAAAACTGTGGAATGAAACTCGCCACAAGGCCTTAGCCAAAAAAATCGACGATGAAGTCATGGCCTCTTACAAAGCCGCATGTGAATTCGGTGATTTAGCAAGTGGTCCATACCCACCTGCATCAACAATATTTACCGAAGTTTACGAAACTGTACCTTGGCATATTCAAGAACAGAGAGAGGAACTTGGAAAGTGAGGTGAGATGATGACACAAATGAACATGATTAAAGCACTCAATTCCGCTCTTGAAGTACAACTCGAAAAGGACAAGAACGTCGTCATCTTTGGAGAAGACGTAGGATTTTTCGGAGGTGTATTCCGCGTAACTGATGGCTTGCAAAAGAAATTTGGAGAACATCGAGTCTTCGATTCACCGCTTGCCGAAGGTGGGATTGCCGCTATTGCAATGGGCATGGGCCTCAATGGACTTCGACCCGTTGCTGAGATTCAATTCGCGGACTATATTTTCCCTGCCTATGACCAAATCGTCAATGAAATTGCGAAGGTTCGGCATCGCTCTGGTGGAGAATTTACCGCACCTCTTACCTTCCGAACGCCTGCTGGTGGAGGAATCAAGGGTGGACACCACCATTCTCAATCTCCAGAAGCCCAATTCACCCATACCCCTGGATTGAAAGTCGTGTATTGTTCAAACCCTTACAATGCAAAGGGCTTGTTAACCGCTTCAATCGAATGCAATGACCCCGTCATTTTCTTTGAACCAAAACGATGTTACCGTGGGCCGTTTTATGGCGACCCTCACAATGTCCCTACATGGAATGACCACCCCGATGCGGAAGTTCCTGAAGGCCATTACATCGTTCCTCTTGAAGAGGCGCGTATTGTTCGTGAAGGCGGTGCTTGCACCGTTATTGCATGGGGGACAATGGTTCACATGTGCGAACAAGCAATCAAAGATTCTGGAATCGATTGTGAATTGATTGATTTGCAAACTCTTGTTCCATGGGACCGCGATACCGTGGTCAACTCCATTAAGAAGACTGGGCGATGTGTCATCGTTCACGAAGCACCAAAGACAAGTGGCTTTGGTGCAGAAATGAGTGCATCGATTCAAGAACGATGTTTCTATCATCTTGAAGCACCAATTACTCGAGTGACCGGATGGGACACACCCTTCCCTCACACTACGGAATGGGATTATATCCCAAGTCCAGCACGAATAGCTGAAGCAATAAAGAAAACACAGGAGGAATGAATATGGGAACATTTGCATTTAAAATGCCAGATATCGGAGAAGGAGTCGTCGAAGGCGAAGTAGTAGAATGGATGGTCGCTGTTGGAGACATAGTCAAAGAAGATGACCCAATTCTTTCAGTGATGACCGACAAAGCAACCGTCGAAATCCCTTCACCTGTTGATGGAAAAGTCATTTCTATTGTAGGTGAAGCCGGAGACACATTGCCTGTTGGCGTTGTATGTATTGAATTCGAAGTCGATGGAGATGGAAATACGGGAGCCTCAGATGATGCACCTGAACCTGAATCAAAACCAGAACCTGCTCCTGCACCAAAGGCTGAACCTGCTCCTGCACCAAAGGCTGAACCTGCACCTGCTCCAAAAGCAGAACCTGCACCTGCTGTTCAGCGAGCGGCAGGAACCAAAGCACTGTCAAGTCCTGCGGTTCGTCAACGTGCACGACAAGCCAACATCGACCTCAACCTCGTTGCTGGCTCTGGACCTGCCGGCCGAATCAGTCATGCTGACCTCGACTCACACATCGCAGGAGGCGCAAGCGGCGCAAGCCGTGCTCGACCAATGGGTGCATCCACACGAACCGAAAGAAATGGAACGGAAGAAATCAAAGTTATTGGTTTGCGAAGAAAGATTGCAGAAGGCATGGTTTCATCGTACACAACCATTCCACACTTTTCCTACTTTGAAGAAGTCGATGTTACTGCTCTGGAAGAACTACGCCAACATCTGAACGCTACTCGCCCTGAAGGTGCTCCAAAATTGACCTACTTGCCGTTCATTATGCAAGCACTGGTCAAGGCATTGGAAGAGCGTCCAGAGTGCAATGCCGTCTATGATGATGACTCAAACGTCGTAACTCGTCATGAAGCCATTAACCTCGGGATTGCAACACAAACCGACCGTGGACTCTTCGTCCCAGTCGTTCAACACGTCGAAGCAATGGACATTTGGCAATCTGCAGAGGAAATGCTTCGTGTCACAAGTGCAACACGTGATGGCAAAGCAAGCGCTGAGGACCTTTCAGGCTCAACATTTACCATTACCAGTCTTGGCCGCCTTGGAGGATTAGGTGCTACACCTATCATCAACAAGCCAGAAGTTGGAATTCTTGGCGTCCACAATGCGAAAGATCGAGCAGTCGTCAAAGATGGCAACATTGTCATTCGACGAATCATGAATCTTTCATCCTCATGGGACCACAGAGTTGTCGATGGTCATGATGGTGCGAGTCTGGTTCAATTGGTGAAATCATACCTTGAACACCCAGCTACTATTTTCATGTGAGGTGTGAGTCATGCAAACTAAAAAATGTCAAGTTCTCGTTATTGGTGCAGGGCCAGGCGGCTATGTTGCTGCAATCCGTGCAGGGCAACTCGGACTTTCAACAATAATTGTCGAAGGTGAAAAAGCAGGTGGAACGTGTTTGATTCGAGGTTGTATACCCTCAAAGGCATTGATTCATGCTGCACATAAATTTCACAACTTAGCAAAGCACGCTTCAAACGATGGACACATGGGAATCTCGATTCCGGGTCCGGCTGAACTTAACATGAGCAATCTTGTTGGCTGGAAAGAAGGAATCGTCACTCGCCTCAACAAAGGTGTTGAACATCTTCTCAAGAATGCAGGCGCTGAACTTGTCATCGGATGGGCAGAATTCCAAGATGCGAAAACAGTCAAAGTCGGTAAAGGAAAAGATGCAATCATCATTCAAGCAGAACA
>JAACDG010000067.1 GCA_009937025.1 Methanobacteriota archaeon
AGGTGATTGCCTCCGGGTCCCCACCAGCAATTGTGAGTGATTCACCATTGTATTCCTCAAAGATTACAACATAGAGATTTATGTCGCTACAATCATCACTATTTCCAGCTAATATGTTACTTGGATGTTGCCAATCGGCAGATGCGCCGGTTGGGGGGAATCGACACTAACCGTATCACAACGGCCAGCGAGAGCGCCTCCTGTTTCAGCATATGAAACTGTAATTTCGAGATAGCCAAAACCATTGAATGTAGTAAACAAATTTTCATCTGCTGTAAACTCCAATGTTTCGGATTCTCCATCGACCACAACTCTTGATTCCGAAGAAATTGAAGTGTTCTCTAAAAAGTCAACTGAATACTCCTGTACATCATTACGGGCAATGATTTTTTCTGCATCAACGACAAAATAAACCAACGCATGATAGGACATCATCAACATAACTACTCCGTAAAGAGCAAAAATTGTCTTTTCGGGGCGTCTTCAGAAAAGAGGTCTTGTAGAATAGTTCCATCGCTCAAAATTGCACCAATCAGTCCCAGATCGGTGGCTGCCATGTATTCTCGTAATGTTGTTAAGTATATATTTTGAATTCTGAAAATAACAAAATGAATAATTTAAGATGCCGAAGTGAACATATTCAATTTTACGTTTCTATACTTCAGAAATTCGGCAATATTCCCCTTTCATGAAAAATAAAATTCCCGAACTGAGTCCTAAAAAATAACCAAGCCCAAGATCGCCTAATTTATACCCATTAGGACTAATAGAAGTTAGTACCACTCCCATTAGCAAAACGAGACAAAGAGAAATCAGCACAAATCCAGCAGTCTTTGGGCTTTTTTCATGTCCTGAAAAAAGTTTTATCGAGACGAATAATGTAATTAAAATTATCATGTAGGGCAATAAGAGAAACAAAACACCTGTGAAAATCTGTACAAACCAGAAGAAAAATGAAGGAAGACCAGGTTCGATAACAAGAAATGAAGGGTTTGAACCTTCCGAAAAGAGAAGCGAAAAGGGCGAATCGGAACCAATGAAAGGAAAAAAGAAAGAAAGTATTGATAAAAAAATTCCTCCGACTTTAAATTTATAGTTCTTATCAGAAAATATATGGTAAGATTGACTTTGAGTTTCATCAATTCCTGCATGATTCGGTTGTTCTAAAACTTCAGATCCCGAATTTGGAGGACTGGGAATCCAATCTGAGCCGGTCCACATCCAATTCCCATCGGGGCTCATAATAGGGTCCGACATAATACTACGTGTTGATTCAAATTAACCAAACCTTCGGTGTTTTGCAAATAAGAGTCTTTACAAAAGCACACCACAGACGGGTAATTGTTTACCAACACTTTGGCAAACCACATTTGAAACAGGGCGGTGTAGCTACCCTCAATATCTTCGAGTGTAATTACTCAAGATTTGTTGTCGAGCATTTCTTCGATTTCCTTAGTTGCAAGAATCAATGTTGGGGCCCAGAGACCTACGAAGATTCCCAAATTTTGATCACCTGAAACGAAGTAAAGATACAATGACCCTACCACTGACAGCATGCTTGCAATAAATCCGATTTTTGATATTTGTCCACTCATTTTTTTTTCACCTTATCCCCGATTGAAAAACTTTCACTATTAAAAGAGTGTTTTTTTTCAACGGTACATTCCATGTGTGAAAAGAACTGGTTTTGGGCGCATGAAGGACACTCAGAGAGTGCTTGGACCGCCAGGAGGAATCTCAGGCAATTGTCTCAATTCCCCATAGAGGGCTGGGCCAGTGACATAGGTTCCGACGATTCCAAGTTCTCCATTTGTGTTATGAGCTAATGCAATCCATGGTCTGCCTTCATCATCGAGTTCAACATCGATGAAATCTCCAAAGCCACCACAGCGAACGTTTCCGCAATCATCGGTAATATCGAGAGGGTCATTTGGTGAATTGACAGCAACTGTGGTAATCAGTGGATTGTCTGCAAATGCATCGGTCATGATGGACATGTATCCGCTCCATCCGCCAAGGTCATCTCCTTCGCCGATATATCCAACGACAACTCTGCCTTCATCACCAGCAAAAATAGTTGGGAATCCTGTTTCATTAACGCCAGGTGGTGCCACCATCATTGGTTCTGACCATGTATCTCCTTGGTCACGTGAGTAAGCCATCCAGGGCATGTCATCAATACTGATCCATGATGCGAACAAATTACCGGCTTCATCTGCTGCTACAGCAACTTCGTGGCTGTGCCATCCTTCCTGCATTGGAACACTTGTGGTAATCGTATGTTCAGTCCATAAGTTTCCGCCGTCGATGCTGCGGTAGACTGCAGGTCCATCGCATGAAGGGTTTCCGCGGTAAATGGCACCGTCATTGGAACCAGCAAGATGTCCGTGTAATCCAGAACATTGAGGCGTTCCTATAGGGTATCCTGGCAGTTGAAGGTCCCACGTTAATCCACCGTTCAGAGAACGGGAACATTGAGGGCCTGCGGCAGAACTTCCAGTGTTGATACAGAAAACAAAGATGGTGTCGTAACTCCCCTCGCCATCAACATCTGGCATCGAAGCGATTGATTGGTGGTCTTGTGGTGTGTAATAGCCTTCAGCAGTGAAAGGAATAGACCATGATTGACCGTCATCATCTGAATATTCAACAAACATAGCAGTCAATGCGTGCATATCGAATTTGACAATTCGGTCGGTCCATTTATCGACGTAGATATAGGGGTCATTGGAAGAAGGTACTTGACCTATATCTGGAAGTATAGGATTGAACGGGCCCATGTTTTCCCATGTTTGTCCTTGGTCCATTGAGGTAAAGACCATACTTCCTGAACCTGCTCCACCGAACGAAGCGTAATGGATGCCACCGGTAGAGGTCACACCAATGGTCGGTTCAAAGGTCGTATCTCCAATGCCATAATAGGTTCCAACGACTGGATAAGGTGTGGAGTTGCCAGTTAAGTTATCAAAGCCAATGGTGAGATTTGAAGCATTCACGCCTCCTGCATAATGATACCAAGACGTCGATGTAATGAGTGCATCAAGTGGGTTAAAAACAACAACTTCTTCTTCGACTTCAGTATTCCCAAAGCATCCCGAAACCGTTGCACTCATCATGAGGAGAGCGAACAAAAAGGCAGGGGATGTTCGGGACGACATATGTACTCGGGGGTACCAAGTCTTCAAGAGACTAACCCCTTCAACCGTTCTCCAAAACCAACATAAAAAATTTCAAGATTCCTCTTTGAGTTGCCGGTATGCTTTCTTTTGGCCATTGACCGCCAACGCCATTCTCCCAAGTTTAGACACTGCCAAACGATGCGTGGAGCGTTCACCTTGCCGAACTAAAGACATCAGTTCGAACCATCCATGCTCACGTGCATACAGGACATCCTTGGGCAACAAAACAGTTGCGATTCTTGCTTCAAGTAAAACATCAACAACGAATTCTACTTTCCAATGGATTCCAACAATCATGCCTTCGAATTCAAGCACTTCCTCTAAACAAGTTTTCAACTCCTTCGGCAATTCTTGTTTCCCATATCCAACAAGAGTTGATTCACCTGCCAAACCCGTCAAATAAAGAGCAACAACCGTTGGATAAGGGCAATGAACAGCATCGTATGCCAAGACTGGATAAATGAGTGTAGAAGAGGTGCCGTTGCCATTTGGTAATTTCCCAGGTCTTTGGACTCCTTCACTTTCAGCTATGCATGACAATTCATTGATCTGTAATTGTATCGCTAATTCCCAATCAATTTCTTGTTCGCTTTCGTGTTTTAATGTTGATTTATCTTTTTGTTTTTTATCCATGATTCTAACCTCCTAACTGAAGATTTATTTTCTTCAATATTCACTTTCCATATGCTATTCACAATATATAAACATGTCTCACAACTCTGTATTTTTCAACCAAGGAATGATTGGGCTGGAGGAGAAAGGACAAGCGTCAAGAACCTTCTTTGACCAACATGAGACATGGAACGAGTCGAACTCATTGTTGAATTTGCCCGCCTTGAACAAGAGGCTCGATTACCAACCCAAGGCTCGTCCCAAGCAGCTGGCTGGGATTTGTATGCGCTTGAAGAAACGAAAGTGGTTCGACAAAGCAGTTCAATGATTCGCACCGGCTTAGCAGTAGCCATTCCAGAGGGATGGGAAGGTCAGATACGTTGCCGCTCTTCACTCGGTAAAAAAGGAATGATTATGCCAAACGGGGTAGGTACGATAGATTCAGATTACCGTGGAGAACTGATGGTTCTCGCCACTTGGATTGGGGAAGGTGATTCGTTCACAGTCGCCAAAGGTGAACGTGTGGCTCAACTTCTGTTTGCCCCAGTCCCTAAGGTCACCATAGAGGAAGTTAGTATCGAAGAACTCGGCAATACTGAACGCGGAAAAGGTGGCTTTGGTTCCACCGGTCAGTTTTGACAAGGCATGGATTGATGGATTGCTTCGCTTTGGCATGGCTGTGAGCGGAAACCGAGAAGTCGATGTCCGCCTTGAAGGTCGTGTTGAATATGCACAGGCTCTTAAAATGATGAAAGGCTTGCAGAAGCAACGAATTGATGGAGAAATTCCAGATACATTGTTGATTATGGAACATCCTGAAATCGTTACGGTCGGGCCTCGGGCACGCAATGATGGCATTTCTCCTCCAGAGGATTACCCAACCCATCCCGTGGATAGAGGCGGTGGTTTGACTTGGCATGGTCCAGGGCAACTGGTTGCTTATCCAATATTCAAATGGGATTTAGACGGCGAAGTCTCTGTTGCTGCTATCATCAATCTTCTCGAAGAATGGATTATTCGAGCACTCAAAAGATGCGGTGTCAAAGGCTCTCGAGATGAGCGAATGCAAGGCGTGTGGGTCGATGGCAAGAAAATTTCGAGTATTGGACTTTCTTTTCTCAGGTGGACATCACGCCATGGATTTACTGTGAATTATGATACTCCCGGTCAACGGGTAGAACTGCTCGCAGGCTGTGGCCTAGGTCGTAACACTACAACCTCGTTAGCAAATCTTGGCTACGGTGTCGAATTGGAACAAGTATTGGCAGCTCTTCTCGATTCAATGCCTGAATCGATTCTTCGACACCGAATTACATAGTATCATGTTCTATAGAGGATTCAGAGCGAAGATATAGGCTTTTTGAAACAAGTGCATAAAAGGTAGAACCTCAAGCAATAAACATGGGCGAAGTTGTTGTTGGCATCTCTGGGGCTTCTGGTGCAGCCTATGGAGTTCGATTGGTTCAATTCTTGAGGTCAAAAGATATCCCAGTTCGTTTGGTCGTTACCAATGCAGGCGAGATTACGCTCAAACATGAGTGCAACACCACCAAAGAAGAGTTAGCAAGTTCTACGGGAGCCATACTCGAAGAGGATAAGAACATTGGAGCGAAATCAGCATCCGGTTCTGCCAACATCGATGCAGTCGTGCTTTGCCCTTGTTCGGGAACAACACTCGGTAAACTCGGAGCAGGTATTGGAGATAACCTGATCACTCGTTCTGCAATTGTCGCCTTGAAAGAGCGAAGAAAACTCATCATCGTCCCGCGTGAAGCCCCTTACGCAACTGTTCATCTGGAAAATATGCACAAACTTTCACAATGGGGAGCTGTTGTGATTCCTGCTTCACCAGGATTTTACAACCATCCGAAGACAATTGAAGACATGGTCGATTTTGTTGTTGCCCGGGTATTAGACCACATTGGCACAGAGCATACGCTTGGCCAACGCTGGACTGGTGAAGAAATAGAGTAACCAACACACCGCCGCATTCTTGAACCAAAGCCCCCTAAGAGGTACATGGACGAAGCAGGCTTGTCAAAGCACTCTGTTGCAGAACTCAAAGAGATGCTACGCAGTCAAGGCCTTGCGGTCAGCGGTAACAAATCTCTCCTTGTTCAACGCCTTATGGATGCAGGGAATCCTGCAGGTGGAGTTTGGGACGATGTTCCAGATTTATCCAAGGCGAACGATTCAACAAATGCAGTTCATATGAGTCTTGAACACGACCTTGAATCGCCCCTCACTTTCAAACAACGCATGTCGACTACGGTCTATGGCCCGCTCAACTTAGGTGGATTGGTCGCAATCGGTTTGGCTCTCATCATGGTTACTGCAACTATTTTTGTCATACAGCCGGCATGGCTTGGTTTTGAGCGGGATTACGATTATGAATTGATTGATTTTGACCAAACCCAAGCTCGAAACTTTGCTCAAGACCTTGTCGACCTTGGGCACCCCGATTGGGAAGGGAGAATGAGCGGCACAGTTGAAGAAGCAAACACTTCTCAATACATCAGTCAGAAATTCCAAGAGATGGGCTATGATGCTGAAATCAACGAATTCCAAGTCCCAATGCATAGTGTCAATTCCGAACCAAGTTTCAGACTGTGTGTACAAGGTGGATTCGGACTTTCGCCATGTGAAGGATTTGGTGCAGTTGGTTCTCAAGTAACGATATTCCAACACCGAGTCGATTACGTCATCCAAGGTTTCTCCGGACAATCTGAATACATGTTCAATGAAGACATTGCGGTAACTGACCTGGGTAACGGCACCGACGAAGCATTGTGGCAAACGGCAACCGGCACCATCGGCTATGTCCGAGGCGACAGTTCGAAAGTAGGCAACACTGAACTCTACAGCAATGCGGCTATCAATGACCTTGCAGGACTCATCAGCGTCAACAAGAACTACAACTGTGGACAAATCGAAGGCAATGATTGTGTACCGATTTTCAAAGGGACAAACTATGACTCTTTGGTCGAAGCAAACGGTGGAAACATACCAACAGACATTCCATTTATTTCAATGTCAAAAGATGCTGGTGAAGTTTTTGAAGCCATGGTCATAAATTCATCAGAACCTGCTTCTATAGAATTAATCATCGATGTTACCAACGACCAAGAACTGACTATTTATGTCCCCTGTGGAACCATTCAAGGACGAACTTCTGAATTGGTCATTGCTGGTGGCCACCATGATACGGTCTATCAGGCTCAAGGTGCAGTAGATGATACATCAGGCACTTCCAGTATCTTAGAAATGGCACGTCAAATTGCTGAAGTTGTCAATGAAACTGGAACCCCTGAGCGAACAATTCGATTCTGTACTTGGGGTGGCGAAGAGGAAGGATTG
>JAACDG010000010.1 GCA_009937025.1 Methanobacteriota archaeon
ATTACTTCAAAGGTCGACTGGTATGTTTCTCCATCGGCAATATTGACTGTTTCTGATTGAATATTTTGAATGACGGAATAATTCAACTGGTATCCAGAGGAATCTCTATTCACCGAATGAGCGCCAGGTGCGAATTTTTGATACGAACCTTCCATTCCACCGACTACAGCAAGTAAAATCACGGCACCCCATGTGGCAACCTTTCTCGATGGCATAGCAAATCTGCCAAATGGATTGTCAGGTGAATCACTGCGGAACCAGCAGAATGCAAAGTGGGTTGCGAATGCAGCCCCCATTCCCGGGACTGAGGGAAATATTCCATCTGCAGCACTAACCGATTTCCAACCCATTATCGAAGGGAGTATGGACCAGACGATAACCGCGCTAAAAGCCGAAATCATCATTGCAATAGAATGGGTAGAATCTGGTTTGTACCCCATCCAACGGATAATGAGCAGGGGCACGAAAATACTACCAAGTCCATAGACTGCCAATACTACTAATTTGAATACAGAATCTCCTCCAGGGATGTAAAGCCCACCCACTGAAATCGCAGTAGCAAATGCAGCTACAACTAAAGTGACTATCTTTGTTGTTTTGTGGTCCTCTCGCCATTCAGGTTTGATATCATCAGTAATGGCCGCAGTACAGGCTAGAACTTGACTATCTGCAGTAGACATTGTGGCGGCAAAGATGGATGCTAGAATCATACCGATGCCAATAGCAGGCATTGTATCCATTGCCAACATTGGAAGGCCAAGTTCCGGATCAAAATCAGTGGAGGTAAATAAAACGCGACTTGCTAATCCAATAAAAGTAATCAAAACTATGAATGGGGTTTGCCAAACGAAGAACCAAACCATGGCTTGCTTTCGATCACTATCGGAATCAAGAGTCATAATCCTAGAGACAACTTGTGGTTGACCTGCGACCGCTAATCCTCCAAGGAAGAAAGCTAAAACCCACATTGAAAAGCCAAACATTAGATTTGGCGGCATTAAACTTGTTAAAGCAGGGTCTTGTGATAATAATCCTGCATTAAGGCCACTGAATCCCCCAACATCGCCCAAAGCAATCCAACAAAGAATCATCGTACCAACAATCATGACACATGATTGAACAGCATCCGTCCAAATTGAAGCACGGATGCCCCCGGCATAACAATAGGCGACAACAAGAACAAAACCAATCAAAATGCCAACGAGTTCGTCCCACCCGAGCATCACAAACAATGCTTTTCCGCCTGACGTAAGTTGGGCTGCGGCATATATGCTTAGGAATAATACCGAAAGAATCGCAGCGAGTTTTGCTTCTGGCGCCCCTGATTTTTCAGCAACAAGAGATGAAAGAGACCGAACGCTTCGTGCCTGTCCTTCTTTCTGGATGAATTTGTAGAGCCACGCCCATGCAATTAATTGCCCTAAAGTTGATGCAATAGCCATCCAAATTACGTTATAACCCATCACGTAAGTAAATCCAACAGCGCCAATGAACATGTAGCCAGAGTTCCAAGTGCTCACCGCAGATAATGCTGCTAAAGCAGGGTGCATACCTCTTCCAGCCACAAGATAGTCGTCAGTCGTATCTTCCTTGACACGCATACTGGCCAAGCCAACTCCAGCGAATATGCCTAAGAAAAACAAAAAAGAAATAAGAATCCCGATTTCCATATTATGTCCTCTCCCTATTGCCACCGAAGAAGTGCCTTTTCTTCAACATCACTGGTATTTCCGAGGAACACCAAACAGTTCATGCTCCCGCCATTTATTTGCGAAAGCGCCTCGAGATTGGTGGACCTGATATTCTGTGAAGGCATGCCCATATCACTACAAAGAATCACACGAAAAGCACTCAGCGGCATATTTTGAATAGTTCTCAAAGATTCAATCTTAAACGCATCGTATGGAGAATCATTCGACAAATCATCAAAATCAATCTTTAATTTATCAATCATTGAAACTACAGATTGAACGGCATCAGCAGGCATCATCGGTTTTTGTTGGCCAATTCCAGCACCGGTCGGGTCCAAGTCAAGCAGGGCCAAGGTGTGATGCCCAAGGCCCATATTCATCGCAATCACCTCGAGAGGAGATGTTACAACCCACCCTCCATACGGATATGTTAGGGTTGTTTGTCTGCCAGATTTGTAATTCGATAATCCAAGGGCGCCGGTAACAATGGTTGTAATGGAGATTCCATGGAATGTAATACATTCAATGCCTGCTTCAGCAGCTTGTAATTGCAAATCCACATGCGTTGTTGCCTGTAACGGGTCGCCAACGACCAATAAACCAACCAATGATTTCTTTGCCAATTGGAATAAGACTTCGGGAGTTTCAATTTCTGGTCTCATCACCTTGGTGATTTCACCGCATTCAACCTCAAGCAAATCTAATTCATCCTGTGGCCATAGTGCAGTATATGCTTCATAGCGCAGAGTATCGCACATCTTAGCAGCCCGCTTAGCTTCAATCGTCATTCCGGCAACAGTTCCTGGGCCCATTCCAATCAAGAGCAGTCCTGTTTCGGGTAGGTTTTCCAAAACAGCCTTTTTCTCCGCCATGCTCAAACCTCGGACCCGCTTGGATGGAGCGAGTGTCATGCGTCATTTGAGTGTGCCGAGCGCGCAAACCCAGCATTGGTTGGACATATGCCGCACTCAACAATGGTCAAGTAACGAAACCGGCGTAACACGGCTTGACAACGGAAGAAACGCCATTCCACTCAACGACTCCGCTCCCGATGACAGGGACGAAGCGTGGGACAATAATCCACACATCGAAATTGAAGTTCAACCGAAGGGCCCCACTCATTGGCTTGACCACATTGATGAAGAATTGGCAGAAACCCATCGCGAAGACTGGCCACGCTCGTATGAAATCCAAGGCGATGTTCTCATCGTAAAAATAGAAGAAACAGTATGGGTCTATGGTGAAATGATTGCCGATGCAATGCTCACCCAACTGCCCAACATTCGCTTAGTATGTGCAGATCTAGGTGTCAAAGGCGAGTTCAGGGTTCGAGAATTACACCCTCTTGCAAGCCGAGATGGAACACTTGGGACACGGACACGAATTCGAGAAAACGGCTACTTACTTTGGGTTGACCCATCGACTGTATATTTTTCTTCACGTTTGTCAAATGAAAGAGTTGAAACGCTTGCAACTGCGATTCAACTGCGAAATCAATTGAAACGCCCCTTGGTCGTTTGCGACCCCTATGCTGGCGTAGGTCCAAGCCTTGGCGCGTTACTCTCTGAGCCAAACCTTGTTTCAGGATATTGTGTTGGCGACTTGAACCCCGACGCTACCGAATTACTCACACTCAACATCGAACACCTCAACACACGCCGTAAAAACGAGCAAGGTGGACAAGCCTCACCCCTCGACCCAGCAGAACTTCATTGCCGAGACGCTCTCGACTGGTCGAAAGATTCCAAAAACCACGGCAAAATCGACCTCCTTCTGGTGAACCTCCCTCACCAAAGTATTCCCCACCTTGAAACACTTCTCCCCTTGTTAAAACGCAACCAAACAAGCGTTCTTCGCGGCTGGGCAATTGTCGATAAAGCAAACCTTATCGAAAGTGAACAAACAATTCATCGTACAATTACTGAGGCGAGTGGAACGCTCGAGAAATTTTCTTTCAAGGAAATCAAAGGTTTCTCAACAACCAAGAGATTCATGTGTTTTGAAGCGTGGTTAAACCTATCCGCTTGAGCGTTGAGTTCATCAAGCGGAACCACTTCGGGTCAACCATGGAGAACACCGTTACATGTGTTTGTGGCGTAAAAATTGATGTTGCTGGGGCAACACCAAGGAAGGACGGAACCAAAGTTTGGTGCAAAGTCTGCGGAACAATTTCCATCCATCATCGAATGTGAATTGTTTTCTTCACTCTTCTTGTTCGCCTTTTTGACCATCCAGTATTGCTGTGGGTTTTGGCTTTGCAGGGAAGAAAAACCACAGCACAGGAATGAGGAACATCGTTGGGATATTTTTGCCATATTTCAAATCTAAATGCGATTGAAATTCGACGTATGAAAGAGCATCAGTTTCATTCTCATTCGGAACATTATCACGTACTGCTGCATAATTTTCAGGTTCGACCAATCCTAAATCATAACCACTGAACATCATTTCAAAACGAACACCAGTCCAGAGCATCGACTGCTCAACACTGGTATTTTCATGTGCCATTGACCCTTTTTCGGTCTTTGCTACAAACGTCTCATCAGCAAGCGCCTCTTGATTTTCACCCTCGTCTTCATCATCTGAGTCCCCGGCCAAGTCAAGCACGTAAGTTGCAGGCATGACGATGAGAAAACATGCAACAACGCCGGTTAAAAGAGCAGCTCGTACAGTAGCACGAAATGGAATTCCAGCGATGACTAAGCATTCACTTATGCAGAGAATAACCAAAGCAGAAACAGTCAATATCCGGCCGTTCTCCAACCATTCTACTTCTTCTTTAGATTCTGAAGAGGGTTGTTGTTTGTCATTGTTCGAGGAAGAATTACTTGAATCCGATTGGGATGAATTAACCGGCTCATCAAAATCACGGAACGCCATATACAATAAAAATGAAGTTGCGTTTTCCATTTCAACATCGATAAGCGTTTGTTCTTTATCGATGACGACAAGGGCCTTCACTTTGGTTGGTGCAGGCTGACCTTCTGTATACTGTCCTTCAAACTGGACGATAAGCCAAGCGGAGAGAAACAGGTGGGTGGCAATCAATACGGTGCCAAGTAATCTGCACCCATCACCTACACGGCTGTGCTGAGGTCGTAGGGCCATATTCGCCCCTCGTGCCACTTGTACTTGAGTATTCAATCACTCTTCGTCTTCACGCCGACTTCCAGCAACAACACCTGCAAGCGTGATAACAGCAATCATTGAGATTGGCGAAAGGAACGGCAACAAGCCAGCATCTTCCGCAGCTTCAGCAGCAGTTGGTGGGGTAGGATTGTCATCATTGGTTGTTCCTTCAGAACCGTCATTGCTAGGCAAGTTAAGGTCGCTGACATCGACACCGGCTTCAGCAAGATCTTCAGCGATATCGTCTAAGTCGTGATTTTCTACATCAACGATATCTTCGATTGTTGTAGCCTCTTCCATGCCGTTTGTTGCAGTATTTGCGGCAACACCGGTCAAGTATCGGATACTGAGTTTTGCAGGAGCATCATCCATGTAGCCTTGTGTATCTGGTCCAGCCATAGTGTAGGCTCCATCATCATTCATGACGTAAACACCAACACCAACCATTGCGGCGTGCTCGTTGCTCCACAAAGGAGCCCATCGACCATCGTTGTAAGGGAATTCTTCGAAGGGTTCAACCGTTTCAAGCCGGTCTTCAAGATTCATACCGAATTGCTCGAGAACTTCTTCAAGTCCTGATTCAGCAATAGCGGAGAAAACAGTTTCAACACGTTCACTCACATCTCCTGCTCCATCATTCGCTTCAACCGTTTCACATGAGGTCTCAGAGATGTAAGGGGTTGACTCCCCATCAGCAAGAAGTTCTACAGTGAGGCAATACTCGCCTGCTTCAAGTACAGATGTATCCTCGTCTAATTCATAAGATTCCGAACTTCCATCAATAGCCATAGTGTAAGTAGAGACTACATTTAGGCTTGGGTCAAAGAGCGTGGCAGTCATTGTTGCGCCTCCGTTCTCTTCCCAGTCCCCGACACCAACACCAGTATAGACTTCAAGTCCATCTGACCAGAAGTCAGTCCATTGAATGCTTGGGCCAACCCAGAAGGAATCGCACATCATATCCAATTCAAGCAGAGGAGAAGCAGCTCCAGTTTCACTGAGCATTGCAGACATACACATTGTCGTTTCACCATATGTTGAAGGTGTAGAAATACCAGAGTCTTCTGACCAAAAACTTGTCCATTCTTGGTTGCCGTCACATCCACGTTCACAAATTGTTTCTTCGCTCGATGCAAGTGGATTTCCACTCTCATCGTAGAGCGTCATTTGTAAAGTGTAATGATGTTGAACTCCTTCATCTTCAGCAGTTGTGCAATCTGCCGTATAGTCATTCACCCCCGACCAATCAATAGTACTGCCGTCGTTGCAAGTAAACAATTTTTCAGAGCCATCTGAGTTCGCTTCATCTTCGCCATCCATACATTCATTGGAGCCATCATTCACCTGCATCCAATCGATAGTTGTTCCATCGTTGCATGTAAATTCTGCCCAATCTCCAGTTTCTTCCATCGGAGTTCCCCCGACAAGAGATGTTTGAACGGTCATCGTTTCTCCCCAAGCGTGCATATCTCCAGTAAGTTTGCCGGTTGAACCTTCAGGGCTGAATCCTTCAACATAGACGCCTGTATATGCTATAACTTTCCCCATAGAGTTGTCCATAATGGTAATCTCAATGTAACACCATTCACCTGAAGGACAAAGGTCGCCATCGTCCATGATAGTAACGCCGTCGCCAACGGACCAAACTTGGTCTGATGTATCTCCGAACTCAACAAGAGTGCACATATCGCCAGTTGTTCCAAGGGCGCTGCACATTACAGGCGCACCGCCATCGACTGAAATTCTGACGCCAACGGCAGCCCAATTCATGTCGCTTCCTTGAGTCATCGTCAC
>JAACDG010000068.1 GCA_009937025.1 Methanobacteriota archaeon
CCACAGCGCATTGCAGCTCTTGCACCGGTAGAAGGTGGCATGGTTGTAAGCAGTGGCCTTGATCTGTTCATGATTGAAGCAGATGGAGAAATACGTTGGAAGGTTGAATTGCCATTCAAAGCACATTGTGCACAGGCCAATAACGGGGTTTTAGGCATCTTAGCAGCACACGGTTTCTATGTCCTTTCGACTTCTGATGGCACGATGCTGAATGAAGGTCGCTCCACACCCGGCGGCTTTACCGAGATTCTAGCACGCCCTGGAGGCGGTTGGATACTCTCTGGGCGCCAAGGGCACCTCCATTTGTTTGCGCACGAAGGGACAGGCCTTAGGCGGCTCGAAAGTGGCAAAGTCCGTCGTTTACTCGGCTGGCTTGACCGAGAACACATGATGTGGCAAGATTCCGATGGCAAACTCTGGTGTGCCCGTCTTGCTCAAAACGATCAAAAGCGAGTTCTCGAAGACCGAGTTTGGAGTTGGGTAACACCTTTGATGAACGGCAGAATACTCATGCAATCCAGTGATGGCGGCATTTGGGAGGGTGTTCCTCATCCATTTGGATGGGATTCACTTGAACGAATTGAATATGAATCTCTTGAACCGATGGAAGGTGTTCGAAGCGCCGATGGCTGGTGGGTTTTGGGTATTGAAGGGCACCTGCATCACCTTTCTGCTCATGCTGAAAACCAATCCGAAGCACTTCTTGGCGAATCGATGAATCTTGGCGACCTGTTGATTGGATTGACTCCTGATACCATGGTTACTGCTACTCGAGAGGGATTGATACGTCGATGGTCGGCACCACATTTGGCTCAAGCCGAACGCCAAGGACGCTACAAAGCCGCTGCAGAAGCCGCTTTGGCCAAGAATTGGGAAGAGCGTCGAGCCATATTCGTCCGAGCACAAACTGCAGAAGACGAAGGCCGCCTCTCTCGTGCCGTTGAACTCTATGGCGCACTTGGCCGCACAGAAGACGTTCGTCGCTTGTTAAAGCGTCAAAAGGAGGGGGGAGAGTGAGTGAAGAGATGGAACATGTTACTCGTGAACGAATCGAAAAGTACCTCGACATCACACGGCGAGCTCGTGAGAAAGCCACCCCCTTGGTCGAAGAAGGCAGTGAACAGGCTGGACATTTGGCTACCATGATGCGAATGGCTGACGACTACGCCTCTGATGCTGCCCATTTCCTTTCAATAGGAGACCATGTTCGGGCATTCGGTGCTATCAATTACGCGCATGCTTGGATTGATGCCGGTGTTAAGATTGGACTTCTCGATGGACATGGCGATGATGTTCTGTTCACCCTTCCGTGAAGTGAAAATTACTTAGCAATCTACTCTATAGAGAGTCGACCAATTCTAATCGCTGCTTTTTACTCACTTCGATGATTGGTAAACCCTGTTCATATAATCTGCGCTTCAAATCGACATCGACGGTGAGTACAGGTATTGTATGTTTGACTGCAAGGTCAAATAATTGGTCATCGGGATGAGCTGAGTCAAGTGAAAGTGCTTCGATAGGCTGTGATTTTTGCTCGAGCAAGTCAAGTAAGAGGTTCTTGTTTCTCGGTCGCTCGGTGTTTACGTGTTCCAATTCTTGTTGAACACTGTCCAAAAGCAGCAGTTGGGCAGGCCCAAAGACACGCATGAGTTCACTGTCGACATTCATTCCAGAATCAATAATTGCGACCCATCCACAGGCATCAATCAGTATCTGTTGCATTCACATCACCTTCATGGCTTGATGTTACTGAATTGTTCCATAGCCAATGAGACGCCATCGGGAACCCACTCGTCGAGAGAGGGAGACACGTTGACCAGTATCGGCACAAATCGGAAGTCGCAAATCAAGGGTAGCCTTGCCCTTTTCTGAGTTTTTAGTGACACCAACAGAAGTTGCTGTTGCAACGTTGATCATCAACATCTCATTGTTTCGCAGAGGATAGATTTTTTCTGGTGCTTCACCTTCACCAGCAACCATTGCTTCCATCAAACTGACATCGATGGAGACGGAATGTCGAACTTCTGGTAAATCGCCCTTTCGAGCAACAACTTGTCCTGAGAGATTATCTGCGGTGGTAATGGATGGGTCAAGCAGAGTCGCCATGCCACACAATCCACCAGAGTGCATCGAATCAAGGTCCAAACCGCCTCCTTTCATACTGCTGACAGTTGCTTCAATAGGTTCCCATGATACTTTGGAGCCGTTTTCGATTTTCCTTCCAGGGCCAATAATGATTTCATCACCAATCTCGAAGTTTCCTTCGATGATACTGCCACCAATGACACCGCCACGAAGTTTTGTCGGGCGAGTTCCTGGGCGGTTGATGTCAAATGAGCGAGCTACATGCATGATAGAGCGCTTATCCTTCGAACGGTCTGGTGTTGGAATTGTCTTTTCTATCGCATCGATAAGAATGTCCAAATTGACATCGTGGTGGGCTGAAACAGGAATGACTGGTGCATTTTCTGCAATGGTGCCTTCAAGGAATGCTTTGATTTCCCCGTAGGACTCAAGAGCGCGTTCTTTGCTCACCAAATCAATTTTATTTTGAACAATTACGATGTTATTGATTCCAGCAATTTCCAGCGCCATCAAATGTTCACGGGTTTGCGGTTGTGGGCAGGTTTCATTTGCGGCAACCATAAGCATAGCACCATCCATAATTGAAGCGCCAGTGATCATGATAGCCATCAGTGTCTCGTGGCCAGGAGCATCGACAAATGAAATGACTCGTTCCAATTCTTTTGGTTCGTCGTCTTTTCCATCAGGATGTCGACCAGTAGCGTAGTATTGGCCCTTCTTTGTCTTGTAAAAAGCAGTATCTGCATAACCAAGTTTGATGGAGATGCCACGCTTTCTTTCTTCAGAGTGTGTATCGGTCCAAACTCCAGAAAGAGCCTGCGTTAAGGTCGTTTTACCGTGGTCGACGTGTCCAACTAAGCCAATGTTGATTTCAGGTTGTGCTGGAAGCTTTCGTGCCATGCTTCCTCACTCCCTACTACGAAAACCCTCTCGGGATTCACTCCGATGATTC
>JAACDG010000069.1 GCA_009937025.1 Methanobacteriota archaeon
GATTTTTGATCCAAGAGAGATTTCAATCGCTGAAATTGAAGGTGAAGGTTCGGTTACTTTTGATGTTGAGCAAAACGAGTGTTATATGGCAGTGGTTTTGGAAAACAAAGATGACCTTGAAGTCGCATTAACGCCAGTGGTTAGTGGTTCTGCTGCTGCAAATGAAGACCTCGCTCCAAAGTCGTGTTTTTCAGATTGGAATCCAATGGCTTCTGATGGTAAAGTGTTCACTATCCACGAACAATGGGTTGCAGAAGAAAGCGGGGAAATGATTGCTTCAAGTTCATGTACTGAAGACACATGCGAAGGACAAACGATTTGGATGGTTCATACTGATTCAACTTGGGCATTCGAAATTTTTGAATCAGGAGGATTGGTTTTTGCTTTCGGAATATGTTGTCTTGGTTTTCTCTTCCTCCCCATTGCTGGCCTTCTCGCTTATTCAGCACGAAGTAAAACCATTCATGGCACCTTCAGAGTCGTAGATGGAGATGGGGTGTTGCTTCAATCATTTGAGAACCAAGATGATTTGATGGCTGCGTTAAAAAATCCCAGCAGTACTCTTCACCAAAACGCCGGCGTACCAATGCCTGAAGAAGAAGCAGAAGATACAGATGGTTTTGTCGATGGCTCAAAAGACGTCATGCAAGGTTCCCTCTTGACAACAGAACAAGTCTACGCCTTCATGCGAGGCGATACTCCTGAAAGGATTCAAGAGGTTGAAGACCCCTTTGCCGATACGCCAAAAGTGGTACGTCAAGTCGAGAAGAAAACCGTCGTGAATACTGAGGATATCTCAGATTGGGACAGTGGTGGCAATGAAACCACCACAACACCAAGTCGTCCAGCGCGTCAAAAATCGGTACAATCGAAAGAATCCAAGAAGGAACCAGGAGACTGGGCTGTTTGGGATGACCGGTGAATACTCGGTACCTTTGATTGTTTATTTCTGCTCTCAAAGTATGGTCTTCAAGTGCTGTTCAGCAGGTTTGATTGAAGCGACGCCTTCAAAGAGTGCCTCCGTCTAGGTAACTCCGAGTTGAGCAGTGTGGAAGATATTGATACCGCCCTAACCTTGCTTCAAAACAAGTTACGTCGCCAGATTCTCGAACGATTAGTTCGTGAACCGCATTACCCAATGCAACTTGCGGATTTACTCGACGTGAGTCAACAAGCTATTGTCAAGCATTTGAAAGAATTAGAACGAGGTAATTTCGTAACAAAAATGAAAGTAGCAAGTGAAAAAGGCGGTCCGCCGCGGACGATTTACAGTGTTCAACAATCGATTTCGCTCCGTATTGACTTGGGGCCAGATTTGTTTCTTTGTGAGCAAAGAAGTTTGCCTGCTGGTGGACCAATGCGTCTTTCCAAACGGTTACCAAATACGACCGAACCGGTCGTTCAATCCGTGAGTGGACGGAAGAAAATCTCTGTCGGTGAAGGGATGGCTCATATTCAACATCTCAATGGCATTCTTGAAGAAATTGATGCGCAAAGAGATGCAGTCATTGCCTTACATCAACATATTCGCAACCGCATCTCTGCGGGGGTCGATTCTGATTTTGAACACTATGAGCAACGGACGATGGTTCACAGTCTTATCGAGGCTCCAGAGCGAAAATTAGACCTCACTGATTTACGCAGAGAATTACAATTAGGGCAAACTGAAATGGCTACCTTGCTCGATGAAGTTCGTAATCGGCTCGAACGTCAACTCTCGGAACGGGTAGGACAAATTGTCGCTGTTCCAAACAACTCAAACCTTCGGTTCTGGCTCGGTTCACTTCCTCGTAAGAGGCAGTGAGTGTTTTACCGAATCAAAGTTCGTCGTTACCCGCCAAGACGGAAACCAAAGATGATTGCTCAGCCTTTCGGTCTAAGACATCTTGACGACGTCCACGTCCAACGAGGTAAACTACACCGAACAGTGCGAAGGTCAACAGTATGACTGCAAATGGTAGAGCGGTCTTACCGATCACTTCACCAGCTACATCCAACATACCGCCGCTTGATTTCAATTCCTGTTCAACAGGTTTGATGTTGTCACTTTCTTGAGTTTCAACAATTTCATTTGACGGGTCAACAACCACATAGACGCCGTGGCTACCTGCTGAGACTGGATAAAGGAGAATCAATTCAATTTCCTTGTAATCTTCAGAGTCATCTGGTGCAAGAAGGGCGCCGATAACTTGTCGCATGACAATACTTTCATCGTCACACCCGTTTGATCTGATTTCGTTAATCGTGTCCTTATCAGAAGCATCTGGATATTCACACAACACGATTTCAATGTCGGTCGCATGTGTATTACCATCGTTTCGAAGGATAACGCGAACCGGAATTGTTGTATCAATATCACCTGTATCATCAGAAACACTCACTTCAGCGATGACCAAGTTTGGAGCACGCAGGCGAAGCGTAACAATGAATTCATTGCTGTCAAGGTTTTCAGCAGCCCATGATGGAGAATCATCGTGGTCGCCACCTTCGAGCATGTTGCCCATCTTCGATACGACCTTCAAACCGATACTTCGAGTATCGAGTTTTGCCGAAGGTGAAATCTTAACGATAGCAACAACTGGATAGGTTGTATAAGGTTCCATCATTGGCATGAAATACCGTTCATCGGATTCGAGATAGACACAACGGTCGCTCAAATCAGCAAAGGCAACTGCCGGGTCGATTGCAGCGTCTTCTTCACCTGAAACGGTTTCAAGTGATGCGACGGTTTCACAGACTTCTTCAGTTGTCAAGTCGGTTCCAATTTGCTTGACCAATCGCCATTCAACTGACCAGTCGTCAAGGGCGCCCATACCAGGCAACTCAGTCCAAATCAATGCTTCACCGTCTCGGTTAGCTGTGTGATTATTGAGTGTTGGCCAATCAGGAACGTTTCCATTGTTGGTGATGTTTAATTCAAATCGAACAATACGTCCTGGTGCTGAGGTTTTGATTGCATTGTCTACGGTTGAATCCATGGTGATTTGCATATCATAAAATTCCTGCACGTAGACTGGAATTGATTGTGTAAATCTCAGTCGGGTAAGACGGCCGCTTTCATCTGTATAGGGTTCTTCAGAGAAGGTTTGGAAGATGACCATATAGACGCCTGCTTCAACTTGGTCTGGAACATTCATCGTGATGTCAAAGATTTGGTCGGTATCTCGAGATAATTCTATGAGTGTTTCACGAGGAATGTCAATGTCCCA
>JAACDG010000070.1 GCA_009937025.1 Methanobacteriota archaeon
CACACACCATATGAGTAACCCTTCGGTATCTAATTCATGCCAATTCGGCTTCCACAGAAAACCGCCTCCTCAGGGACGGTTCTCCTCAGCCCTTCCCCCGATACATGGCGTACCAGGGTGCTTAAGCATCCTCCCGACTTACCACCTCTATATCAACGAATCGGTATGAGCACCGGAGAATACCCGTAAAAAATGAACTGTAAAAAGCATCATTGCTCTCCATTTGACTGTTGTAAAAATTTCTCATTCTCATGTATAAATTAAGGGCTAATTTTCAACCGATTTTCTCTTAAAAAAAGGCAAAATATTCTCATGAAATATACTCAAAATCGAGAATTAATATTTCAATTTTAGCAGATTTGAGCGGATTGTTTCATCCTGTTGAACAAGATTGAGTATTTTTACGGCCTGTCCACTTTCCCCAAGACTGACTAAAGATGCAGCTTCTAAATTTGCACTTTCAGAAGTCTTTGAATGGCTTTTCTCAAACATGTTAAGCAGCGATAGAGCCTTCTCAGCACGTCCGCTTACAAGTAAAGCATGCGCTAAGTTGAGCAGTATTGTGGGGTTGGTTGGTGAGGTTTTTGCCGCCTCACGAAGGGCAAGAATTGACGATTCAAATTGTGTTGAAGCAAGTTGTTGCACCTCAAGGTCCGTACTCTTCGCCATGACCAATGCACGTTGAAGCAATGCAAGACCATAATTGTTGAACACCGCAGAATCACCCGGCATTTTTGCAGCCATTTTTTGGAAAGCAATAGCAGCTTGAGCCCAAGATTCTTGACCGATGGCATAGAACCCTTCAGCCAATGTATCTTCCAATTCAGGGAGGCCATCCAATCGAACGCCTATTGCCTTTGCAGGGTGAAGGTCAAGTGAAATAACTCCCGAATCTGGATGTAAATCTTCACTGCTTGTCGTGTGAAGATATGCTTCATGGTGTTCATCAGTCGTGTGAACAACTTCGACAACTTCATCGTCCATTGCATAAATTTGTTCCATGTCAACAGGTGAAGCATCAATACGCCACATATCAGGCACCTCTTCAAATGATGAGGGAACCTCTACTGGTTCTACAACCGAGTTCAGTGGGGCGAGATCAACCGCAGCAATCCGCATAGGCTCTGGCTCCATGATTGTAGGTGAAGATTGAGGTTCAACGACTATTTCTGGAAGATTGACCATTACAGGTGCTTCGTCAAAGACAGCGGATTCAGAAGGGTGGGGAATTTGCGTTGCATCCTGTTGGCCCATTGCCGCAGTTTGAACAACTTCTTCCGGTGCGACCACTTCTTCAGCAACCCTTGGTTCAATGGGCTTGGACTCGGATGCACTTGTGTGTTCACTGATGAGTGGTAGGGCTTCTTCAGTTTCATCAAATGGCATACCTCCAGAATAACTACCGACACCAAATGGTAGACGTGAAATATGTGTGTTCGACTCTCCAGAATACCCAAACGGTAGGGCCCCTCCTGCCGTAGTGGATGTTTCCTCTTCTGATTCAGTAGGTGCTTCGATTCCTTCGAGTTCATACCAAGAAGCAACAGCTTCATCCAGACCAGGCACTTCGCTAGGTAGCGTGGTTGTATCACCATCTTCCATGGTCAAATCTACGAGAAGTAGACTCCCGCATGCAGGACATGCAGAACCTCCAAGCGAAAGTAATCCACATATTTTACACTCAAACATGCACTGCCTCGGTACAACTAACGGGGTTAAGCACTTCAAATCAACGCTTCTGAGTTCATTCCTCAGAGTCAGAACGACCAGGGACATGGCGTGCCACGATGTCGACTAGATTGTCGACAGCATCCATAAATTCCTCCGCATCATTGTCAACCAAGGAATCTGCGAAGTTCTTACCCTTCGAGCGGCCTCGGGCTACTTGCCAAATGATGCCAAACAGAGCCACTCCGATACAAACGAGTTTCCATACTGTCGCACCACCATCAGCACCCACGACATAGACGAGAATCATATAGAAAGACACGATTGTAGTTGTCAAGATCATAATTGGGAATCCGGCTTTGAAAAATTCATTAAATGAAATTGGGTAACCTGCTTCTTCAGCCATACCGGCTGTTACTACATTTGCTGAAGCGCCGATGAGCGTTCCATTACCCCCCAAACAAGCACCGAAGGCAAGCGCCCAAATCATTGGGCCAAGGTCGATGTTGAGGTCGTAAGCAATTTGCATGACGACGGGTATCATCGTCGCGGTATATGGAATATTATCGATGAAAGCAGATGCAATTGCAGAAACCCAAAGGATGATTAAAACAGCTGCAGCGAGACGAACGTCATCTCCTTCTGCATCGGTTCCAAACATAGCAATACCTTTTGTCACATTGTCGCCAATAAACGTGATGACCCCTAGGAATCCAAGAGCGCCTATGAGGACAAAAAGACCTGCAAAGAAGAGCAAGGTTGACCATTCTACGTGCTCGAGAGGTGCTTCCAATTCATGTCGATCTGTTGCCAGAAGCATAATTACAGCACCGACTAAAGCAATCCAAGAAACGGCAATGTGAGTGATTGGGTGGAGGAAGAAGTTCAGTACGACAAGGAACAAGATGGCCCCACTGACCTTGAGCATTGCCGCGTCTTTAATCCCATACTTTGATTCCAGTTCTGCAATATCTCGGATACGGCTTCCAGAAAATTCTTCTGCGTAAAACCACTTGAGAAACATGAAACTCGGCACCACGGTCATCAAAATACCTGGTGCCATTTCGATAATGAAATCGTTGAAATTTACTCCGGCACTTGCTAGGTCAGGATAACCGGCTTTCTCTATTGCAGCGGCTGAAAGACCTGAACCAATCATGATATTTGGCGGGTCACCGATCATGGTTGCTGCACCGCCAATATTCGAAAACAAGACTTCGGAAATGAGCAAAGGTATTGGCTTTATGTCAAGTACTTTAGCCAACTGAATAGTGACTGGAGTGAGCAGGAGCATCGTTGTAACATTATCTAAAAATGCAGAAAGGACAGCAGTGACGCTGCACAAAATAACAACGAGCGTCCATACCGAACCGCCGCTCTTTTTGTATGCTTGAACTGCAAACCATTCAAACAAACCAGTATGTGAAAGTATTCCTACCATCACCATCATTCCGAGAAGGAGGCCGATTGTTTCCCAATCGATGAGCGTCGTGGCTTCTCCAAGAGTAAAGGCTTGTTCCGAGTAAAAGCCAAGAGCAATAATTGCAAGTAATCCACCAACTGCAGCGGCAAGTGTCCTGTGAACAATTTCAGTGATAATGAGTGCATACACGCCAAGTAAAATTCCTAAGCCGACCAGAATGGCTTGCGAATTTTCGATAGGTTGAAACGAAGCAGATGCCGAACCGCCACCTCCTGCCATAGAGGAAGTGGTAAACATCATAGTCCCAGTAAACGCTAACAGCCCGAGTCCAATGTATTGGGAGATGTGCCGACGGTTTCCACCAAGTACAATACTTGCCTTCATGAACACGCCTAATTAAATCATCATTTGAGTATTTCCTTGATAGCGCTTGCCTAACGCCAAAGAACGCCGACATTTCCTCGAGCCAAAACGACAATAGAATTCGTCTCTTCAGCCAAATGAGACCATACATTTGCAATGTCTTTTCGTTCAAACAAACCTCGGTTTATTTTGATTTTTACCAAACTACGTTTTTGTAATTGTGCATCGATTTCCGAAATTAGAGTTTCAGTAATCCCAGACTTCCCAACACGGATACTGGGTTGGAATTCGCGCGACATAGCCTCTCGACGAATAGATTCTGGGATGTCCTTAGCCATGATAACCAAACCTTCCGAGTCGCCACTTGTTCATGTAGGTGACCGTTGTTCATGCTACCAAATTCATGGATTCTGTATACGGTGATGTTGAGGGCCACCACCGTATCTCCGGATACTTGAACATTCTAAGCAGGTAACAACACGTTGACCTGCTAAAATTCGAACACGAATATTTTCGCCATACCGATGGGGTGCCAGGCAACGTCGGCAGAACAAGTGTCGGGCCTTTGACGGTATTGGGAGGCGATGTCGTTGAGATATCTTGACTAAATGTTGTGCGCTTGAAAGAACGATTTGTTCATCGTATTGCGAAGGGTTTTCGAGTATATTAATGAGCCGAACTTGGCTTGAACGGGCAATTGCTCGTCGGTCGATTTTACTTTGACGACGACGGTTGTTTCGAGAACTCAAACCCTCACCTCATTGATTTAATGCGACAAGAATATCTCCCGTTATCTCATCGATTGCACGGTCGCCATTTACTGCGTGGAAGATTCCTTTTGAGCGGTACCAGTCGGCGAGAGGTGAGGTTTGTTCGTGATAGGCGCCAAGACGTGAATTCACGGTTGTTTCGTTATCGTCAGCTCGTCTTTTCTCTTGCCATTGACCACAATTACACCCACCACTTGCAACTGGATTGAAGGTGTCGTGATAGACACTGCCGCAACCTGCACACGAGTATCGCCCACAGATTCGCTCGACGATTCTCTCATCAGGAACTTCAATCGCAATAACATGCGTGACAGATGTGATTCCAGCCAAGGCTTCTGCTTGTGGAATAGTTCGAGGAAATCCATCAAACATGACGCCATTGGCTGCATCAGGCTCGAGGATTCGATCCTTGATCAAGTCGATGATGACTGCGTCAGGAACCAATTGCCCAGATTCCATGAATCCTTTCGCTACCATACCAGTTTCTGTTCCTGCTTTGACTGCAGCACGTAACATATCGCCAGTAGAGACTTGAGGTAAACCAGTAGCGACCATGATTCTTTCTGCTTGAGTGCCTTTTCCAGCACCGGGTGGTCCAAACAATACAATACTGCTCATGACACGCCCTAGTGGTGCATCATATTAGAGATACGCCCCGGAAAGTTACTGCCGGTCTAACCATTGTTGGCCATAATGTTGCCACTGTTCCATTGTCCAACCTTCGGGCAATCCAGATGCTGGCAAAGGCGGACCTATCGAAGGTGCTGGCTCTTGAAGAGCAACAGGTGTTGGCATTGGCATCGGTTGTGGAATTGGAAGTAATGGCAGAGCCTTCGGTGGCATTCCTGCTGGAGGGAGTCCTTGTGGCATTGGGAGTGGCTTGAGAGATGCTGCTCCAGGTGGAAGCCCCATAGGTACGGCAGCAGGAGCAGTTGGCAAAGGCATTTGCAACGATTGAGCAAGCGCCGCTGCAATTTCATCAGACGATACTTCTCCACTCGCTATTTCATCAACAGCGTATCCAATGTCCAAAGCATCATCTCTTCGAGTGCCAAGATGATCTGGATTGACAAAGGCATCCGGTGCCACAAGTTCTTCTCCAGAGTCAGTTAATTCACCACTCTTTTTCATTCGTAGGGCTAGTACGACTGCACCTATGATGACAACACCTACCAACGGCAAGGAAAGATAAAGTGGTAAGAAACTGAACAATCCTTTTGTCCCGGTCGCAGAATCGACAGATGATTCAATGGACAATGTTCCATAAACCGAATCTCCTGAATTCAATGTTATGGTCGTCATGACCTTTCCTTTTTGGGCGTTTTCGCTTGGTGTAAGTTCGACAACAAGAATTAGAACTTCGCCAACTGCAATTGAATCAACATTATTTGGTGTGCATGAAACAGACCAAGCCTTGGAAAGGTTACCATCTGCGTCTAAAACTTCACTGAGGACATCACCGCTTAACGGCACATTTCCGTCGTTTCGAATGACAATATTTTGACGGACAGTTTCTTCTCTTGAAACAAGGATAAACGGAGTGATGCTGGCATCCTCAACCGTAATATTCGCAAAGGATGATGCAAGAACTGAGACTTTGACGGACACTGAATATTGAATCATGCGCCCATCGTTATATCCAGATGCTGTGACAACCAATTCGAACGCCTCGGAAGTTGCAGGTGCATTGGCAGGAGGAATAAACCCAAGACGTACTGTTCGATTCTCTCTTGGCTCGAGATAGTTGCTTGGGTTTGCAAAACCGACTGTCCAACCATCAGGAGCAAGTCCATTGCTCCAATTTAGCGTCAATGGAGCGTTACCTGTATTCGTAACGTTAAATTCTCCGAAGGAAAAGTCTGAGGAAATAACGGTTTCAATAACGCCAGATTCAGGACCGGTTAATTCCATTGAAAGGTCGTCTTTCACCTTGAGAACGGTCGTATTCGAAACAAATTGCTGGGCATTGAGTTCCGTCCGTATGACGAAATTATTTGTTTCGCCTTCCTCGGCAACGGGTGGTACTCCCAATACAAAATTGACTGTTGTAACTTCTCCGCCGGCCAAAGTAAGAGAAATCTGGCGACTGTCGAGTTGATCTTGATACTTGACCTGAATCGGCCAAAGAGGGTTGGAGGGTTGTATTATTACATCCAAATCTATTGCGGTATTGCCAGTGTTTTCAACAGTTAGATTGAGTGAAACTTGTTCGCCTGTATCAACCATGCAATTCCGATTGATTGCTGAAGGGCCAATTGGTCCGAGGTCATCATACAAATCTCCTTCAAAAGATTCCTGAGGAAGTACCAAGACATCAACGGATTGAGTAAAATTCATTTCAGCATCATTTTGTGAATTGACCCAACACGTTACTGTATCGGTCGAACCAGAAACAGGAGCACCGTTAGAAACAGGGGGGACAAAGATGCGAATATACATAGGAAGAGACTCTTTGATGTTCAAAGGTTCAAATTCAAGTGTCGAAGAATTCGATGAGCCAAGCATAACTTGCCAACGATTTTCAGAGGTGCAAGATACGACATACTGCCCAGGAGTATTTCCAATGTTCATCACGGAGATAACGAAACCTGTTGAGTCTCCTGGTGCTGCAGATAAACCGCTTATTCCTGCTGCGCCAATGTTGACTGCATTCACTTCGGGAACAACGATGGTTACACGTTGTGTGTGAGATACAGTAGGTTGTGCCTGATATCGAGCGATGATATCAACAACAAAAGTTCCTGCCCGTGCATAACGAGGCGCAGAAGAATCAGACAAGTCTGCATATTCATTCTCAAGGTGAACTGTAAGCATCTTGAAATCGCCTTCTTCACCTTGTCCTTCCACAATGTAAGGGCCAATCTCAGAAACCGTCTTGGTCCAATAATCTTCAGGAGCAAGTAAGAAATCGGGTCGCCCCGGTTGAGGCATTTGTACATTGGTTACCGAAAGAGTAACACTTTGTTGGCCTGTTCCTTCATGAAGAATGTGTATTGGAATATCAATGCCAGTGTCATTGAGTACATCGAAGACTTTCATTGCTGAATCTGCCCGTGCTTCCGGTGTCGTTGGGGCAATTCCTGAGGCATCTAAAGCGACAACACGGACCCCAAGAGCTGTTACTTCTATGTCTTGAGTCCACACATTGTTGTTTACACCATTGACACCATCGTTCATTTCTGGTACTTGATTGAGCGTATCAATACTGAGTCGTAATGAATGAGTGCCTGTTGAAGTAAACTGATGCTGAAGTAAAAACGAATCAACAATTCCTGGCCCAAGTCCTGGGCGGTCAGCATCGAATAATGTTTCATTCGTAGTAAGGTCTTCAAGGGTAACATGGAAGGTTCCAGAGGATAAAGTACCTTGATTAATCCAACCTAATTGTAAGGTGATTAAATCATTCTTGAGTGGTTCTTGTGATGAAGGAACGATGCTTCCATTATATGTTGCCAAATCGGATTGTGGGTTTGATGTAGCATTCGCAACCAAAACGAGTCCAAAGGATTGGGTGGTGCCTCCTCGATGCATTACTTTAACCTGCCATTGCCCAGATGCAGTAAGAACGCCTGGTGCAACTTTAATCCGTTCGACATTGTTGATGGTATCAGCAACACCACCTGTTGTCGAAAAGCCAGATGTGAAATCGTTACCAAGCCACTCGTTTCCAGATGGGTCAACGAGAATCAAATCCAAGTCATTCACCAATCGAGAATTCGCTTGAGCAGCGTTTGCACTCCCCTCCTCATCAGACCATACCAGCGTCATATCAATTCCATGACTTGGGTCAAGAGTAAATGCATAGAGTAATCCAAATCCAGCATCCAATTGTTTGTTGTGATCGATGAAAGTATCCAGAGGGGTTGCTCCATCCATTGGTAAAACCGTTCTTTCAAGGTCGATTTGACCCCATCCTTCGAGAGCGTTTGGAATATCAGGAGCTCCCAAATCCGTTGCTCCATTGATGACAACTGCTTTGATTAAAGCTGCAGAGGGGGAGTTAATTCCCAGTTCCTCGCGCAAGAATTCACGCACAAGTGCTGTTGCTCCTCCAGCAATGGCAGTCGCATGTGAAGAACCAGAGAGCGACATGTAAAGACTACTACCGTCGGAATGTGTACCTGTGCCACATCCAAATCCAGTGGGGGATTTGGCTTCTTCTGCAAGTCCCGAACAAATGTCCATTCCCGGGGCAACAATGTCAGGCTTAATTCGACCATCGAGGCTTGGCCCTTGGCTCGAGATATTAGAAACACTGCCGGTTAATGCACCGGTATGAGTTGTCCCAACTGCAAGAACGTTTTTCGCGGTTGCTGGAGCAGATACTTGAGACGACCCTTGGCTACCCCGGTCTCCAACTGAGAAGAGAGGTAGAACAGTATTTTTGTCACTTACAAGCAAATCTACAGAACGTGAATCAGCGGTATAATGCCCATAATTTCCATTTGAGCCCCAAGCATTGATGGCGATACGAGCAGTTTTCTGTTCTGCATCGTTAAGTAAGTCGTAGATTGAACCAAGCCGACCAAAAACTCCGGTTGGGTCGTGTTCAAGTGCATACATGACGAGGTTAGCAGCAGGTGCAATACCTTGTGCTGATGTATCACCTGAGCCATCTCCAAGAGCGGAAAGAGTAACGTGGGTTCCATGCCCAGTATTGGTATCGGACGGTGAAGGGTCAAGTCCAAATTGGGTGTAAACACCTGCAACTCGACCGACGATATCAGGGTGATCTTGGTCCAACCCTGTATCTGTAATGGCAATTGTTTCACCAGAGCCGTCAAGAGTGAAAGGCGCATTTGTGGCGATACCAGTTTGGCCAATTATAGCACCAGCAACTGCATTGTGCAGGACAAGACCCGTTGTTGGCTCGGTCCAAATAATACGACCATCGTGCATGATATTGTTGAGAAGAAGTGATTGGAATTGAGAGTCAAAGTGTATTTCACACAATCCTACACCGCACCATGCCTCATTCGCACCCATTTTGACTAAGTCGAGACTGAGGGTGTCAAAACCTCCGATAGCAAGGTCAGATGAAGGCACGAGTGCCAAATGGGTTACTGATGATGGTTCGAGAAGCGAGGAATGTATTCGCCAACCAGGGTGCTGTACGCCAGCCCAACGTACACGTTCATCGTTTTGTAACTCTTCAAGAGATGAGAGAGGGGGTGAAGCGAGGCGAATGAGCCAGCCTTCATCGGCAATAAAGTCCAAAGGCGTGATGGAATATTCCTTCACCAGTTGCTCAAGAACGACACCATCATGCTGATGCAATTGAATCAATGCAAGAGCCGATTGAGCCGGGTCGTTCAGGTCCGTATATTGTGAATGCAAGTTTGGGCCATCAGAAACCAAAGGGTCAAATTCGCCGGATTGGAGACGCAAAATCCCACTTGATGGACGCAATTCTACATCCAAAATGGGGATAGGTTCTGCTCGGTTCCAAAGAGTTGTAGCAAGTTCAAGGCGTTCCGATTGTGAAGTCTTGTTTGGCTCATCGAGTTGTAAATCCAAGACAGGAGTTGGCTCGGATTGGAGAACTGGACTTAGAGAAGTCAGTAACAGCAAGAAGAGCATCAAAACTGGGCGCCGCATTTCTTGCATGGTCATTCGTACTACCCTGCCCTTTTCAAAACGCCCCTTGGCTGTGCCCTATGGGGCACACAAATCAAAGATTATTGTACTTTGAAATCGCTGCATCAGTTTTGTTTACTGAAACCAACCAGTCCTCTTCAATTCCGGTCAAGGCCCGAATGGCATCGACATTTTCAGGAATTACATCAGATTCCTGGTGAATGGCTTGGAAATAGTACAATGTATTCCCTTCGAGTTTAACTCCGTCTTCCCAGATGAAAATTTCATGCAAGTCGCCCCATTTTCGCCCAATATCTCGAGCAAATTCCATCACTTCTGCTGTCGTGGTAATTCCAGTCTCAGCCCCGTTCATAATGACTAAACGTGGATTGCTTGACCACATTTTGAGAATTGATTCAGTCGTCAGCCCATGACCCTCAGGCAAACTCGCCGTAATCACGTGAACGTGCATGATTGTCGTTGGAACAGCAACTGCCATTGAATTAATTTGAATTTCTGGCTTCACAGTCATCACATCCGGACCATGGTGCGATGGCACTTTGAGGACAGGCTTGATAGCATTAATCGGGCCTTTGCTTGAGTCTCCGGGATCTGCGGCTCTCCGAATCATTGTGCATTCAACTTTCAGTTCGCCACAGTGCTCATACAATGGAACCAATGTTCGAGAGAGTCCAGTGGTATTGCAGGAAACAACACGAGTACCTTGCACATTCAAATTCTCCCTATGGTTTGCAGATGAGGTGTATGACATACCAGTCATTGCATGTTTCTCACCACCTTGGAATATCCACTTAACGCCTGCTTGGTCATAGGTTTCCTTGTTTGAAGCACCGACTTTTCCAGGTGAACAGTCGACAACAATGTCTGCAATTTTGAGTAAATCGGATAATCCCCCATGACATGTGTATCCTGCATCTGCGAAAGAAGCGATTCGCTCTGCATCATCGAATGTGCAGTAAAGCGGGTAGCCTTTACGAACTGCTAAGTCGCAACCAAACGCTGGACGTGTTTTAGTAACTCCCACAATTTCCATATCGTCTTGAGCGTCGACTGCATCTGCAACTCGCTTTCCGATTGTACCGTATCCGTTAATAGCCACCTTGATTGTCATGGTTCTCAATATACCTGCCTTTGAAGACCCTCTATTAACACATCGTTGAAACGGTGAAAAATATCATGGCGGTTTTAACGCTCATACGAAACCTCAATAATTCTACATTTGACACGGGAGGCTATTTGGATATGGAGCAACAGCCGAGCATCATGGCCGAACCACGAGAGGTTGTTGAACGCTCTTTCAATATCAACAAGAAACTCGGCCCCAGATTGATTGAAGCAGCCAAACAGGATGCAATTCTTCGCATTGGTTGGACCAGTGCAGGGGACCCGGTTCCGAAGAACGGAGAACTTGGCCTATGTCCGAACTTGCCTGCAGGTTCTCGAATGCGTGCCCTTGGAATTCTCGGCTCTTGGGTCGCTGCTTTTGGTAGCGGCGGTCGATTCACAATACAAGGCGATGTAGGTTCTTTCCTCGGTGCCGGAAATCGTGGAAATATCATCGTGTGTGAGCAGCTCGCAGGAAATTACACGGGTTATGCAATGCGTAGCGGAGAAATTAGTGTATTGGATGGTGTTGGCGATGATGCGGGTGCTATGATGAGTGGTGGATTGTTAATGATTCGAGGTTCTGTTGGCGACCGTGTTGGAGGTGGAATGAAAGATGGAATCATTGTCATCCATGGAGATGTTGGCCGCAACCCAGGCGCTGGTATGACCGGTGGGAAAATTATCATCAATGGCCGATACCCAAGCCGACTTCCTTCAGGGGTAGAACAAAGACTTCTCACAGCTGCAGAAGTCAAATCAATTAATTCTCAACTCGGAAATGAAGATATGGAAATTCCAAAAGATGCTGCATGTTTGGTGCCTTCAGAACGTCTTTACATCGAGCAAACTGAAATTCCAGTTTCTTCATCAGATTTGTCAAGCATAGGTTTGGTTGCTGGAGATTTGCATCATACAGCACCTTACCAAACCTGCGACATTGCTGTATTGATACCTGAAAAGAGTGAGGAAAAAGACCCACTCGCATTCCCTTTACCGCTTCTCCCAGTAATTTCGAGTGGTGAATTGCTCCATCCCGCCAATCAAGAGGAATTCGACGTTGCCCAAATTCTAGCAAAACAACCGTTCATCACTCGAGAACAACCACGACGAATAGATTTATCACTCATCGATACTTCTAATTTAGCAGATGCCCCGGAACTTTTGGAAAACAGCAGCGGAATGGTTGTCGACCTCGACGACTTACCTGCAATGAATTCTGAAGAAATTGATGGATTTATCGTTGCTACTCGAACCCTCCTAGGGATGAAAAAACCTATTTCTTTCCTCAACTCAATATCAAGAGTTGAATCACTGCATGTTCGCTCGTCCCACCATGAAATTGATTTGGCAATAAGTAGAATTGAAGACGGTTCGGGCATTGCCGAGGCTGCTGCCCTCCCAATGATTGGACGGTCAACTAAATCTCATTTATCAGGCTCTGCAACTCAAACTGGAATACTCCTTGGACTCTCAGCCAGTGGTCAAGATTTAGCAATTTTACGGGCTTCCGGCATCGAAATGATTTGCTGTGAAGTCCCTATGCAGGACCCTCAAGATTTAGCACATTGGCTACAGAGTGTTGGAGATGAATTAACGGCTATTCTTCGACGACTTGGCTTAGATTCTATCGAACAACTTCAACGCCAACATCTACGGGCCCTTGACTACGAAACCGCTTCTATCAGTGGATTGCGTCTCGTTGGATATGACCGGCCATTGCCACACTGGTTCGCACGCTGAGGTGAAAGAATGCCAACAATATCCATCGAACAAAAATTACTGAGCCAACTTTTGGCCCGCCATGGTTTACAACATGATGTTGAACAAATGGCCTCTCAATTACCATTACTTGGCACTGATATTGATACCTGTGATGAAAGCACACTCGACATTGAGATTTTTCCCGACCGCCCCGACCTCTTGTCAGGAGAAACTCTGGCCAAAGCGATTCGGCCCTTTTTGCATGGTGCTAAAAGTGAACCAAGTCTAAACGTAGAAAAGGGTGCAATCCAAATGCACGTCGACTCAGCACTTGAACACATTCGCCCAGTCATATTGGGTGCAGTAGTCCGAAATGTCGAAACTGGAACGAATGCAGAAGAAAAAGATGAATTTATCAAAGCACTCATGGAACACCAAGAAAAATTGCATTTCGCCTTGGGACGTGGTCGTAGAAGGGCTTCTATTGGCGTACATGACCTCGCTAAAATCGCTCCACCATTCTATGTAAAAGCGGCACCAGGCTCAACCAGTTTTTGCCCCTTAGCCATGACTGAAGAATTAACTCTAGATGAGATATTATCCACTCACCCGAAAGGAATGGATTATGCACATTTGCTTGAAGGGATGGAATCCTATCCAGTTATTTTCGATTCGAACAACGAGGTTCTTTCCTTCCCACCAATCATCAATGGCAATCATACTACTGTAAGTCATGCTACATCCGATTTCTTCATCGATGTCACAGGCTGGGATCGTCGTGCTTGCGAATCGAGCCTCATGCTTATAGCGCTGCAATTGGCCGAACGTGGAGGTCAAATTGAATCGGTTGAAGTCTCTGGTTATGATGGAAAAATCGAACACCTCCCCATAGCACATCCAATTGAACATCAGGTCACTCAACGGCTTCTTGATGGATTATTAGGCCGAAACCTTACCGATGAAGAAATAAGTGCTTCAATCAACAGAATGGGTGGTGAATATTTGGGACGAATTCCGGCTACAGAATTCACATCAACAACCGTAACTAAAATGTCTGATGTAGTTGAAGGCGATTCAATTCTCACTTTTGCAATGCCTCGATGGAGATTTGATATCCTCCACCCGGTTGACTTGGTAGAAGATGTTGCTATTGGACATGGGTATGAGGATTTGGGTAATGATGTACCCAAAGCACCACTTACCGCAGTACCACGTGGCGACACGCACATTCGACGCCGACTTCGAGAATCGCTCCAAGGACTTGGTTTCATGCAGATTCAATCTTTAACATTGTCAAATGATTTTGACCAATTTGAGGCAATGCGCTGGCCACCAATGGGAGAAGTTACTCGGATTACAAATCCCATCACAATTGACCACACATTACTTCGCCAATATCTCCTTCCAGGACTCTTCCGACTCATGGCATCAAACCGCCATCATGATTTGCCCCAAGCGGTCTATGAATTAGGAACGGTTATTCGCGACCACAAAAATGGAGATCGCTTTGCCTTCCTCGTCGCTGAACAAGGCGGAGGGTTTGCAGCAATCCGTGGACGAATTCAAGCTCTCTTAAGGGACATGGGCGCAACAGAATATACGATTAAACCATTGAAAGGTACAATGGGCCCTTGGCTTACTGGCCGTTGCGCTAAAGTCGTCATCAATGATGTTCATGTCGGCTGCTTTGGGGAGATGGACCCCGCAGTGAGTGCACAATACGAGTTACGCGTGCCTTTGAACGGGGCCGAGTTCGACATCGTTGCTTTACGATCTGTACTTCCAGACCCTGTTTAGATTAGTATGGAGCATACGTACCATCAGACTTTTTCTGATGGGGGACTGAGTCAAATCGGCCATCGGCAAATTGTTTGTAGTGATATCCATCAGTATGATGAATCCATGTGAACTTTTCAACAGCAGCAGGGGTTGTTGCCGAATCAATGATTCCTTCATAGAATTGAGATTGTTCTTCAGCACGTTTCACAGTTGTAGCACCGTTGCCAAAAAGAGAGACTGCTGCTTTGTAATCCACTGATTCACGATGGGAATTATCCGCCAATACTTCTTGGCTGGGATCCGCATCTTTACGATAAACAATCGGTTCAGGTTCAGGTTCATCAAGCATCAGCGGTTGCTTCTTTTTCCCAAAGGGCCAAAGGGGTGGCATACCTTTCCGAGATTCATCTGCTTCATGAAGACTACGAACATCTGCGATGCATACATTGAGTGATGTTGAAGTGCATGATGATATGGACGGGTTATGCGCAGAGTGTTCATTGTGATGATCCTCCTGCTGCATTCAACGGTAGCGGTTGCTGTTGCAGGTGCTGATTCTTCATCGACACATCCTCGTAGCAGTGAATTGGACGTGATTGGGCTCAACCAAATTACACTTCACCAAAATGAATTGGTAGAAGTCTTGTTCACACTGCACAACATTGGTGAAGATGATGATTTCTATTCCTTTGAACTCGAGTCGGAAGTGAGTGGCTTGAATGCAACAGGTTTGCCGCACACTAAATTCGTTGAAAGCGGATATCTTCGGCAAGTGAAATTTAATCTGACCTCTGATGCAACTACACCTTTCGGGGTGTATAATTTTTCATTGAACTTTACCTCTCAAAACGACCAAAATTGGCATCAAATCGAAACGTTTCAAGCCCTTGTGGCGCCTTATTCAAATCTCAACTTTGGGGTGTCGGGAATCTCATCATTTATCGTCACACCAGGAACAAGAACTTCTGTTGCCATGAACATTACAAACAATGCCACATTAGAAGATGATATCACCTTCAACTTGTATTCTCAAACGGGGTGGAATTGGGGGTGGACAATGGATTCTACCGAAGGCGTCAACGCATTTGAAACGCTCCAACCGGATTCATTGACGTATGTATTTTTGTGGATAGACGTCCCCCCAATTATCGATGGGGCTCCACTTGCAAATACTGGGCCACGATTTCAATTGAAAGCCGTATCTGGCATAGATGGTGCGATATCACAATGGTCTTTTGACCTTTTAATGGATGATTTCTACAATGTTTCTATTGATTCAGGTGGCGACAATCTCTTGCTCAAACCTGGAGGGAATGATCGAATCCCCATCTCTGTTCGAAACACGGGTAATACGCCAAACTTGGTCAATATTACGCTGGAAGCAGTATCTGAAAATGGTGAGCCAATCGTTGGCATCCCAATCAGTGACAGAATTACATATGAGGGTTGGACAATGGCTCTTTTCGGAGGATTAGAAGGAAATATGCTCCAACCAAATGAATCGAGAACTCTTGAAATTGGATTCCAAGCGCCACTGGAATATTCAGGGGACATCGATGTTCGTTTGCGCATCTTTGCCAGCGGTGCGCTTGCTCGAATGCAAACGATAGATGTCAGCGCATCCATTGATTGGCAGCGAAGTGGGTCTGTGCAATTGCTTACAGATTCATGCCAGTATTTGTTACCAAATGAAACGTGTGATGCACGTGTTTCAATAGAGAACTCAGGAAATGCGGTTGATAGTTATGAATTCACAATAATACAGGTACCTACATTTGTTGAAGCAGAACTTCTTCTCTCAACGACTGAAATTGAACCAAATGGTATTGTCGAACTCACTTTGCTTAACATCACTGCAAATGCATCTGCTTATGCTTTTGAATTAGATGATGTCGTTGTAGAAATTCGATTACTTAACACAGATACTCTCGTTGGAATTGCTCGAATACCGGTAAAAATAGCTCCAGTTATCAAATGGGTATTCACCGATATCGTTGAAGAAATTGACAACCAAGGGCGTCTATCAATCGCCATGACTCTTCGAAATGAAGGGAATACTGCTGACGGTTTATTGGTTCAATTGCAATCATCACATTCGACAGACATGTCGTTTATTCCTCCCTTCATAGCCATCTATGAAGAAGACATTGAGTACCCTCGTTCCTTCGAAGTAAGTGATATTCCTATCGGCTATAATTTCACTGTTCGTGCTTGGGTTGATTTACCAATCGACCAACTGAGTAACGGCACGGTATGGGTTAACACGAGTGTTCGTTCACAATTTGAGCCAAGTACTCTCTTTACCTACACCTGTCAAGGGGATTACAAAGGAATACCTTGGCAAGAAACAGAGGTGGATGATTCCTTTGACTTTGCTGCTGCACTCAATACCGGCTGGGATTTTTTCAAGGCATGGTTTTTGATGTTCTGTGCAGTTTTGTTTTCTGGAGCCATTATTTACAAATCGATTACTGCCCGTAATCAAAGGAATCTTGAACAAAAGCAACTCGAGGAATTGTATCGTGAAAAAGAACCTGAAGTTGTTGGGGACTGGATGGATAAATTCAGTGCAACAGATAAACAAGTGCCTGAAGATACTGCTCTGAAGGTTCATCCAGACCATTTCCAGGAGGCTTTCCAAAATCGAGCAGGAACATACAAGCCGGTCAGTGAGCCGGTCAATCCTGCACTCACTCAGGCAGCCAATACGGTGTTAGATTTTCATAGTTCGAACGAGTTGCGTTCTTCAGCGGATTCCTTGCTCGAAGATATCCAATCCGGAAAAGTTTCAGTTCCGCATGAAGGGAATGAAACTCTCAAAACTACTGCACTGGATACGGATGAAACGAAATCTGTTGAATCACAATCGGTTCCTCTCCCGAACACCGAAAATGATGACCTCGATATTTAGGTGAAGTCATGTGGCATGTGGGTATCGATGAGGCGGGAAGAGGGCCTGTTCTGGGTCCACTTGTCGTAGGTGCCGTAGCAATGCCATCGGCTGACCTCGAAATGTTGGTTGAACACGGCGTCAAGGATTCGAAAGATTTGACGCATAAGAAACGGGTGGAATTAGTGGACTGGTTTTATGTCCAAGCCAAGGAACGTGGTTGGAAATTCTCATTGATTGTCTGTCAAGCTGAACGTGTCGACCATGGTGTTCAAACCACTGGATTAAATGTACTTGAGGTCGAACTTTTTTCCGAAGCTTTGATTGAAATACGACAACAAGTGAAGGAACCACTTACGGTATTGAACGATGCTTGTGACGTGAATGAGCAGCGATTCACTGACCGAATAGCGGCTCGGATGCCACAATGGCCTTGGGATGATTCATCTATTCATTCAGAACACAAAGCCGACTCTACATATCCAATTGTTGGGATGGCAAGTATTCTGGCAAAGGTTCAACGAGACATACAAATTCAACAAATTACAGATGAAATCGGACATCCGCTGGGTTCGGGTTATCCAAGTGATCCAAAGACAAAGGCAGCCTTAGCCATGCTCCTGCTTGAATCAACTCCACATCCGGAACTCCGCTGGTCGTGGAAGACCGTGTCTCGTGCTTGGATGGAGATGTATGGTGTTGAACCGCCAAAACGCCCTTTTACTGTACAAAATCAAAAAACCCTTTTTTGACATAATAGGCGCTCATCAAGCGAGCAGTTGATGAAGCAAAGGCTACAGGAAAGGTTGAGCCCCATGACTTGGACACCCGATGAAGAAACGCTCACCGCTTTCCGGCACCTTGCTTTGCAAAATGCAATTGAATACGAAGGAAAGGCTGCCCCAGGTTCTGTCATTGGCCGACTTATGGGGAGTCGAAGTGACTTGCGAGAGCACGGAAAAATCATTTCACCTCTCATCGCTAAAGCAGTGGCAGAGGCGAATAAAATGGCAGCGGAACAAGGTATTGCTGCTCTGCAAGCAATCTTAGAAGTCGAAGCACCACATCTTCTCGAAAAACGAGAAAAGAAGGAACGTCGAGAAGGTCTTCCCGAACTCAAAAATGCTGTTAAAGGGAAAGTCGTACTTCGCTTTGCCCCAAATCCAAACGGTCCACTTTCATTTGGCCATGCCCGTGGGATTGTCATCAATGGAAATTATGCGAAGGAATGGGATGGGGAATTGATTCTTCGATTCGATGATACCGATACGGTTGTCAAGCCACCGCTACCAGAAGCTTATCTGCAAATTCCTGAAGAAGCAGAATGGTTACTTGGTTTCAAACCTCACCGAATAGTCATTGCAAGTGAACAAATGCCGCACTATTATGAACATGCAGTCTTAATGTTGGAAAGAGGCTTTGGTTATGTCTGCCAATGCAGCGGTGAAGCATTCAAGGAATATAGAGTCAGCAAAACTGAGTGTCCATGTAGAGCGAATGATGTTGAGTTAAACCTCGAACTATGGAGCAAAATGACAGATGGCACTTTCGTCCCTGGCGATGCTGTCGTTCGAGTGAAAACAGCAATGGATTTGAAAAATCCTGCCCTCCGTGATTGGCCTGCTTTGCGAATTCAAAATACGCAAGAGCACCCACATCCACGCAAATCTATTGGCTCCAAATACCGTGTTTGGCCGCTGCTTGATTTCCAAAGTGCTGTTGAAGATTATATCCAGGGTGTAACTCATATTATTCGAGGAAAAGACCTCATGGATTCAACTCGTAAGCAAACTTTGCTCTATCAGCACTTTGGCTGGACATACCCCGAAACGATGTATTGGGGCCGAGTTAAAGTCCATGAATGGGGTGGTTTTTCAACCTCGCAAATGCGAAGAGACATAGAGGCGGGATTGTTTTCCGGATGGGATGACCCAAGGTTACCCACATTGACTGCTCTGCGAAAAAGAGGCATAACAGCCAAAGCCCTACGAGATTTTTGGGTGGAATTAGGTGTGACTCAAAAAGACATTTCAGTTCCACTTTCAACACTCTTTTCTCACAATACCAAAAGTATCGATGATGATGCACCTCGTCTTGCTTTCATTCGCCAACCTGAAAAATTGCATCTGGAGGGCGAACACCCTTCGAATGTGAGTGTTGAAGTTCATCCAAACCATTCCAGTCGGGGTATGAGAACTTTCGATGTTTCGAATAAAGCCATTTGGATTGAGCATGAAGATGCTGTCAAAAACGAAGTGCGTCTGAAAGGATTTTCAAACATTGAAATCAACGGCAATCTTGCTGGAATTGGCTCGATTGAGCGAAACGACCGACGGCCAATCATACATTGGATTCCAGATACAAATGCCACCCCTGCTGTTCTTCTTGTAGCCGAAGATGGTGAAATAAAAAGATTCGAGGGGTTGATGGAAGCACACACATATCCAGCCGGAACGATGGTCCAACTCGAACGTATTGGATACGCTCGAATCATAGATAATTCAACGCTCATCTTCACTCATTCGTGAATGTTGACCCAAGGGAAGAATCATAGGACAAAACTCTAACCGGAAAGCAGTGGCGAGTATGTCGAAGACAGTAGCAGATTTGAAACTTGATGATGAACACATGACCATTGGCATCGACGACTCGATGGCTGAGGCCTCAAGACGATTATTGACGATATCAGGTGGAATCCTTGTCGTTCTCGACGATGATTCAAAAACGAAAGGCGTCATTGGACAGCGCCAATTCCTCAAAGCCTTTGCAGAGAATATTGATTCGAATGAGGCTAAATGTTCAGAGTGGATGGAAATGGATTTCCTTGAAGTTCAACTTAACCAGACTCTCAAATCAGTTCTCGCAGATATTCAAGAAAGAGCACCACAAGCCGTTGTTGCGGTACAAGAAGATGGTGAATTTGCAGGTTATTTTTCACCGACAGACTACCAAGAAGCGACGAGAATTGTTAGTTCTCTCAAAGGGCTCAACCTTTGATTAGGCTACAATTTTGATTACCCGTTCGCAACCAACACATGCGAATCGCAAAGGCCTTTGTTGACTCATGATAGGATTCGGAGTTGAACAAGCAGGACATGGTATGACGGGTGTGCTCAGCGTCATGGCTTCTTGAACCAATTCGGTCCTTGAACGGGGGCTTGTAACTGCTGTAACCCACCAGATCATAACTGCCATAGCAACTGCCCCACCAACGAAAGGTGGTTGATAGCCAAAGAAATGGATGAGAACAACAAGTGGGACCAAGACAAGTTCAACATACACAATCTTTCTTTGCCGGTTTTTCGTCAGTTTCAAAGCCACCAGGAATCCAAATCCAAGGCCAAAGATGACCAAGAGAAGTAACGGGAGTGGACTGTGAATTGGATCCTTGGTTGGAGTTGCTGTGAATTTGAATTTATCATCTTGACCGATATCATCGCCTTTCACTTCAAATATTTCCCCCCAAGGCAAGCGCGAATGGCTGAGTGATACAGATTCACCGGGGTCCATTGTGGCACCTGCGAAAGAACTCATTGCAGAAGATGTTCCGCTCAACGAAAGTGTATATCCACTCCATAACGGAGAAGGTTGGGCTGTAATGAAATTTTCAAAAAGAGAAACGCGTTCTCCATTGGGAATGATTATTGTCGACGAGATAATCAATGTGATTGGGTGGTTCACCACATTTGCCTCACCATTCAAGTCAACATCAACATCGAAAGTGTTGAAATCTTTTGTTTGAGCTCCGAGTAAATCTTCCACTTCAAAACCAAGCCCTACTCCAAGGTAATAAGCAGCCAAACCTGCACCATTTGTACTCAACATTTGACGTTCAAATTCGTTAACTTCTGTGTCTTCAATAGTACGACTCACACGTTGTTCATCGCCGACGCTTCCTGCATCGAAACTTTTCAGGACATCGGTAAGTGGTGTTACTTCATCTCCAAGATGGTCCATTCCCCATCGCATCCAAAAAGCCATTTCTCCACCGATCTCAATTCGTGTTTGACGTTCAAGTTCAAGACCTTCATCCGAAGATACAAGTGAAAACGTTCCAGTGATAGTAAGTGGACTTCCATCTCCAGTGGTCTTCAAAGGTTCATCGGGTGGATAATAGGTTCCTGTTCCACCGTTCGAGTCAAATGTTTCGATTTCAAAAGAGGTCGAACCAGAGAGTGAAGCACCTCCGGTCTCGAGCGTGAGGCGGGTTTCAACTGACACTGTTTCAATACCTCCTGCTGCACCCTCCCAGGTCCAAGTAACACGAACACCATCTCCTTGAGAAGTTTCAATTGGATCACCAGTAAGTATCGTCGTCCCTACCAACATTTCAAGAGATTCAGATTTTGAAAGAATGTCCATGCCCCAATTTGAATTGATAACGACTGAGAAATACACTTCAGAGCCTTCAACTTCTGGCTCAAGTAGGGTCAGGTCAAAGAGTGGAATATCCGCCTCAAGAGTTGAATCACTTTCTTCCGAACCCCACTTAAACTCCAACATCGCATCGCCAGTAGGCAATGAAAAGACGACTGTACTAGCAGTGAGCGTAAGTTCAATAAGCCCATTATTAGAAATTGCAGTTTCATCAACATCGATATCCAAGGTTAGTGTCCCAGTACCTTGGCCGAGGAAGGAATTTCCCGGTTCTGTTGAAGCACTGAAAGTCTGACTTCCAATCTTCAAAGTAGCCGTTGCATTGACTTGTGCACTTGCTGCATCACTCACTTCGTATTGAATCGAAACTTTCCAGGTATGGGCAGGAACTGTACCCGGCCAGACATGAGGCAACACCCATTTTCCAACCGTTTCTTCTGAAGTAACTGCATTTGCAATGGTTGCAGTGGTGGTCGTATCAGTCAAATCTTGAGAAAAAGGCGACATGGAACCCGCTGAAGCAGAGCCCAGTAAATGCAATTCCACTTCAGCAGAGTCGCAACATACAACTGTATCTTCAGCAGTTGCATCGCCAATAAAGGAATCAACCAAAGGCGTCATCATCGAAGCAATGAAAATCAAAACAAATACGAATGGACGTACAGTCATTACTTCTCCTCGAGTCGAACCCAGCGCGCATGGCACATAAGCGAAGCGCTTTGCCGACTACAGAGAGCCTCAAATTGCCTTCTCGAGAAGTGCGCCAAGTTCCTTTTCGAAAAGAGAAACGACGGCTTCACCAACTTCACCTTGTAAATCATCAGGCAAGAGGCGTAAGCCAAGCCGGGTTGCTGCTCGGGTCGCTTTCAATTCTGCATATACAGTTCGTGCTTTGGTATGGAAATAATAGGCAACTGCTTCCTTAATTTCTGCCTTAAGTTCAGGGTCCTCATCGACTTTACTTCGGATGTGAGTTTTGAGTTCATCCTTGACCAAATCACGAAATGCTTCGATAACTAAATCTTCAGTTGACATCAAATCTTGGACTTGGTCTCGAATACTACCGGTAAGCAATCGTTCAATGGCCATGACAATCCCAGAGTGTTATGAGGTTTCAACCCGTCGATGGCTCAGATTGAAAGAGTAAACCTGTTTTGAGAAAAGAATCGGCCAATTTTGAAGCGTGGGTTTTGGCTTTAAGCGCATCACTTGGCCATGCTTTCTCCGCCAAATGGACTTGGCTCATAACATCGATATCTGAAGTTCCAATCATTAACCGATGCCAAACAAGTTCTTCGAGTCGAGGTGTGGAGAGAGAAGAATTTTCTAGAGTCGGAAGAATCAATTCACTCAAAGCTGATGAACGAGATGTGACATCCATTTTCATCCACCCTTTTTGCAATCTCGATAACATTCGTTCGGAGAGGTCGGGAATCATTCCTGGAGCAGGTGATGGCACTTCTGGAAGCGGAACCATTCGAAAAGAGCCTTCGTCTCGCAAATGGTCTCGTATGGCTGTATGAATCGCGTCAAATGTGGTATCCAAGGCTTCACGTAACCAAAGTCCCGTACCAGCAAATGGCCGCAATAAACGTACTTTTTGGCCATTTGGAACCAATTCTGCTGCTAATGCTGCACATTGTGCAACAACATCTAGTGCCCCACGTCGCTCAGATTGATTTGCTCCCAAACGTACCACGACCGATAGCGGTGTGATGTGAATATATTCTGTTTCGGGAAGTTCATTCATCTCCCAGGTGTCTTCGAAAGGAGCAATAAATATCAGTAAACCATCCTGAATGTTTTCAGGTTGTGCTCGTTCATCCCGGGGTAGAGATTTGTGTGAAGGGAGAAAACGGCGCCGATACTTCACTCCAGTATCGAGAAAGGCAGATTCTAACATCGAAAGGGAAAGAAGTCCAGATAAATCTGCAGGAGCATGAATATGAACCATGGAGGCATCTCTAATTTGCTTTGAAAGGTTCTGTATTCTTTCTTTAACCTCAGAGAAGGATGAAATGAGAAGTAAGTCGTTCATTGCCCCACCGATTGATTCGAGGAGGTTACCATTGATGAAGTCTCCACATGAGGTGGGACGAAGCAATGAATGAGAACTCACTCTACCATGAGGCGGAGTTCATCACGCTTGTAGCGCCATTCAGATGGCAAGCGGCCCTCTGATTTGTAATAATTTGAAAGGCGACGGATTTTTGCTTCCGTGATTTCGAGAGAACGCTTGTTGTGAAGGTCCTTGTGGTTTCCACTTCCAAGATGGTTGATAATTCCAACAGCTTGTTGCATGAGGTTCATCATATCTTCAGGATAAGTCCCGCCAATGTTGTTTTCTGCCAAAACTCTTGCAATACGCTTGCCAATGACAAGACGGACGCTTGGAACGGCATGTTTGTCTCGAAGAATAGTGCCAATGACTGCAGAGGAATGTCCTTCCTTTCCGAGGTCAATGATGAGTTGAGTTACCGCTGCAGCATCTGTGTTTGACCCCTCTGGTGCTTCGTCGACATGGGGCTTACTTGACCCACTTTTTCCTTTTCGAGACTTATACATACGTGCCATAAGGACAACTCCAAGGAAAACGGCGACTTGTCGCCCCTTCTTAACCGCTCCGCTTCATCCAAGCGCTTTGAGAATCAAATATTCGATGGATGGCGAGCCATACAGTCCACTAAACTACAAGCGTTGATGTGATTTTGCTAACCGGCCGGGAGTGGTTGGCCATTCCCATCCCGGGGCATTTGCACGAGCAAGGCCAATGACAGTACCGCCTTGATAAACAAGTAAATCTGAACCTGCGCGAAGAGTCGGGTCGAACGATTTGATCAAGGCTCCAAAGATATCTCCCTTCCACACAACATCAGGATGAAGATGGACTTCAGGAAGTGCGTTGAGTTCAGCAAGTGTTGGAATGACTGCCTTGGGAAGGGAAAAACCACTTCGTTCAATCGACCAAAGTGCCATTTGTGTTTGACCATCCTCCAAACGATAACGCGGTGGTTTTCCTCGAACCTTCAAACCCTCAAGCCAAGCATCACTTTTCATTTGTTTTCGAGCAATACTGGCAAAGTTATCGAGAAGAATTTTCTCAGTTTTTCTACCTCGTGCACTGAACGCATCAACTGCACTGCGCACGGTCTCTGTCAAACGTTCAAGTGCACCATGGGACCCTGCAGAATCCCCTTGGCGCGTGTCGATAATTTCAATCGAATCATGCGTGAATTCAATACCTGAGTGGTTGATAATTCGCTGGTACTTATGTCGGTGAACCAGTGATTTGAACATGCGTTGTATGCGGGCCAATTCATCACCTGTCCAGTCCCCAGTAACCGGGACATCATAGTGGCCTGCTGGCCAAGCCTCTTCCAAATCTCGAGGGACCAATCCCAGAGGAGAAGTAACCATGACTTCATGACAAGCACTGGTCCCAATTGCACGAATAAAACGTCCATGAGATTTCGAAAGTCGATATGGCTTACGTGCAGAACATGGGAGAAGTATGAGGATAGAATCCAAACCAGTCGGCGCCTGATATTCAGTGGAGATGAAAGATTCCCAATCTGAAATAATCGGGTCAGACTGAATCGAAACCGAATGGCAAGGGAATGTGAAATCAACAGCAACATGTGAAGAAAGAAGTCCTGGCATATTTTGACACAAGATGTCGTGCCGACGAAGATGTTCGACCAAGCGAGGGCTGGTGAGTGATTGGCGGTCTGCAAGAGAACGCATTTGGTCTGAAACCAGTGCTCCTCGAACTGCAGCAATAGCATTTTTCCAGTGTGAAATCTGAGCGTCCATGTCTGCAGTTTCGTTCATTGAGTCAACAACATGTCTCGGTCCCTGTTCAGTGAGAAGAACTCCTGCTGCAGCTGCTTGACGTGAACGTGCCAAATCAAACAAATCAACACCAAACCATGTCAGCACAGCGAGATTATCGGGGCCGCCAAGACCGGGAGTCCAAAGAAGCGCCCCTGGGAATCGGCGTTTGAGGGTCGTAATCGCTTCAACTAATCTACCAGGCTGAGCAGCGAGTTGAATGGCATCAACAAGAACCACAACGTCCGGGTTCAGTGTTGTATCGGTTAAAGTCGCATCATGGTTCAGTCGTTGCCAAGAGACAGGTAAAACTTGAGCGGTTCCAGCGGGCTCGCCAGCATCCGCTTCATCCAGAGAAGGAGGGAGGACATGGCCAATCGAAACGCTCCACTTTGGTGAAGGTTCAAGAAAATCTGGCGGGGAAAGTGGCAACCGTGATTCAAAAGTCAGCGTAGCTGGGATTTTGTCGTTTGTTGCAGAGCGGAAAGGAGCAAAATGTGCATCAATATCTTCATCACCATCGAGCAAAACGAGTGCTGGTGTTGATGCGACTGGATTTTTCCTATCTCCGAGCGCCCAGAGCCGAGCAAAGCGATAACGCGCCGTAACGGTTCGACCCAGCCCTGCCTCCATGGACAGGCCAAAAGCCATTGCTTCTTCAAGCATTGGACACCATGCAAGGCCTAAGTTCAAAGCAAATACTTTGCAGGCAATGTCATGGACGGGGGAAGAGATGGATACACTTTTTCCTCCAGCGTTGCGATGGCATTGCTTTTCACAGTGATTATGTTGAGTCCTCTCGCCACTTCTTCGGCGGAAGATTCCCCTTCATCTACAACCCTCATCGATGGACGTATTGCTGGTTTTCAGGCTGAACCATCTGTAGATTATACCCGAGATTGGATGGTAGAAGAGGGTGAATGGTTGAGCCTGAATCTTGATTGCAATCAATGTCAAGCCCAACTCACCCTTGATGGAAATACAACGACCAGTTCTTCGGGAATCACGCTACAAGCTGAAAGCAACGGCGCTGTACAGTTGGTTATTTCTTCGACTATCCAAGAATATGTTTCTTTCTCACTCGTAGAAAATATACATGAAGATTTTAGCCACCTCCGCCCGTCCCCAACTGAAAACATTACGTTTGTAACGAGCAAATATTGCAATGACGTTCTGACGTGTATCAACCCAACACAGGGCAATCTCGATGGAATTCCACATGGCGAATACAATTCAAGTGATTACATTCGCGGTATTCTCGAACTGTCAACACCTGAATATATTCCTCTCGAAGTAGCCGCTGGAGATACACTTGAACTTCAATTTGTACATACGACGGATGAAATTTCATTGTCAGTCTATTTTCAAAATACCACATCTGAACACCTACACGAACAAACTCTTGAGCAATCACTTGGACTGGTAGCAAATGTTGCTGGTGATGCAAAACTCTGGCACTTTTCTGAAGATGGACGAGTTTTGGTTAAAGTTGAAAGTGGTGGAGTGGATACTGCATGGGTTCTCAAAAAAATGATGTATGAAAATCATTATTCCAATACGCTCATTGAAAGTCATGACAATCTCAAGTTAGTTGGCCACTCCTCTACATCAGCGACTATCGAAATGAACGATACTCAGAAATTCACTCTCGAAGCATTTCATACTTCACCTCGACTCCAAATTGACCAATTAGTTAGCGGCACATGGATAAACGGCCAATTCCAAAACATGACGGCTGAACAAGCAACAGTCTTCTATCCTTATCCAAACATCAGCGCAGTCCGAATCCATGCTGACTCTCCAGTCCATTGGATTGAGATTGAAGTTTCAGACATATCAGACCTCCACTCTGGTGAAGAGGCACCGTCCTATCGCCCTTCAACAGCCGCGAGTGTCAATACATCATGGCCTCTCATGCCGATGCAATCAGCACCACTTCAGGCTGAATTGACGCTTTCTATACATGATACTGCAGATGTCTATCGTTTTGAGATTGAAGGATGGGATGAATCGGAACATCTTGTTCAAATCTTAGTCGAAGGAAGTAACATCGAATCTCTTCAACTTGAATTGTGGAGTCTTGATCAGGAATCTTGGGAGGTCGTTGAATCAAAACAAGCTATGTTTTCAAATGGTAAAATTCAACTTGCAGTCGAAGTAAGTAGAGGAACTCACTTTTTCCGTGTATCACTGCTCGATTCTGTCAATCACACTCAACATTCTTGGGGAGAAGAAGTACCAAGCATTTCTTACTTTTTGTCTTCAGGATACACACTCATTGATGAAGGGGATGAACCCTATTTCCCCCCTGATGAAAATGCTGAGAAGTGGGGGGTTCGTGCTCGATTCTTCCTTGGTGCCTTGTTCCTTATTCCAGTTGCTTTCTTGGTGATTCAGCAATATCGAACAAAGAGGACTGCACAACAACTTCTACTCAAATCCGAACAATTGGTTTGGTTCAAAAGCCAAATGGATTCTGGAAAATTCACACCACAGCAATCTCGTAAAAGTTTGGCGAATGCACTTCAAGCCATTACACTTCTCAATTGGGAAGAGGCAAACAAGGCTTGGGGGAAAACAGACCTCGAATACCGTACAGAAAATATTGCCTTGGCTGTATGGAAGCTCGACCGCCGGATGGCTGGACATGAGGGGGCTGTCCCACTCATGGTCGGCGTTCATATCGTTGAAGGCAATTGGGATTTAGCAGCCTTGCGGTTCGATGCACCTGTTGGACAAGCATGGAAGGTTGAGCGTGTCGAACCACGGTTCCTGCACCGTGGGGAAGAAGTATTCTTGGATACTATGGCGAAAGGAAATCGGACCTTTATCATGGCTGAATTAAGCGGTGGGGCAACTTCTGTTGATATCGAACTCAATGGCCGATTAGAAGGAGAACCAAGTGCAGCACGAATTCCATCTACACTCATGCTTGAGAGTGCCAATGAAGAGGAATGAAAAGTTACTCTTCATTCAGTTGCTTTACTTGCATTTGCTTGGAAGACTGTTAATTCAATGGTGATGTTGACTTCTTCCTCGTTATCGTTTTGACCTGGGATCGGTGATGATGCCCAGGATAAGATTTGTAATGGCAGCAACAGGAGCGAGGGATTCCTGTGCCATGACTGACCCTCTTTGTTCCATCCATATAATTCATTTCCGAAAGATAGGGTGCAGAAAGGATTTTCTTTCATTCACGATTCTTAAGGTAATCTTCGCCATACCAAGCCCATTGGTCCATTGTCCAGCCAGCAGGAAGGCCTTCAGGGGGCAAAGGCGGAGTTGATGGGACAACGGGAGCGGTGAACTGAACTGGAGCGTTCACGAGAGGAGGACTGTTCAGTGCATTGGATGGACTTCGACGACTCATCAGAGCAAAACCAACGAGCACCATGAAAACAACTCCGAAGGCCACCAGAATAAATGTGGTAGGGAAGGACGAATCTTTCGAAGCAAGATGCCGTGAAGCATCCAGTGGGAAAGCGTCTGCTTCATCTGACCAACCATCTCCGTCGCCATCAGGGCAACCGATGAGGTCTTGTTGAGAAGTCCCAGCGACTTCAGGACAATCATCACTCATATTCGTGCCGTTTTGGTCGGGATATCCGTCCTCATCGGAATCTGACCAAAATCGTTCATCGCTCGGGAAGATATCGAGATTATCATCCCAACCATCACCATCTGTATCAGGGCAGCCTAGACGTTGTTCACTTGAGAGACCAAAAAGTCCAGGGCAAGCATCGGGTAAATCGCCTGTTATTGAATCTCCATAACCATCTTGGTCAGCATCGAGGTGTTGAGTTGCGTCGTTTGGGAAAGCATCGATGGCATCTGACCATCCATCGCCATCTGTATCAAGACATCCAAAGACATCTTCTGATGAATTTCCTTCAATCATTGGACAAGCATCGGGTTGAAATCCATCCGCAGCATCCCCGTAACCATCACCATCTTGGTCAGCATGCTGAGTGCTGTATGTAGTGAAGGCGTCAGCCCCTGAAGCCACAGTCCAATCCGCATCCGGATTAGACCAACCATCTCCATCTGAATCAATACAGCCAAGGCGGTCTTCTGTAGAGGTGCCTGGAACTGATACACAGGAATCACCCTCAAATCCATTGATTTCATCTCCAAAACCATCACCATCAAGGTCGGACCATTGAGTTGCCTCGGCAGGGAATTCATCAACTAAATCTGAATAACCGTCGTCATCCCAATCAGCGCAACCTATGAGGGTCCCTGCATCGCTGGTACCAGCATTTACTGGACAGTCATCAATACTGTCGGAAAAGCCATCATTGTCGTCATCAAGGTCTTCTGAGATATCTTCACAACCGTCTTGGTCGAGGTCATTGGTGGTGGAAGAAAAGAAAGAGGATGGGCTTGTTGGACAGAGGTCCATTTCGACGGATGAAATACTACAGAACCAAAACCCTTCAGATATTGATGCATCACAAATACGGTCGTTATCATCATCATAGTCTTCTCCAGAATCTCTGCAACCATCGAAGTCATAATCGGAGGATGTGGTCGAAGTCCATCCAAGGTCGCCGGTCGCACAATAGTCTACAGAATCAAAAACACCGTCGTTATCATCATCGGAGTCTTCGGTGAGGTCGGCACAACCGTCCGTATCATGGTCTGTTGCCGAAGAAGAAATCCAACTCAAATTACCAATATTACAGTCATCGGCAAGGTCAAGGATACCATCGTCGTCATCATCATCATCACACACATCTCCAAGTGCATCGCCATCGTAATTGGCTTGAGAAGGATTAGCGATCAATGGGCAATTATCAACATCATCTCCAATTCCATCTCCATCTTCATCCATAAAGGGGTCGATTCGAACGACTTCATCTTGGCCATTATCGACGTAGTAGAGATGACCATTTGGACCAATTTCAAGACCCATTATGGATGATGCTGTGGTTTGAATCGTATCGGCCACTGAAGCACTTTTTCCATCGGAATTCAGGTCATATGCAACGATCTTTCCATTACCATTGAGGGAAACAAAGAGTTGGTCGCCATCAAGAGCGATTCCTGAAGGTCGGTTGAGCCCAGAGGCCAAAACACCCCATTCAATTCCAGTAATGCTTGAATATTCTTCAAGTGGTTCCAATCGTGATGAATCGCTCATGATGTCCTGAGTATTGTATGATGTATCATCGGTATTGACCCATAACACACGGTTTGCTCCCGCATCTGCGATGTAAAGAATTCCTGAATCTTGGTCCAAAATCATGTGTCCGGGAACTCCAAAAGAATGTGTGAGCTGAACATCGACATATCGACGAACAATTCCATCCGAGTGGTCGTCATAGCCTGTGTCATGGTCCATTTGGAAATCATAATACACGAGTTCCCCGTAATAGCCATCATTGTACCAATATTTGTTGGCAGAGTCGTGAGCAATACCAACCCCATATGGAGATTCATGATTCATATCAATATGACTGCCAAGAAGACCATTGCCATTGTTTTGATTTTCCACCGCAAAGTGATTCAATGAAGATGGCCACAATGTTGGACCCATGAAATTGTTCGGCGCGCCTTGACCGCAAAATGTATTTCGCGTTTCTTGGGCAGAACCCCATTGCCAATCGAATTCGGGATGATATGCCCCAAATGCAATTGAACTTACTTCTTCGAGGAAATGATTTCGATTCGAATCTTGACGATTCTGGGAAGTTTGGTTTTCAAGCCCTGTGTTTTGGACAATCGTTATGCTGTCTGTTGCTCGGTTAGCCACCCATAATTCGTTTGCTCGACCAGGATGGAATTCCAAATCACGTGGGTCAGAAAGGGCATCGGAGGAGTCTGCTATGACCACTTCATCGAAGCCTACACCAAATTGAGATACAACCGGTGCATCTTTTGAAGCAAAGGCATGTGAAGGAATAGAAAAAAGCAGAAGGCTTAGGAGAATTATGCCGATTTGCTTATTCATCATGTCAATCCGAAAATGCACTGTGCTTTGATACCTTTCATTATTAAATCTAAATGACATCAATAACAATCCTTCCAAAGAGACTACTTCCGACCCCATTCACATTGGAATTCTCGCTAATAATTGATTGAAAGTAGGGGACGAAACTTTAACTAAAACTCTTCTCCGAAGTATATATGAAGTTATCAATGAAGATTTTTATTGTATCTTCAGCTCTTTCCTTTTTGCTCTCGAGTATAGGAATGGTATTACTTGTTTCATTCGCTTCTGAAGAAGAAAATATCGCAGTATCAGGCTCAGCACCTGGTGAACTCCGCTTTGAAGGTTCAACATTCCAATATTATGACATCTATGCTGAGGATGCAGAGATTTCTATCGAGTTAGGCAATTTTAGTTACGACTCTCAATACACCTATGTCAAGATGTGCACTGTTGAGGATGAACAAGTTCCTGCGTGTGGTTCGATGAAGGGCTCACAAACATTTGTAGGGACACTTACTGTGGGTGCAGGGGATAATGGAATTCTTGTATTGAACCTTGAAGGAAGTGGCGAAGTTAGTATTGTCGAAACTTCTGTCGGAAGTATTGCTGGAATAATGCTATTGCTTTGTGGGGGATTCTGTTTCTTCCCGCTTCTGGTCTTGATTTCAGCAATAAAGGCCTTCAGTGGTGATTCAGAGAAGCAAGTCGTTGCAGTTGAGCAAGATTCGGAAACCGAACAGTTGGAACCTGAGGATGAGGTTTCCGAATCACACAAAACCAATTTTCCGACAAATGCTCAAAAATGAATGAACCATCAGTGAAACATTAATTTCGACGCTCTTTAGCATCGTCTTTTATTCGTTCAAGAAGGTCTTTAGGAGCGAGAACTTCTTTCAATTCTTGAAGAGATTTCTTTGATTTCTTATCGACCTTTTTCGGCATATGTAATTTGAGAAGAACAATGACATCACCACGTCCGGAACCTCTGCTACGAGGCAATCCGCGCTTTTTGATTTCAATTGTGTCTCCCGAATTCGAATATGGAGGGATTTTGACAATCAAGTCTTTGCCATCGATATGCTCGAGGTTCACACTTGACCCAAGTACCAAGTCGGAATAACCAAGAGGCAGAGACATGATTAAATCAGAATTCGAACGTTCGAACCATTGATGCTGGTCAACATCGATTTCGATGAAAAGGTCTCCATCCTCTCCTTTGCCATTTGGTGCTGGTTCACCTTTCCCACGCATGCGAAGACGGGTTCCTGCTTCAGCACCTGCTGGAATATTGAATCGTAATGTAGATGTTTTGATTTCTTTTCCGTTGCCACGGCAAGGGCTGCACCGCTCAACAATTTGATGTCCTGTACCATCGCATGTTGGGCAATCACGAACGACATCTTGAACGAAGGGTCCAACTTGTCGCCTCATTCGAACTCGACCTTGCCCACTGCAATCACCACAGTCAGAAATTGCTCCATCTTTGGCTCCAGTCCCTGCACAGAGAGTGCAAGCCACAGGTAATTCAACTTCCACTTCTTCAGTGCTTCCTCGGTAGATTCTCTCTAAATCCACTGTATGGAACATCCGAATATCGCTGCCTCGGCGTCGAGAACGACGCCCTCCGCCACCACCACCGCCAAATATATTTGAAAAGAAATCCCCTCCAAGTATATCTTCAAGATTGATATTGAAGCCTCCGCCTCCAAATCCTCCGAACGGTGAACCTGAAGGTCCGCTGTGTCCAAATCGGTCGTATTGAGCGCGCTTTTCGTCATCAGAAAGAACAGCATAGGCTTCTTGAATTTCCTTAAACATATCCTCAGCATTATCTTCTTCGCTTCGGTCGGGATGGTACTTCCGGGCGAGGCTGCGGAACGCATTTTTCAGATCAGATGAAGTCGCATCTTTGGCGACACCTAAGACCTCATAATAATCCCGCTTTTCCGACATTGCACTCACCGAACAAAACGAGGGGATTCAACGACCTCTTTGAACATCTCGCATGAAAACACTCTTCTCACGCATCAAGGCCGCATTGAAGACAAAATGGTTCAGACTGAGGAATTGCGGCATTACAACCCCGACATAACGTGCCAGTTGGTGATTGAATCACTTCAGTTGGTTGTGTTGTTTCAAATTGAGGAACCGAAATCATAGCCATGGATTCGATGCTTTCAGAAGAGTTTTCAGCAGGTGAATTCGAATCCCACGCATAGGTTTTGGCAATTTCGGATTGAGATTCAGTGGCAACAGCAACTTCCGTTTCCGACATGACGGAGTCAATCCCACCATCATCACTCATCGAGGTGATTTTCAATTCAACATCATTACGGGGCGTCTCGGTTCTCATTGGAGCGACCGGTCGTTGAGCGATAACAGGGTCTGCATTTGCTGCAGCCCGTAGACTTGCTCGTCGCTTTTCTTCACGTCGTTCGACTGAATCTCCTCGGCCGAATATTCGATTTATTGCATCGAGGAAGGAGTCCATCGGTGAGTTCTTTCGCGTCGCTCCAATGGTTGAATCAACAAATTCGTCATCAAAAGTTTCATCACCGGAAATCCTGCGATTCGCCTTACGGATGCGTTCTGATTCAAGCAGAAGGTCAACTTCGACTTTCTCATCTTCATCAAGTTCGAGTTCTGGTGATTCTTTATCAAATGATGAAACCTGTTGCTGAAGGGCTCTTTCACCCTCTGGACTGAGATTACTGTCAAGAGGAACATTGGTTTGCCAAACTCCATCTTCTTCCGCCTGGTATACTTTTTTCATCGATTTCATTGCTTTCGAACGATGAAATTCATGGTCGCGAACAGTACGGGTTTTTCGAAACAAAACTACGCCGATTACCAAGCCAATTCCATACCAGCCATACATGAGGTTCGGTTCAATCTCAAACATTTTTTTAAGTGGAGTAACTGTAAAATGTGTTACGCCCATGAGGAGTAAAGGCAAGACTGCAACGCCTCGAGCAATTACAGTACGTTCTGATGCCATAATACTCATCCCTCGCTCTAATCCGATACTCAAGTATGTTGTCATCCATTGTACGAATCAATATCATCGGTCTTTAGGTGCTCGACCTTTTCGGAGAAGTCCATCGATTAGCCCTATCGAAAAACTGGAATGAAGCATGAAGAGACAAAGCGGCACACCGGCAAGAGAGGATATGTGTTTTGAAAAAAGACTACATCGGACCCCTTCGAAGAGGAGTACTGCAGCATAACAACCCGGAAGGAGCAAAGCAAAGGTTGGTTGAAAAAAAGAAAATGCAAGTGTTGCTAACAATCCGAACCACGGCAAAAACTCTCTCCAACTGATTCGCTTGGGATGTTTTCTTAAAATTTTCATCCGCCAAAAACCATATCTATGGCCCATTTTCCACCACTTCATAAGACCCGAACGCTTTACCATATGCACCGAAGTAGCAGGTGTACGATGCAGTGCGAAACCCGCCTCAATAAGACGCATAGAAAGGTCGCTATCTTGACTCGTAATGTACGTTGTATCCCAACCACCTATCTGTTCCAATGCCGAACGGGAATGCATGGCAAAAGCAGGGGTATTTGTCGGCCCCGAAGCGGTGAAGTTGTCAAATTGCCCACTCCCACTTCCTAAAGGCGAGGAAAGTGTTCCTTCAATCCATGATTCGACCATCCCATGGTCTCCTTTTCGGGGTTTGACGCGTGTTCCAACAGCTGCTAATGGAGCAGTTGATGAAGATTCAATACGTTTCCATTCCTCCATACGTATTTCTAAATGGTCTGCATCAACTGTCGAATGGCCAATCAGTTCCACGGTGAACTGGACCGAATCAGGAAGGAGTGAAAGTGCCAAATTCCGTGCGTCAGCAACATATTTTTGAGGGTTTGAATGCAACTCAATAACTGGTCCGTTAACCTTTTTACTTCGTTTAATGGCTTTGGATACTTCGACTTGAGTTGTATCGGTAGACCCACCATCCAATACCAACACGATATGTTGTTCTGCTGGCAAAGTTTGAGCAATGAGCGAATCTAAACATTCCCCGATATGCGATGCTTCATTGAAGACCGGAATAACCGATGCTATCAACGGCTGTCCATCACTCATAGTCTTGCCAACATGGCTTTGACTTTCACCTCTTCGCCCCTTTTCTCGAAGAAAGGCATGTTCATGTGCAAGTGATGGCTGGCGAGTTCATGCAAGAGCCTATGCTTCGCCTCAACGGTGTTAATGAAAACTTGCGTATCCTCATAGAAACGGTATTAGAAGGCGCAGACTCCCCACAAAAAGTAAAGGGAGCCCTCCTCGAGATTTTTCCTGAATTCCCTTTTGGAAAAGAATCCGCTGAACCCATGCTCGGAAAGGCGAGCAATGAGACCTGGTCCGGTGAGAAGGTCTCCCTTGAGACCTTTCTGAAATTACTCCATGACCAAAGAATTCTCGATACAGCATTGGATGCAATGACGGTAAATTTTGATGGCAAGAAAACTCAATTCAGTCTCCTACGACAAGCGGCCATTGTTGGGAAAGTTGCTTTCCCTTTGTCAAATGAACAACCACTTGGTGGAGTCATAACCATCACCTTACAAGGTGAAAATCTCGCTGATTGGCTTGAAGCAGCGACATGGCATAAGGGACGAGATATCGCCCCACGTTCAATTAAGGATGAACATTCAATGGACGAAGATGGTGAAGCAGTCACATGGTTGTAGACAGGTAATCTGTTTGTTTCATCCATTCGACAACTGCTCGGTCATTTCCGAGCCAATCAATGGGCAATGACTCAGAGAGCGTCCTCCATGCAATTGCATCGTGTGCAGTCCACTCAGCCTTGTTCTCGAAATTTGGTTGTTCACCAAGAAATGATGTTGGTAAAATGTGAAGAGAAATGTCGATGTGTTCAAGTGCGTGGTACCAAGTTCCAACAGGATGTTTACACACAACATGCCATCCAAACTCTTCCTTCATCTCACGCTCTAATGCCTGAATCATAGACTCATCACCCTCGATTTTCCCTCCAGGGAATTCCCATTTACCAGCATGGCTCTGATTCGGTGCGCGTCGAGCAACAAAGTAGTGTTCATTACGAGTTATGAGGGCGCCGGCAACAGATAGAACTGGCCTGAACATCATTCTTTGTAGGACTTCATGAACAAAAGAAAGAGCAGAGGGAAGGGGACAATTTTCATGCGAAGGAAGATGGAGGAAAAAACATGGAGTGGTCAACTCGTCATGTACTGCTGTTTCGGCAAGAGCCGAAAGGGTTCGATACAGCGTTTCGTTGCAGAGGAAGGTTCCAGCGTCAGTTGAAATCTCACACTCAATTGGCCAAGTCCGCGTCATCCACGATTTTATCGGGGCTTTGACCGAAAGGTCTCCCTGCCCAGTGATTTCTTGTTCGAGGATTTGTCGACCGCTGTTGTCAGGTATTCGCATTTCAATTCGGTCTTGGGCACGTGTTTCCAATCTGGGTATCGTACAGGTTTCACACAACCCAACATGAAGAATTGCATCCCATTCTATCCCCTGCTGAATCGAGGTAGAAATTTCAACCGAACCTGGCTGATCGACTGTGAGAATACGTGTGTCGATTGAGGCATCAAGTGGTTCGACACTGTGCTCACGGATATCTGACCATGGGTCATTCAACAGAAGGCGGTCTGGTAATGCTTCAACCAGTTCGCTGGAAATATTCCGAAGATGCCCTCCAAACGGCTCAAAACCGGTCACCAATATCCGAACCATGGTACTGCCTTGCCGAGGGGGTTTTTGATACCCTTGCCGCTTGACCTCCCGTCATGTTGACAAATAAGGACCAACACGACAGTCTGCGGGGGGCATGGAAATAGAATCTGAATTGACCGTTACTCTTCCCGCTGAAGAGAAGAGCGGGGTACTTGAATGGCGACCCATTCGATTAGTACGAGCTATCTGGAAAGAAATCACATTTGGAGTAGGGGCATGGGGAACATTACGTCCGTTGATAACTGCACTTCTTGCTGCGGTTCCATTCCTTTTCCTTGGCCAACATTTTAATCGTCAACATCGCAGAGGATTTGACTGGACATTACTGCAAATACCCCTTGCCTTAACGGTCGTTCTTTGGGTGGGGTTGTGGGGCTATTCCATTTTTGATGCGTGGAAAGAAGCAACACAAAAAGTAGCTGCGCAACAGGATTAAGGCCGCCATAACTGGTCTGTACATGGAATTGAACCGTCTGCTAAACCTTGTAAATCCTGTTTATCATTAATGTCAAATTCAGTTGGTAAATCATTGTCAAAGAAATTTGCGATGCTTGAAGATTCAACAGCCCAGTACATCACTGAATCTTCATTATTCGAATGGTGTGGATGTTCGCTGTCTTCATGGTCAACTGGTGAAGTATAGACTATATTCACCAAGCCCAAGAGATGTCCAATCTCATGAACAAGAACGCTGTTTTCGATTTTTTCTGCAGATGGCCTCCGAAAAATATTCTCGGCATCGTCGATTGAATCTTTGAAGATCGAAACGGTTGATGCATCAACAGCCACACCAAGAACACTTGAATCCTCATATGTGCCTGCAGGGAATATGGCTTGCCAATACAGTGTTGAACCTTCTCTTGGGTCATTCGCTTTTTCATCCCAACTCATCGTACGGACATCTTCAGAACTCCATACTGCATCGTTTTCGAAATTTGTTTCAGTGAACACAAAGTCAATGCCCTGAGGTTTATCGCAGACGGATTCCAATCGTTGTTTTAGCAAATCTGTCGAAGAAGTTTCAGGTCTGTATCCGGGTTCGTAATCGATTTCTACAACCATTGAGGTATAGGTTGAGTCATCAAGGCAAGCCAATGTCAAGCCGCCGGGAATTCCGTGATTTAATCCCAAATCCCCAAGGTCATCTACTCCCAAACAACCGGAAAGTGTAGGTGTAAGGAGGACTGTGATGATTGCTAAACAGACATGGACGCCTCTCTTCATGGTATGCGGTAGAGGTGGTTATTTTCAAACCCACTGTTTACCAGTCTTCTGGAATCTCAAGAGGAGAGAATAATTGTCCAGGGCCTTTGGCCTTTGACAACTGAGTTCGAGAGAGGGCCTCCCATGGACGAAGTGCCAGCAACCCCTCTGCTAATGATGCATCAATCTCTACGAGTGTTACGCGAATGAGTGTTGCCAAAATATCCATTCGGTCAGCATCGATTATCTTGAAAATTTTTTCTAAGTCAAATGTAAACTCATTGCCATCATCATCTGGAGTTTCAATCACCCATGGGTGTGTAACCGTATCAGGGAATTCTTGCTGAGTCGCAGTAATGTGTTCGTCTAATGAACGGGAAAGGCCCGCTATGTGCTTACTTAAGACAAGGCTCACTTCGATTAATGGCATGTTCAATTGGTTGATGAGGTTGACCATGCGTTCTTGCAAAGTCACCATACCATCTATGGCCGAAGCCTTCTCGTTCGTCATCTCAACAACTCACTTTTTCATTGCTTCAACGTATTGCCAGCCAAAGTGGTTCCATTGGTCTTGGGTCCATCCCTGAGGCAGTCCAGTCGGTGGAATTGGAGGTGGAGCCGGTGTTGTAACTACAGGTTTTGGCTGCGCTATTGGTGCAGGAGACGCTTGTGGTAGTGGAAGGGCCAAGCCAGGCGGAGGAGGTAAATTTTCATCGATATCAGGTAATGTTTTCGAGTGATTAAGTTCATCGAGAACTTCAGCAGTTTGGTCTTCTGCACCGCCTTCAAGTTCACCTTCACGGATTCGGCGATTCATGACTAAGAGCCACATGGCAAGGCTCAGAGAGAGCAATGCAATCAGATAGAGAACGATACTAAACGTTCCTTGCTGTGCTTGAAGGGCAAGAGCCTCCCCGTCACGGATAGTCTGCTCTTTCACCAGCAATGGGTCGAGCGTCTTACGGTCCATTTCAACTTCATCAACAAGGACTAAAAGTCGGAATTCAATACTTTCACCAGCCTCGACATTGGCGATTGTTGGGAGTGTTCCTGTAATAACTGCGCCCGCTGTAGCAACCAAGTCCACCCGTGCTGTGTCTTCCCAGAAACCACCGTCAACTGCACGCTGTAAGACAAAGGCTACATCGCCTTTCCCACCGAGATTACGAACTTCAAAGTTAAGTTCGACGGATTGTTGAGTTATTGGACTTGGGTCATCCCAAGATAAAGAACTGGTGGCGGCATTCAAATCAATACTTGGCCCTAGAAGAGCTAATGACCAAGAGGCAATAGGTTGGGAAAGCGAGTTTCCAAGCGTGTTGAAAGGATTACCTGCTGAATCAGAACCAGAAACCCAAACATCCACCATATAGGACGGCAATAATGTCGTTGCTCCTGCATCGGTGAGGTCGAGTGTACCTGTCCAGAAAAATTGCTGCTCGAAAGGAGTCGTGTCCGGCAAAGGCATACTGCCCCGAGAAATTTCTGCTTCTCCTGCTCGAACACGATAATGCAAAACGGCAGGCTCATCAAGCGCAAAGCCATGGTCGTCAATTGTTTCAAGCATAACTAACAAGTCTCCACAAGCCCCAATTGACAACTCTGAACCTGCTGAAACTTCATCCAAAGCAACAGTTGCAATCGTTGGACGAGAACTGTCGACTGCAAGACGTACACGTTGTAGCGTAGGTGTTTCATCCATAGCTAAACCAGGTAAATCATCCAGTTCGAGACGGAGGTCGAGGTGGCCAGAAGGAACAGAGGGTATCAAGAGGTCGAGGCTAAACTCTCCATCTCCACGGGTAGAAGTTTTCCAGGTGTTATCATAATCTCCAAAGACCACATCAAATGCACCCGCCGGAGCAGGTGTTTCATCTTCGGAAAAGAGAACTCGACCATTAACTCGTAATGCTTGTCCTGCACCAATCAACGTCTCTTCGAATTCAGGATTATAGTGGTTTGTTCCATCTCGAAGTTCTACAGCACGAATATGCCCCTCCATGGTATCAAATCTGAAATCGTTGTCAAGACTCCAAGCATCGTTTCCTAAACCAGCAGTAGCTTCGAAACAAGGTGTTTCTTCACCTTCATTACATGGCAAATCAGTAACAAGGATTTTTGGAATAATTTTACTTATCCCATTTGTATCAAAGGATTCAGGGAATGTCCATGTTAATTGGAAACGTGCCAAGATTTTGATGATGCTGTTGTTATTTTCATCTAAATCTACACTTGAATACAGATTTGAAACTGCTATATTGGCTGAACCAGACTCCATAACCGCAACAGGGTTCCCATCTGGTCCTTTCATCAAGGAAATGAAGACTGAAGTTTCATCGTCATTAAAATTGCCACCAAGTGCGAGTTGAATATACTGGATATCTTGCCATCCATTCCGGTCGGAAAGAACAATTTGAGCAGTATAAGGGATTCCTGGGTGCAATGGTGCTTGGTCATCATGCCCAAGAATTGTGGAATTATCAAGGTCGAGTTCAGGCTCAAATTCAACGCGTATTTGGTATGTACCCAAATCATTATCCCAATTTGGAACTTCTTCTCCAGGCACATATCCGCATGCGATATTGCTGTCAGGACAGACGGGTCCACCACCCATTGCAATGGCATTGTCTTGAGCGTCTTTACCGGTGATAAAGTAGGATACTCGTTGACCATGTTGAAGCATTGAATCATCGATGAGACCGTCAAAAATATGCATTCCACCGGCTTGAGTATCGGGGGATGTGAGGATTTTCATTTCATATTCGTCTGAATTTGGCAGGCCATCAAAATTATAATCGCTGCAGCCAAGAGATTCACTTGCTTTACAACCAATCCAGTAATTGAGAGTCAATTGGTTTGGAGGGTCAACCGAATCTTGAACGAAGATACTCACTGCTTGGCCTCCAGGCGCAGGAGGTCCCGCATGTCGTTCACTTCCATCACCCGGGGTCGAGGACAACACAAGAGGAGAATTACCATCCAAAACCAGTCGGATTGTATTGTATCCTGGGTTCGAATAAACTGAACCGTTCTGCATTTGTATTGCTTCGACGTAGAAGATCATTCCACCTGGAGAGGATTCCAGTGGAGACTGGAACGTAATATTGTATTCTCCAAACGCAGGGTTTTGTTCTTGTGCCAGAAGAATCGGTTCGCCTATTGGAACTCCGTCATATGTGACATTTTGTCCTAATATGCGCAAGAAGAATTGTCCTGCAAGTGGAGTAAGTTGAGAATTCTGGAAATAGATTCCTCCTGTGAAAGAGAGATTAAATCCACCTCGAACCCAATCTTGAGAATACAATTCTCTACCTGTTTCTTCAAAGACTCGCAAGCCATCGAGTTGAATATCATTTTCTACTGTTATGTCCAAATCTTCAGTTTCCCATGCAGCGACTGCTTGACCTAAGTCATCTTCGACCGTGATAAGTGCCTGCATTTTAAATTCATCATCCCAAGTCCAATTCACGGAAACTGGTATACGTATTGAGACTATACCATTGGAGTCTGTTGTCGATGTACAATTTGCTGTATCGAATTGGACGATACCTCCCGCATCGCTGACAACCGAACATGTATCTCCACGTTGCCAATCAAATGCAGGGTTTTCCCCATAGGAATTGTTCAGTGCAATAAGAGACTCAGTTACTCGGTCGACATCATCGCCCGGTGCGATACGTACCTGTAAATTACGAGAGACACCGTCTGGAGAGAGAAGACCCCCCTCCAATGATGCATCAATCGCACGGGTTTGCATCTTGTAAGCAATATCGATGTTCGAGATTTTAACTCTGCCCGAAGTTGCTGCTTTCACAGCGATTGGGATGAGCACATCTCCATCACCGTTTTGTGGAATATGTGAATTAAACGCTTGAACAAGTGTAGGTTGGTTCTTCACATCGACATTCACTACTGAATTATCACTGGCGACCACCGCTGATTCATTGAGGAAGAGGAGAGACTCCCAATCCCAAATTAAATCGTTCCCGATGTCTAATTTCGGGCGGTCAGGGTAACCTTCCTCATATTCCATCACAATCGAATCAATAAGAGGGGATAAAGTAACATCTGTGGTTGACAAACTGACAGCATATCGAATCGTATCTCCTGCTTCAGTTGATGGAAAACTGACTTCCTGATTATTTAATGCAGGAAGCCAAGTAGAACCGTTATCATTTGAAACTTGAACAATCATGGATGTGCCCGAGGGAATATCTGCGACCCAATTAGGCCTTACTTTACCGACTTTAGTGCCCGTATTATGGGGCGGTGAAGTCCAACTACCTGTCGGGGCATATTCAGTTGAATATTCAACATCCACCCACCATGAAACTGCAGTGGAACCAATTAACTGCGCTTTCCAAACTAATTCAGTTCCGGGGTAGTCAAAGTGAATAGTAGAATTCGAAGTAACAGATTCCCAATGAGTGCCATTGTCAGCCGAGACCCAGTAATCGACACGGTCTCCGATGGATGCTGCAGACCAATAGGTTTGCATATTTACACTCAAAATTGGGTCTCCTGATTCAGTAACAGGTCCAAACCATGTTGTCGTTCCTGGGGCTGGAGTTGTTTTGTATTGCCATCCAGTACCATATTCTCGATAATATAATGTTGCTGAGGACCATGTCGAGTATCCACAGTCAACAGTCACGAATCGTGTACCGTCGAATTGAAGTCCATACCCTAGAGCAGAAAGCAAACGTGTTCCCGATTGAGGAACCAGCGAAGTCGAAGTTCCGGAAATAGTCCAAGCTTCGAGTTGATCTTTGTCTTGACTGGAAGAACCCTTTTGGCAACGCATGAAGAATGTGCTTTCATTGACTTCTAAGCCACGAACTTGTTGGCCAGTTTTACCACATTCCCATGAACTACCGGATGAAGAGGAAAAGGAAAACATGTCTTGTCCACGGGTATATTGCCCATCGGCTTGGTCTCCAAAGGTGTAAGGCACAATTCGGCGTTGGGCGTTATGAACAATCCAAACCTCTTCTGTATCTCGGTCATAAGCAATGGCGGTATAGTCGGAATATTGCGGTGAAACATCATATGAATCAATACATTTCCAAGTATCGTCCCTCGAAATATCCATCTCAAGAACACGGTGATATTGTGTCGGAGCAGATGAAGAGTAGTGGTAACGGTAGCCAGAAAGAATAGCGAACATTCGTTCATCATCGGTAATGGTCCAATCTCGGAAACCATAACTACCATAGTATGAACTTGAATGTAAATTTGGAAGAGTGCACTGTCCTTGATCTAAAGTTATAACCGATTCTTTCGTTGCATTATTTGGATAAAGTCGATGAACGATGTTGTGGAAAGAAGATGAACTCCACGTTGACATGAAAAGCCAATCATGGTGTTTGAGAATTGCACCTTGACCTTGTTTCATGAGGCCGGATGAAGTCTTGAGCGCTTGTTGTGAAAATCTGTTTTCAGTTGAGTTTGAGGTGTGTGGTTGGCGAACTGCATAGGAGCCATTGTCAAGCCATGCATCGGAAGCAGAATGTTCAACTTCATCGTAACCATGTGGGAAAAATGTTGTTGAACGATTGGAAAAGGCAAGACTCAAATCACCACTTCGCGCATCAGTTGCTGAAGTTGAACCTTCAATCCATTCATCTCGATCATCGGTTACGGTTTGACTCCATCCGGTAGCAGAGGCGCCAGAAAGCGTCATTGAAACATCGGTAACCAATGCCCCCTTGGGCAGTGAAATCATAGCCCCAGTATCGGGGTTTGCACCTTGATACAGTGCAACATATTCACTTGAACCATCATGAAGGGAATAGATATGTCTCGAGACTCCACCTGCCTCTGCAGAACCAACAACAACATCGGCCATCGGCCCCATAGGTGCTAAAACCATGATGAAAAAGAGCACGAACATTATTCCGCGGCCGTTCGATAATTCGTTCTGCATGCCTGCCCCCCCATACAGGCTTAGGACCTTTGGTCTTTGAACCATGCGGATACCGGTGAGACGTAAAATCATCCAGTTTGACGAGAATCATAGCGTAGAGGCGATGAGTCGCCACGGATGCCGTCTTGCTCATCATCATGCACCTCGAACCAATCTACCATCCAATCACCGTCTGTATCCCAATTGGTTGGGTCCGTTCCTTCCGCAATGTGGTCATTGTCTAAATCAAGTATATACCAACCGAATTCGTGTTCCCCAACTGCTCGAACTGGAGATGTGTCGGGTGAACCAACATAGTAAATATCCCAAGCATCTGTTCTGTTACCTGCCATCAGAACTTCATCATCGCTTGAATCAAGAACAAGGAAGTTGGTATCTTTGTCGTCGACCAGGTAGGCAAAGCGTATATCATTCGCAAAGGATTTGTCCAGCTTCATGTAATTTTCAGTACTTGTGCCAGAGGAATCGATTTTCAAAAGAGCAGCTCGTAATTGCCACCATTCCAGTACGATTTCACCATCATAAATCATGCCACTAAGGCGAACAGCATTCGGAGACGAAAGATCTGAGTCTGTAATACCATAGAATTCTTGGAAATTCGTATATGGCTCATACACACATCCAGCACCGCTACAGTCCCAGTTTCCATCTTGGTCGGGATCGTAATTTGCATCAACCGGGTCTGCAGGATTCAAAGTAAACCAAGAGGAAGAAAAATCAGGGCGAGAAAGAATTCCACCGGCGCCTTGTTGGGATAATGGCAAACAGGAACTTGTGTCTGTAGAACAAGCGCCACCAGTCGCAGCATCAATCCAAATCACTTGAATTTGTAACAAAGAACTGTAATTATCATTTGATTCATTCCACCCTCTCGAATATTCATACCAGTCAGGCAGCATGTCTCCATCCGAATCGTTGTCACTTGGATTGATTCCATACTTGAAAACTTCACGTCCATCTGACAAATTGAAATCTTGTTCGTGGTAGACTACCACGCCATTGGATACAACGGTCGAATAAGACACACTGTCGCTGTCCGAATCATTTGAATCCGGACGTGTTTGATTGTCCCATTCCATCCAATTTGTGAATGGTAAATCTCCGAGACCAGATTGAATAATTGACGAACCTGGGGAAAATACCCGGCCCGACCAAGTTCCTTGCTCGGCAGGTTGGTCGAATACTGTGCGGTCATACCAACCATCATGGTCTCCATCATAATCTACATCCCACGGATTCAATGGGTTCGCAGCCCAATGGTTGATTGTAGTTACATCTTCCATTCCATAGAGTGCAAAGCAATATTCCCAGCCATCTTCGATTCCATCAGAGTCCGAATCGACATTTGTTGGGTCAGCAATTCCGAGTAAAGTTCGATTAAAGTTGTCTTCATTGTACTCATTAATCATCTCCATACGGTCAGCACTTGATTGACTCTTTGAAGTAAAATCAGTATAGAGCGCTTGCTGTGCTTGTTGCGGTGATAATCCGAGTTCTTCCATGTAAGCATCCATGGCATCATCTCCGAAATTGATAATTCCATCTGCAACAGGAACTGAGAAACGCTCAGTGTATTTACCATATGTGCGTGATTCCCATTCACGTAAATTCGAGAAACGTTCATCCATAGAAATATTGCCATCACCGTCGCAGTCGAAACTATCCCCATCTGTGTCAAGGTTGACATCACTGTCGATAAGTGGGTTCATGCTCCAACGGTTTTGCTCTAAGTCCCACTCGGTAAACCAGTATTCAAACCCGTCATACATTCCATCATCATCAGTATCTGGATTGGTTGGGTCTGACATGCCAAGAAGTGTCGAAAGAATTGCATTTGGAGGAACTCCTGCCTGCCAATCGTTGAAATCACTTAACAAACGCTTACCTCGAGTTTCTTTGGTAATGAGAATATTAAACACTCGTTGAGCCTTTTCTGTTGGTTGTTGAGCATCTCCATCAATGTGCAGAAGTGGGGCATCAGAAGGATGGTCTAATCCATTGACTGGCGCCTCGATTGCGATAGCAAACTCTTGACTATCCGTGAGACCATCGCCATCACCATCAAACCCTCCATCACCCGGTACAAGCGGGTTGAGTGTCCAAGTTTCGGCGGTCAAATTCCACGATGTGAACAATTGCTCAATTCCATCGATCATACCATCGCCATCTGTGTCAACATTATTCGGGTCCGAAGTCCATCCCGTCAAATTTACTTGGTCAGAAGTGATGAAAGAGCCAAAAGAGAATTCAACAGTATTTCCAGGCCATTGTTGCAGGGCAAACGCAGAACCAACCGTCGTTACAAACCATTGCGGTGATGACCGGTTCTGGTCGGTTTCACTGTATTCCGGTGCGATTGCATTGTATTCCTCCCAATTGGCCATTCCGTCATCATCGGCGTCTTCCCATCGGTCTGCAGGGTCCAAAGGATTCAGAGTCCATGCATCCTCGAGAACATTCCACCGAGCAAACCAAACTTCCCAGCCATCAGGCATTCCATCTGAATCTGAATCTGCATTCAACGGGTCTGAAGACCCGACGTCGGTCAGGGACTGAAGGGCCGTAACCGAACCAGAGGCTCGTTCTCCAAAGTTTGCTTCAGGGATTCCAAACGAGCTAACATTGATGAATAAATCAGTGGAAAATCCTTGTGGGATAGGCACACCATCGAGTGTTTGATTCCCATTAAAAAGGTCAGAACGAATGTGGAATTCAAGATAGTTTACAAAGGCTTCAGAATCTTCCAAGACTCCATTGTGATTGATATCATAACCATCACCATCGGGATTTGCAAAGAGATCAGATGCGTTGAGTGGATTCACACCTTGCCGTGATGGGTCCCAAGTACAGGAGCCACCGGATTCCCAACCGTCCGGCAATGTATCACCATCTGAATCAATATTATTTGGGTCTGGCTCAAACCACTCGAGACTTGAGTTAATCGTTTCACCATGTGATTCGAGCAAGAGGCCTTCGATGGCTGCACCACGGACAAGCGACCATTGGTATTCACATAGATTTGCGAGACCGTCGCGGTCCGCATCCCAAAATGCGTCTTCAGCACGATTAGGGTCAAGTGTCCAATTATTTCCTCCGGTAAATGAAGAGCCAACCCAGCGACGGTGCTCAATTTCCCAACCATCGGGCATACCATCTTGGTCGCTGTCGAAATTTGTCGGGTCCGTGCCTCGGTCGTTGCTTGAAAGACCCAGATACGTGGCATTTGCTGCTTGACCTGCTGCATCATCACAAATATATTCCATTTGGACGGTATAGTGGCACCAAAGAGTTGAGTTTTCATAGAAGAAGCCGAAATATTCGTTTCCATCTCCTAAGCCATCCCCATCGCTGTCGCCGACACGAGGATTAGTGGAATTGTAACCATTTGGGGTTTGGCTGACAAATCTATATTCATCCAAATTTGTCCAAAGTCGTTCTAAAAAGCCATCACCAGATTGGTCAAGGTCGATGCCATCTCCGTCGGTATCAAAAATCGAATCCCAAGGATCTGTTGGATCCAATCCATTGGCAACCTCCCAACCATCAGGCATTCCGTCGTTATCGGAATCATTCGCGCCTGGATTCATCAATTCAAGATTTGCATATTGTCCTGGTGATGAACCCGTGAAGATGGTCGTATTGCCGTCGAGAGTCAAGGTTTGGAGTGCGACGATTTCACCAAATACTGCTTCCTGTTTCTGGAATCCGTATACGGCAGAATAATCGCCTGAAATAGCCCACAAGCCCTTGTCTGAACCAACGAGAATTTCATCTCCAGTTGGAAGAAGAGAATGGATGTTATTGTAGTCGCGAATATATCGGCCATCGATACCCGGATGTTCGAGTAAACCGCTGTGAGAAATTGTATTATCAACGAGGTGGAGCATATGGACGCCTGAAGGAGTTCCAAACCACAAGACCTGTGCATTGCTTGAAGTCGGCCCGTCAAGAGTCATACTCCGTACTTCAGCAGGATTCGCTACTGTTCCAAGAGAAAGTGAGCGCAATTCATCGATTGCTGTAGGAAATGGTGTTGATTCAGGAGTGTAATAAAACCTCCACGTTGGTTCAAAAGCACCACGAGCGGTCGTCGTTTCGCCAATGATCAAGCCTCTATCTGTGCCGACATACAGTGTGTTGTTCCCCCCACCTGCAGAACCATGTGCAATTCCTGTAACCTTTGCATTTGATTGACTCAAAGCGGTTTGCAGTCCAATAGCAATTTCATATTGTTGTGCAATTTGAGAAGAGGAAGAAATCTCGAATACAGAACCTTCACCGGCTTGACCTAATCCAAGAATATGTTTGTTTTGCCCTTCAATATTCAAAAGGGTGAGCGCAAAAATTTCTTCTGAAAGAGACCATGCCCATGTTTCAAGAGGACCAAGGTCGCCATCTGCTTGAAGTGGAGCAATCGCAATACCCACGTTTGTAGCAATCGCTAATGCGAAACTAGAATCTTGGATGGATAGAAGGGTTGAATCGTGTAATTCTACGCCTTGAGGCATCCAATGGTCGGAACTCGACATCTCTTCATAATTGAAAACCGTCAAACCATACCGCGTAGTAGCATAGAGCATTGAACCATCTTCATCAAGGTCGCGTATGTCATGATGAATGAGACTCATATCATCTGCTGTTGCAACAAAACTCAACGGGAAAAATTGATGTGTATTTTCTTGATTTCCAAGTGAAACCGATTTCATACCGGGCAACACAGAATTGCCATTATCCTCGTGAACAAAATATTCTTCCAATGTTGAAAGTGATTCTCCAAGGGCAAGAGCTGTCAACGTCCGACTGACGTCAGGAGATATGCCGCCATCACGGTTGGCATCCCAGCCATCCAAGTCAGGGTCAAGCAAGGCATTGGTGCGATTAAGTGGTTCAAGACCAAAATGAACTTCCCAACCGTCAGGAATTCCATCGCCGAATGAAGGGAATAGGCGACGAATCGAAAATCCATCCCAATGGTAGCGGTCCGAATCTGCGAGCAGCGGGTCGGTTCCAAGCCAAAGGTCTTCGTCAATGACCATGGTAGCGTTTTCAGTACAAGCAGAGAGTAAATTCTCGAATGTCGCATTTGGACCGGTCGGAATAAATGGCCAGTTCTTGAACACAGAGCCCTCTGGTAGACTTGCCGAACACCACATTCCATCCAATTCCGTCGTATGATTTAACGGCGCTCCATGAATATATTCTTCCGGTGAGGAATAACGTTCCGTCGTCGACAAAACTCCATCTCTATTGACGTCGAAACCATCCTCGTCGGGGTCGTCATAAAGATCTGAACCATTGAGAGGGTCAAAGTTTTGGCATTCATATTTCAATGAAAAGATGTTGAAACCACCAACTCTCTCACACATGTAAGCTTCATACCCGTCAGGCATTCCATCGCCATCCGTATCTGCAATTCGAGGATCCAGGTAGCTCCGTTCACCTTCGTTGTCAACTGTGCCTGTGAGCCCACGTGGAAATCCAGGGGCTGTACAATTTGCTGGATATGGCCAACAATACTCCTCTGTAGCATTCAAACCATCACGGTCAAAATCAACAAAAGCATCCGAGGCATTGTTACTGTTCATGCCCTGCATAACAACTGCACGACCATCAACAGAACTCCAATTCATCCATTCTTCAAAGAGGTTTTCGTGGACATCGGGAATTTTATCTCCATCGCTATCGGTGGAAGGTGGTTTAGAACCGTCAGTGGTATCTGGATGTAGATTTGATACCGATGAAACAGCCGGAAATTGTGACATAAACACTAGACTTGCAACAACTGCAAGAGTAGTTAGAAGAGTGGTTAAACTTCGACGCATTTTGTGACCTGCCTGCAAAGCATACGCTTCGCAAGTGAGCAACCCTCTCAAGCCACTTATGAGGATGATGGAGCGATGTTCGGACAAGTCATCATTCATTGACTGCAAAAAATCCATCCAAACCATCGAATATTGAGCGTCGAATCTTAAGAGAAAGTGGGCGAATTCAAGAATTGCAACGAAGTTATGCGGTTTCTTCAAAGGCCGCTCGCGACCGGTGGATGTTGATTGAGATGGTCATGACGCTAACGCACCTTGGTACAGGCAGTCGCGGGAACGCGACTTTGCTTGAAACCGAACATGCAAAAGTGTTGATTGACCAAGGTTTCAGCGGAGCACAACTCGAGAAAAGACTTGGACGATTGAACATTCATCCGACAGATATCGATTATATCTTCATCAGCCACCATCATGGAGACCATGGCGGCGGTGCTGCTGTCGTGCAAAAACGTTGGAAGATGAAGGTGCAAGCAAATCATCGAACCGCAGAAGAACTCGGCTTACTTCCTGAATTGACCCATAACTTTGAATCTCTCGACATGATTCATGTTAGCCAAGACCTCGCCATCCTACCAGTCCCAGTACCCCATTCGGGAGCAGATAATGTCGCGTTCATAGCCAGCCATAACGGGGGGCGTGCCGCAGTGATAACTGACTTGGGATCTTGGACTGATGAATTGGTCACCCACGTACGGGGTTGTGAACACATTGCCATCGAAGCAAATTATGACCATGACAGGCTAATGAATGGACCTTACCCCTACTCCCTTAAAGACAGAATTAGCGGCCGTGGGGGACACTTGTCAAATGAACAAACGGGTAGGTTTCTTGCCCAAGTATGCACTCCCGCTACCAAGAGCATTTCATTAACCCACCTTTCAGAAAAAAATAACCAACCGCATCTCGCTGAATCAACAGTGTTGTACCATATCGATGGAATCTTTTCGGGAGACATTACAATCTCTCTCCAAGATGGTCCTGAAGACTCCCATTATATTGGCAGAACAGTACATGCAAATGATGCTGAGTTCGTTCACTCGAAGAAACAGTAATTCCTCAAATCACCCCCCTAAGGGGGGGGTGCGAGGGTCAATTGCTAAATGATGCCGAAGTGTGTGCCGACTGTGAACGCACAAGCAAGCACTGTTTTGCGCCCGTCCCTCCGTCGGGACCAAAGGGCAGTAAGCGAAGTGCTTGGAGTCATCATGATGCTGGCCATGGTCATCACAATCATGGGAGGGGTTTGGGTCTTTTTGAGCCCTTATGTTTCCGATTTTGAAGACAATACAAATTGGAACAGTGCAAACGGAATTGCTGAGCGATTTCAAGACCGAATCGATGTTGCAGGAAGTGCACCAAATGGGACGGGCATTCGACATACACTTGCTCTACAGTCGACCATGATTCAACCGATTGAAAAAGTCGAAACTTGGACGATTGCTGCTGATTTGACACCTTACGATTCGGTGGTTGTACGTGATGTGAACAGTACGGCATTTGGTATTATGTCAATGAATGAAACTGCACGCAGCATCACGATTGAATCCGAACTGGGCATGGAAAGTTATCTCTTCGAAGCATCTCACTTAGAGGTCATCGTGAACCACACATCATCTCAGCAACATTGGCGGTCAGTTACGGTTTATGATGCGGATGGAAATGCAATTCACCGAAGCGTAACCTATCTTATCTCAGGCATTCAGATATCAACATTCTTGGGAATGGGAGAGCATGAGATTGCTTTGATGAATGACGCCCGTGTTGAACGTTTTCCGAATGAGCCCTGGAAAGTCTCCCAATTTCCAAATATTGAAATCGATACTTTGGTCAATGGTGAACTCCGTCTTTCCTTAGTCCTTAATGATGTTCGAATTAATGGCACACTCGGTTCGGGGAGCAGGGTCGGCATGAACATGCTTTCACTTGGCCCAATGACCTTGTTTACTGGACAAGCATACAATGTGAAATTCACAGTTGTTAACTCTCTTAATGACTTGATTACCCCTCAATACCATGACCGATTTTTGGAGGAATATACACTGAACAGGGCCTCTGGAACTTTGGATTCCTATATCGGCTATGCGCCTTACATGAGAGCAAGTGGCGCTGACGGATTTACTGTGGAAACGCAAGGGGCACAACTGTTCTTAGAAGTCGATGTTAAACGCGTGGAGGTCTCCAGATGAGGTCCACTTTACAGCGAGATGAACATGCAGTTTCAGCTGCTGTTGCTACTGTCCTACTGTTTGGTGGAGTTTTGTCAATCATTGCAATGATGATGGTATCAATGATTCCGGTTATTGAAGAACTCGAAGGCTCAATCGAACGGCATGATATGTCCTCACAAATGTCTCTTCTCGCACATCAAACATCAGCACTTAGCGAAACTGGAATGCCTGGTGATTCAACTGAAATCGAATTGATTCCAGTCGATGGCACCCTGAATTGGGACATGATGCAATCAAGCATGTGGTATTCAGCCACATGGGCTGATGAAACGAGTTTTCGCGTGCAAGGAGCTTTGGATTATGATGATGCATTCAGTATCCGACATCCTGAATCAATGAATACTGCAGTATGTATCGATGACCTTCGACTTGGGCCAGCAAACCCATACATATTCACCATACCCGAATGGGTGGAAAGTGTGTCGATGACAGCATCGCCTGGACTTGCACTTCCACTCGGTCCAATCGATATCGATATTTGGAATCAATCGACGAAGATTTCAGAGGTTGAACTTATGGTTGATGGAATGTTTACGTTGGACACAAGTTCTTCAGGCGAAATTGCAATCCACTCGTCTCACCAACTCCACCTACTGATTTCCACAGGTGTAGGGGGTACTGCACTTATGCAGGCAAACGATCCAAGTCCGATAGATTCCACAGGTACTTCTTGGTCCCTTCCTCTTCCAAGTGGGACCAATCAGATTCATGTTGTGAGTGAAGTGGCGAATCAAATTACGATTACGAACCAAACATCAACTTCATACTATGCTTTGCCATCGAATCAAAACCGTGTTGGCGTCACATTCAGTCATCAACTCACACTCGACGCCACTGAAGTCGTACATGTTACGACAAGTTCTCCTTCACGTTTGATTCTTCAAACAACCCTCGATACAGATGTTGGACAAATTGCATGGCCAAGTGTCGATGGCCAGTATCTTGGACATTCATTCATAGCACCGTCTCTTGAAGGTGAGGTCGTCTTCACGAACCCTGGCCAAAACAGTGTGACGGTTACATGGAGAGGTGGCGGTGTTTCTGTAGCACCAAACCAAAGTATGGTTTTTGATTGGCCACCTGCAGATATCAACGGTGCTCCAATGCTGGATGCAAATGGCGACCTGTTTGTATCATGGAGGGCACATACCAATGGCTCAGGCATGCAAGTTGTTCCGGCTGATGACACTGGTGCATTATCTGGTAAAGACCATTCATTCCATGTTGATGGAATTAGTGCCAGTCAAATTCACCTCGCACGGGCAGGAACTTCTGCTGAATGGAACATGACCGGAAGTACGATTGCCAATGGTACTCTTTTTGATGAACAAACCCAATCCACATTAGACATCAACCAAGGTACAAGTCAAATGGAACTTGAAGCCGGTCATGCCCTACGATTGTACCATTTACGAGGCCAAGATGGTCTGATGCAAATACATCATGATGGTGCACAACGTTGCCTGTCCATCGGTGTTCAAGCAAGCGGTTGGATTACCACGCAACTGCCATGGGAATCAATGGGTGGAAGAAGTCAAGTCGATCTGAAAAATGCTTGGAAGAGCGGCACCCACCCAGCGAGTATGCAAATTACACTCATTGGTGTTGAAGGAGCCTCTACACATGCGAATTTAGGAACTGTCTGGGGATTCCACCTATCGAGACTCAGTTACCAATTCTCATCTTCTATCGTTGGGATGGAAGTAGCCTATGTAGGCGGTGCTGTGGTGACCAACCATCCTGAATTTGAATCATACATTGTTGTCCCACCATCAGACAGAGGTGGTCCTGGGCCGAGATTTGCCGCAACTATACCCTCACTTCATCCAACACAGAACAGCGTGAGTGGAGCAGGTTCAATGAACTTAGATATTGAATTAGTTGACCGTTCATCGCTTGCTTCTGCAACAGCATTTGAGGTTCGACGAGGATGGTCAAACCCCTATGGAGTGGCGATAGCGGATGCCTCGGCTGACGGACTGGAATCAAGTGAAGATTGGACTATTTATCCTGGGCGTATCGACTTGCTTACCGATTATGTAGGATGGGTTCCTGACCCGTCATACGCTACATCCGAAGCAGTCTGGCATACCAATGGAGAACCGATTCAATTTACCCTTCAAATGGCGGCATTGAATGCACATATGACGGAGGCGATTTCATGAGATGCCATGAATTGAAGCAAGACCAACGTGCTGCAGCAACAGAATTGGGGTACATTTTTACTTTCCTTCTTGGGGTGCTGCTTCTCACAATGTTCAGTCTGTGGGCGTATGAAATTGAAACTGCAACACGTGAACGTTGGAATGAAAATGCAATTCAATCGAACATGGATGACCTCGCTGCTGCCGTGGAAAGAGCTGATGAAGCAAGTCGAATGGGTTCAGTTGATTATGCCGAAAAAGTAGTTTGGCGAC
>JAACDG010000071.1 GCA_009937025.1 Methanobacteriota archaeon
GCAATCATCATTGGGTCGTCAGAATTGGTTTTGAAACCACCGTTTTTCAGGCAACGCTTCGCCATATTGGATGCCGCAGCCACAACACTCGACTCCTCGAGACAGAACGGAATGAGGTAGTGCTTGCCATCAATGACAAAGTTCGTGGCAACGCCAACGGGTAAGGACATGGTGCCGATGACATTCTCAATCATTCGATCTGCAGCATCTTCACTCAATGCCCCACAGGCTTCGAGTGCAGCGGTTTGTTCATCGCTGAGGCCGGTCATTTCAGCAACGATTTGGCGTCTTTCCGATACACTATGGCGGAAAAAACCACTCAAACGACTGTTTTCCACCGGCATCTGTTCACGTCCAGTTGTTGCCACTCACCTGTACCCCATCAAGCAATCGGCATCATGGCGCAGAATCCAACGGTTCTTCACCCTCGCAAGGTTTCCACTCAACCCTGCTTGTTAACGGGTTTAACGGTTTTTTTAACGCGTTATTTTGCGTTAATTTTGCGTTAATGGCCTGCTACAAACATCAACGGCCAAGAGATTAACATGTCTTAACGCCTTCCTAAGCCCTCCATTTATGGTGAAACATGAAATACCCAAAGACGATTGCTCGTCTCATGCGTATTATTGGAAAAGAAATGAATCTCCCCCCTCTTGATGCCAATCCATTCTCCACTTTAGCACTGGAATCGAGTGATTCCAACCTCTTGGTAGGGCGCCAGCACATGCTTACTGTCCTTTCTCAATACATTCAGTTTCGTTCTCCCCGGCGTATTTTATTGGTTGGTGAACATGGGTCAGGGCGAACATCATTGCTCCGCTGTGCATCGAAAATCGCCCCGATATCGGTCCATATTGACCATATTTCTCCGATGGATGCAGGATTGAATTTGTTGAAAGAGATCTATTCTCGCTTTGTCAATTCAAATATTCCATAACGTCGGAACGAATTGATAACAAAAATCCTTCAAGCATCACAGAACTACGACAAAGCTTTGCCTTTGATTGTCATCGATGCTTCGACGGTCGATATTTCGGCCCTCAATGTGGCACTGCGAGATACATTGCCAACGCTAGAACGCATTGAAGCAGTCATTGTAGTGGTGCTTGAAACCAAGGATAAGACCATGCTGCATGAATCGATTCTCCAAAAATTGGACCAAATGCGACCGCTGGAGAATTTGACCTTAGAAGAAATTCAACTTTTGGTGGAGCGTCGTATCGAGCAGTCGACCAGTCAATCGTTTTCCTTTGCCCAAGAAGACGCCCAACACCTCTTAGAGCAAACTTCAGGTTTGCCATCAGATGTGATACGAGTGATGCGTGATGCAATCGATAATGCAAAGATGTCTCAATACACCTATGTTGAGCCTGAATATACTTCCGATACCCCGGTGAGTGAACCTCAATTCAACCCTTCACTGTTTGACTCAGCACCGCATTCCTCTTTTGAATCGCTGTTTACAGAGCCTGAAGGCGCAATGGATGCCGTTGAATCAGCCGAAGCAGAGGAGCCTGACAAGGATTCAGAAGCCCTCATCATGGAGCAGGATGCCCAAATTATGGAAAGTCTCGCCGATGTCAACAATCTCTTCGACCTGAACCTCGAACAACTCACTGAAGACCAAGACAACCAAGAAGAATTGAAGAAACTCCAAACTGTTGAAGAAATCAAAGATGGTTACGACGCGGCTCCGGCCATTGCGAAACCGGAAGTAGCAGAACGCCCCCCTCTCGACGGGCTCACTCCAGCTGGCATGACTGGTTTATTCTCTCGCAGTCGTTCGTTCCTTGACATGGAGCACGAGATTCCCCCTGAAGGCAATATCGTTGAACAACAGAACGGAGTTGAACTCTGGGAAGACCCTTCTTTGCAACAAGCGAAATCGGATGAAGAGCAAATAAGCGTAGAAGATTCGGCCTTTATGTTGCACGATGAAGTTGGTTTTATGGAAGAAGAAATGGATTTGGAGCCTGAATTGGAACAGAGTATTCCACACTTTGATGCCCCATTGCCAGAATTGGAATTGGAACACGATGTAAATGATGTACCTGCGGCCAATGGATTGTTAAGTGAATTAGCCGGAATGGTACCTGTGATGAAAGCCCTTCAACTTGCTATCATGGCACCTGGTGAGAATGGAAGTGCTGTTCAAAGAAGGAAATTAGTTGAAGCACTTGAAGCGTTTCAACGTAAACCGAGCGGTTCTAAGCAGGAATATGCCTTGAATGCCACGATTCTCTCGGCCTTAACTTCACATGAAATCGCAGTTATTTCGATTGCACATTACCGAAAGTATTCGCCCTCGGATGAAGAATTACTCGAACAATTGAGGATTAAGCGAGCACGTCTTTCTCAAATCAGCAACCGCTTATTGAAAGCAGGAATACTGAGTGTTCGAACCATTGGACGAAACCGATACTATGAACTTACACAAGCCGCTCGTGCCCAATTGATTGCTTGGAA
>JAACDG010000072.1 GCA_009937025.1 Methanobacteriota archaeon
AAGTGCAATTTTGTAGAGATGCGGTCAATCAAAGCATCGACCAAAATATTTGTATCAACAATGACCAAAGGAACCAACGAAAGATTTCGTAAATATCGGCGGGATGCATTTGGAATCTGTGATTTATTTACTGAGAAAAGAGAAAGTTCAGCCTGTTGTAAACTGCGGATTTCATTTTCACTAAAATACCCGCTGTTTTGAGCACGTTCAAGGAACATCAAACCATCAACAGGACGAACTCTTGCAGCTTCACTGGCAAGAGAATATACTTCTTCAGTCGAAGGTGAACCGTATTGCATCAGTTGATTAAAACGAATATCAAATGTGTTCTTTTGTCTTCGACGGCTTTTATGCAATGAATTCGTTGCTGCAGTAACTCGTCCACAGAAAGGGTCTGTTGGGAGTGGGCGGGGGTGTTCATGTGGATAGGTTTTGAGCATATCCAAATCATCTTCGGCGTGGTAAACTCGCATTACTTCGACCATTTCACCTTCTTCATTTTCTTCAACTTCCATTTTGGTTCTTTTTACGAAGTCCTTCAACAAGCGTGTGGCAGAATTTGTATCCTTTGATTTTGCAGTATAAGAAACTCGGAGATACAATTGGAATCGCTGGGTAATCGCGCTCTTGAGAGCAGGTTGGGCATCCAGAAGTTCAACTGCTTCTCGCCATTGTTCTGCGAATGCCAAATGAATGAGGGCTTTGCGATACAGTGTGAGAGAGTGCTCATAATCAAAGTCTTCATGGTCACCTGCTTTTCGGTAATCACGTGCTGCATTCAATTCCTCTTTCTTTGATGCATAAACAGCCGCACGAGCAAGTGTGTGCCAAGGGGATAAGGCATCGTTGGTTTGGTACCATCGAACAAGAGATGGTAACCCAATATCATGTTCCAATACCAGATGGCGGACACTGTGTATGACTCCAGTTGGTATAGCGTCCCTGCTCATCAGGGTGTTGAGTGTTTCAATATGTTCTGAATCGGTGTTGCCGTGCTGGAGCATTAAAGCCACATGGTTCAAGCGTAATGTTGCGATTACAGCATTGAACAAAACGCGTTCCATTAATGTGAGTTCTGCTGAAGCGATACTTTGTTCAAGATTTGAAAGGTGGGTCGAGGATGTAATTCCACTGCCCCCATCTCGAAGGGCTTGACGAACTGGTCCGAACGCTAACAGCCCTTGTTTGTCAAGCACCGTAGTAAGGCGTTCATCTTCGACATTTTCTCCTTCAAACAGCATTAGCAAAGCTTCAGAGGTTGATGAAAAGGAATCCGGTGCATCCATGCTGTGAACTTGTGAGAGGGCAACTCTTCGCGCTGCACGAACGTGCATCCACAATTTATGATCGCTTCCTGCATCAACCAAATGGGAGACGAGCAAGGTCTCGTAGGGGTGAGACATTGGAACTAAATCGTTCGAAGTGACCATCTTAGCAAGCAAATTCAATTCCATACTTTGCGTGTAAATGTCCATGAGGAGAGGAAAGACACTTTCCCATGCTTCGCTTGAATCATCAGAGATATTCTTTGATGCCGCTGAACGTATGTGCAACGGTAATGTTTCCATTTGTATCAAGGCAACAAGTGCTCCATCATCCAATATTGGAATTTGTTCAAGAAGCCAATTATTGATGGATTCACTTGAGAGTTCAGAGAGAAGTGGGGCTAATGAGGACAGTTCTGTGTTTTGATCGAGTTTGAGACTGGTAAGAAGTTCAATTGTTTCCTTTGATTTTCCTTCCTTGTGAAGAGCGTTTAATCGCCACCACATTATTTTCTCAATTTGAACTGCATTCGTCGTGTGTTGACGTAATAATTCAAGACCTTCAGCGAGTTGTTTTGATGAGAGTTTGGCCGCTTCGGGAGGTGTGTTTTCCCAGGCCAGTAATTGACGTGCTTCGGACAAAGAATTTTCGCCTTTTGCCGTTCTTGATTTCTTCCAATTCAAAACTTGGCCCTGTTGGAGGCAATACAAATCATTCAATTGTTCAGCCAAATCAGAATCAACGGCTTTGAGGCGTTCCATGGCTTCGGTAGGGTCTTGGCCTGAAGCCAAAGCAAGCAGTACACTCAATGCAGAGCCTTGCCCTTCGAGTTGCAAGAGAATATCTGCAGGATGTAATTGCCGTCCAGAAGAGAGTTGGGATGCAATGTTTCTGAGAGCGACTTGGGATTCTGCATCTGACACAACAGGTGATAATTCTTCAATTGCGACAATCAAATCTTCTGCAATATGAGGATTGATGAAAGCCGAAGTTAATTTCACTTTCTTGCCGGCTTTCGCCTTGGATGCTTTCGCTTTAGGAAAAGCCGCGAATTGTCCAAGAAGAGCAGTATGTTGAGCGAGTTCGTGCCAAACTGGATGCACGCCCTTTTCCAAACAAACTTCTCGTAGTGAGGTTTCAGTGGCGCCCCATTCCTCCTCCCATTCGTCTTTGTTGAGAAGTTTGTGAATGAGAAGGGTAGCAAGTCGATAAGCGGAACTGTACTCTGAAGGGATGAGCATTTCGAGAGCAGGTGGGAGGGAATCCATTGGGCCTGACGCGCCTCTGCCTCCTCGGCGATTTCGTCCTCTTCCGCCAGATGAACGGCGACGAGGAGTGGATTCCGATTCATCTTCATCCGCAGCAGGTAATTCAGTCTCTGCAAGGGCAAGGAGAAGAATAGGCCGCCAAGATTTTTCAAGCAACTGCCAATCAGCAGATTTTACCACCAATGATTGTCGACGAGGTTTGGTCAAGTTGGTTTTGAAAGCAACTTCAAGACAATTTAACATGTGCGTCTCTTCCAAACCTCTCCCCCCTCTCCCGTTGGCTCAACCTACCCTCCTTCAACCCACCGGCAGGACTACCTTGGACTGAAAACGATTCGTTTTGTCAATAAGTCTGCGAACATCCATGAACAAAGAACGCTTGGGGTTCAATGGAGGAATCGCATGGATCTTGTTCGCATTGTAGTTTTATTGCTCCATCCTTTGCTTGCAACAGGTCTACTTGGAGGGATTTGGTGGCAATACTCGTGGCGAAAAAAAAGCCATGAACTCAAAGGAGATTCTAGGAAAAAGGCTCTCAATCAACATGAAAAATACGGCGACCGATTGATTTGGGCTGCCTTTTTTGTCATCTGTGTAGCCTTTTTGAGTCAGGCGTTCATTGCTTGGAGAGAAAATGAAAGTATCCTCGCCTCACTTGTTCCTCAAAGTCTTCATGGATTCATGGGGCCAATTGGTTTTGTCTTGCTGTTTCTGCTCGCACGGATGGGTCGGCGAGCGCGTGATGCTCGAAAGGAAGGTGAAAAATTTGCTCATCACGCTTTGAAGCATGGGCGGGCAGCAGATTTGATTATCGTACTTGCTTTTCTCCATGCATTCTTGGGGTTCCTGTATATTTTTGCTGTATTATGAATCAATTCATAGCGAGTTCTTTGTCCCGATTGCCCCACATTCGCATCCAAATCTCAAGATTTGCTTCAATCCCTGGTGGTTGAATTCGACAACCACAGGCATTTGCATGCCCTCCGCCTGTTGAGTCCATAGCAGTTGCTAATCGGGAAAGGTCGAACCTATGTTGGCCATTTTCAAGAAATGAATTGGCATAAAAACTAGCCGAAAGTGCTGGACGTCCAGGTGTTTCAATCGAGCCATCTGCATATCCATGAATAATACAGCAAGCATCTGCACGGTCGCCTGCCCAAGCAGTTACAAGGTAGCCATTTGAGCGAACTCCTTTCTCATCCATTCGGCAAATTGCAAGACGGTCAATGATTTCTGTATGTTGTTCGACAACGATTTGTGCTGCTTGCCGTTCTTGTCGGGCTCTTTCGATGTGTGGGGATATCTTTGAATCGTGCAATACTTCATTCAAACTTGCACCTTGTGAAAGCAGGGAAAGTACATACTGCATATGTTCTGATTCATTCATTGAAAGAGAGCGGGCCAATTGCAGAATAGGGCCGTCTTCAATGAATTCTTCACGGGTGATTTGGCCCGAATCAAGAGCGTCGACAACCGGCATAATTTCTTCTAAATGCGAGACGTCAAGATAGGGGCTCAGTACATCATATGCAAGGCGAGCAGCAGACGGTGTTGCCTCCCAATGGCATGTGCCTCCATCAGCAACAAAACGCGCCTCTTGTTCCTTATTTGGGCGATTGGTTTGATGGTGATCTAAATACCATCCACATTGTGGATGGAAAGGCAAATCAACCATTGCTGTTGTTCGGTCGATGAGTGAATCAATTGCCCCAGAACGAACCAAGGCAGCATGTGCAAAATGAACCTCAGCATCTGGATTCGCGGCTTTGAGCACCGCAGCCGCACACAAACCATCCAAATCGGAGTCAGCAATTATTCGGGAAAATTCAGGCAACCCTGCTCTTTTCAATGGCGATGAAGACGGATGCATAACGCCTTGCGTGTGCACGCGCCTCAAGAAGGTTTTCGGGAACAGTACGCCACAATTAACTTGACCTATTGCATCTCTGCTTGCCGCATGGAGACTTCATGTGGTATCGTCTTGGTCAATTATGGAACTGTCCTTCTTCTCCAATACCCACAAGGGCATTGGGATTTTCCAAAAGGTCATGTTGAAGACTCGGATGAAGACCATCATGCGACTGCTCGCCGAGAACTGGAGGAAGAGACCGGGATTGATGAAATTATATTCGTCCCAGAATTTGTCGACCGAAGTGAATATTCATACAGGCACAAAGGTCGAAAAAGAACAAAGCAAGTGTATTGGTATGTGGCAGAAACCGAACGCATAACAGTGACCCTCTCCAATGAACATCAAGGGCACATGTGGCTGGATTGGGAGCAAGCAAAAGACCAACTGTCTCACAATGAAACCAAAAAGATTCTCGAAAGTGCCCATCAGCACATGATGAAACTCGGTAAAGAATGATTCAAAGTTGTTCGAAATCATCATCGTTTTGATTCATCTTTCGAATCATAGATCCTGCACCGCTTTCTGGCCCTCTTCGTCCAAGGGGCATCCAAAGAGCTTCATCATTTCCAAGTTTCAAACAAACCCAACGGCCAAAAACAAAAAGCCAATCGGAAAGTCGGTTGAGATACACAAGTACAATTGGGCGAACTGCGCCTTCGCCCTCTGATTCTGCCAATCGTAAAACTGTACGTTCAAGACGGCGTGTTACTGTTCGTGCAAGATGGATTACAGCCTCGGGGCCTTGTCCCGAAGGAAGAATAAAACTGGTGAGAGGTTCAAGTTGTTCAAGCCAAGCATCCATTTCATCAATCAACGTCGAGGCTTGATTGTCGCTAAGTACGGCCATTTGCTCAGGTATCTGCGATGGCGGACATGCAAGTTCAGCTCCAAGGTCGAAAAGTTCATTTTGAATTCTTGGAAGAGTTTGGTGAGCAATGGATTGAACTCTTTGGACAGTCGAACGGCTTCCACCATCGCCATGCTTTGGGAGACGTCCTATTTCCATCAGGCATAAGCCGAAAAGGGCATTTAACTCATCGCATGTTCCTACTGCTTCCAATCGAATGTCTGCTTTCGAGCGACGCGAGCCATCGACAAGTGAAGTTTCACCTTTATCTCCCGTACCTGTATAGACTCGCGTGATACGTACCATGGCTCTGCCCCGAGTAATGCCAAGTCATGCTTCTATGAGTGGTTTTCGGGCAAGGAAAGTTGAATCAAGGGGGTGATACCACTCAATATCTTCCTCGCCAAAACGCCATGAATACAGGGCAAGGTGCTGGTCAACTACTCCATACCATTCAAGTCGCCCTGGTTCCAAACAAGCGATGCGTGTGCCAGTCTCTTCGATGTTTGAAGTCACATTTTGCCAATGGGCTACCAATTGGGCTAATTGTTCGGCTACCTCGACAACATGTTCGCTTTCAGCTTCCAAAGATTCGAGTAAGACTTCTAATTCTTCAGTAAGATCATGCGCTTCATCACTCATCGCTTGAAGTTCAGCTAACCATCGAGTAACTTTCGGTAAGTTCTCACGGGCATCTTCAAGAGAAACAATTTGAGCACCTTTCGGAAGAGTACGTAATGCATCTTCTTCATTCGCCAATGAACATACATCCATTGGTCGTCCTGAAAAGAAGGGAACATCTGAATGTTCTTTCACATACGTTCCTTAACTTGGAGGGTCTTCAAGTCATCGGAGGGGATGTTTGAATTTCGGCAGTTTAGGGGGGTTTCTAAAAAATCGGCATACCCTGATTCAAACCATAGAAACATTAGATTGAAAGTTCGGGGTGACTTTTTTTGAAAATTTCATGAATACGATAGTCCCTACTCCAATCCACATGGATAATTCAATAATTAACACAGCATAATACAGCGGTCCGAATTGCTTGAGGAGCGTAACGGCATCATATGGCACTCCATAAAGCGCCATATACGCGGCTTGAGAAAGGAGGCTAGACGAGAACCAAATCACTACAGCAAACCACAAAATAGTCCCTGATTTCCATTCCTCTCGTGCTTCAATTGCTTTTCCCATGTATCTATATTGTTTTTCTTCCTCTTAAGTCCTTTGTATCCCTGCATAAAAAACCTGAGGTTTTTCGGTAATATGTCCGGAAAGGGCATCTTTGTTTCCGGAAAACTACTCACTCTTGCTCAGAAGCGTTGAGAGGTGGAAGTTTTACTGAAGCTGAAGGGTCGATTTCCTCAAGGGCTTCGTGAATTGCTTGAATCCATTCAAAGGCTACGGCTTCTTCACCACCTGAAGCAAGTAATGATTCATGCTATTCATTGGCAGTATTTTCATCTTCAACAAATAAATGAATCCGATGAAGGGCGAGATAAGCCATGGGATTCAAGTGTTCTTCGTCAGCATCCCAGCCTTTTTCAAAACATGCGATTGCTCCATTGACACCATTGATTTGCCCTCGTTGTAAGGCGACCATGCCGGCTTGACTCCAGGCAAGGGGTAATCGGCCAATCAAAAGGCCACGGAACACCAACCATGTTTGCCCGCCGCCGAGAACGACCAAAGAGAAGAAGCCTGCCCACTGTTCAAACTGATTCAAATCATTCCAGGTTTGAATCATTAATCCCCCGACACCTACGCAGAACAAGAAACCGGAGAAGGGGGCAATGAGAACTTCTCTGCGTGTTCGAATAAGGTGATAGATGCCAGCAAGAAGGCCAAACGAACCAATTCCTGTGAGCAAAACCAAATGGCCTGTTACTGAGACTGGATTTGGTGCCATTTGGCCTACGCCAATCATTGAAGCGACAACGAGGATAAAAAGTCCAAAGCGGCGAGAGGGTTGGGGGAAAGGTTGACTTTTCGACCCGATACATAACAGAAGTCCAATTGTTACTTCAAAGCCAACCAAAATCCACTGCAAAGTACTCGGATCGATGAATAACATGAGCTCCCTCTAAATTGCTCGACCTAACGGCACTTTTTGACCCTTTGCTCACGCCTTATGATAGGCGGTTCCACGAAGAATCTCGGTCGAACGGTATAATTGTTCAACCAAAAGTACACTTGCTAATTCGTGCGGATAAGTCATTTTCGAAAGTGAAAGGCGTTGAGCATCGTGGGGCATTTTTGTGTTTGGCCATCCCTGTGCGGGACCAATTGCTAAATGCGTTTCTTCACCTGCCATTTTCCAGGCTTGGACGTGAGTTGAAAATTCAATCGAATCAAGAGTTTCTCCTCCTTCATCAAGATAAATGACTGTACCTTTTCTTTTTTGAAGGAGGTCTGCGTATGCTTCAGCGCTCAACTTATCGGAATGATATTCAATCCGAATTCCTCGTGAATGGATACGCTTTGAATACATCTCAATCAATTCACGATTTGCTTTCTCTTTTGGCACGCCATGAAGATGAACTATGACTCGAGCCATGGTTTTGCCATAGTGTTCTTCTTCATGAAGCCTCCATATGTATTCGTCCAAAATATCATAGGGAGGGGGCGGCGAATCCAGAGTATGGGTTGGTGGCCGTTTGGACGGAAGAAGAAGGTCGGGCGCGCGCCTGTGAATGACCCTTTATTGAAGGACAACAGGATTTTGATTTCAGAATTAAGAGATGTCTGTGAATTGAATTTTGACAATCCTGAAGAAGCCCGTAGACACATTCGAAGAATGCAGGTTGAATGGAATGATGCTGCTCGCGAGGGTGTTTTGAGTGATGTCAACCGCAGTGGCTTGGATGCTCGTGCATTCCGCCTCCTTACCTGTGAAGATTCAGACTGGATGGTTTGGCTTGACAACCTTGACTTTTGGAAGCCCGGTTGGAACCCTGAGCCCAATAACGAGGATTGAAGAAGGGGCGGCAACTCCCTCAATTTATGGGTCAAACACCTACCCTCCACATGCTCTATTCCTGCCCTTTTTGTTGGAAGGTTCGTGTATTAATTGAACACCTTGGACTTGATGTAGAATACGTCGGCGTCAATGGAATGAAAATTAAGAAGGAAGTAAGTTTTGCTGGGGACTGGGGCAAGGTGCCGGTTTTTACTGATGAAAAGGGTGAGTTCCATGTTGACTCAACCCCACTTCTCAAACACATAGATGCAAGTTACAATGGTGGTAAGTTTGCCGCAGTTGGGGACCCAGAACGTCAAGCGCAATGGCTCGATTGGTCCGATACAAAAATGTCAAAAGCAACGATTCCCATCCTCTATGGAAGCATTGGTTCGGCTTTGAAAACGACGGTAAGAATTTCAAAACTCGAAAAATTGGGATTTTTCTCAAAGCGATTGTATGCTTGGGCCGGATTCCCGATTATGTGGGGCATCATAGCTCGAAAGCGGGTCAAAAAAGATGGGCGCAAGCCCAAGCAACTCTGGCATGATTTACTGACTGAATTCACCGACGCCCATGGCGCTGAGATGTTTTTTGGTGGACAAGGGCCGGACCTCGTAGATTTTTCTGTGTTCGGATACATGCGTTCAATTTCTCCCTTCCCTCAATTTTCATTACTTGAAGACCATGAGAAAGGCATGGCGTGGTATCAACGAATGCAAGCAACCCTACAATGAGGTGGAAACTTGGTCATTCAATACCGAGATATTGAATTCACTCCAATTCAGGCAGGCAGTACTTTTCTCGGCACTGAAAAGGGCGGATGGATGTATGGTGGCCAACGACCCCGGCATGAAGTTCAGTGTCCTGAATTTTATGCAATGAAGACTGTTTTATCACAAAGCCAATTGCAACAATTGCTTCGGCTTGATGAAGAAAAAATTCTCTTGAGCGGAGAGCGTATAGGACATATTTGTCGACACTTATCAGAAGGCTTTGAACCGAAAGAACATGGACTTGATACGGAGAAATCATGGGAAATACGCTGCCCAAGTGAAGGCGAGTGGCGTCATGCACACGGATTCATCCAATTCCAACTCAACCCTGGAAAAATCGAAGTATTATCGGATGGCGTTTCTAATAATTATCGAGGTGCCATGATGGATGCTCGACCACGCTCCTTTACTGGAATTGGCCCAATGGCTGAACATCGAGCAGCAATTGAAACCCACCCAAAGCAAGAAGGCGTCACTGCACTTTCAAGCGCACCTATGGACCGAGAGTTGAGAGACCTAGTTATCCGTCTTGTCATAACACCTGTTCGCGTAGGTGAACCCGTTTGTGTTCCTCTCAATGCAGACTTAGCAGCCAATATACGCGGTGAAATGTTTTGGACACTTCTACTTGGAGTCATTCCGTCTTTTGTGATTCCAATCGCCAGAGGAATGGGGAGTTATGCAATCAATGGATGGGCAAACCTACTCTTTGGCGGATTATGTGCTGGTTTTGTCACAGGGGCTGTTTGGCGTCCGCGCCGGCCCACAATCTTCTACGATGATGTGGCGGAGTCAATCATCGATGACGGGCGAGACTAAAGTTTCCCAATATGAATCTTGACGAATGGCATCAGCAGCACATATTGCGGCCATATTGACGATGTGGCGAACACCGTCTTGACGCGCTACAAGTTGCACTGGTTTGTCCATGCCTTCTAAAATTGGGCCCGTCATTTCCGCATCGCCAAGTTCTTCGAGTAATTTGTAGGCAATGTTAGCCGCAGCAAGGTTTGGCAAAACCAGAACATTTACTGGACCATCGAAATCCATGAACGGGTATTCGGTTTGTACGTCTCCATTGAGGGCTGTGTCTGCTTGCATTGGCCCATCGATAACCAGTGAAGGGTCAAGTTCCCGAGCAAAGTCTATTGCCTCTTCAATTCGCTCAGAACGTTGTGCACGGCTTGAACCAAAATTGGAAAAGGACAACATCGCTACTCTCGGAGCAACACCGAAACGTCGGGCTACCTTCGCAGTCTGCACTGCAATTTCAGCAAGAGTTCTGCTATCAGGGTAGACATTTACTGTCGCATCTGCGAGGAATATTGTTCGGCCTTTGACGTTCATCATGTAACAGCCAACGACACAATGCGATTTTTCATCAGGACCGATGAGTTCGAGTGTTGGACGCAAAACATCGCCATAGTTTCGGCTTACTCCACCGACAAAGCCGTCTGCATCACCATTCACGACCATTTGACTGGCAAAATAAGGGCGCGATTTGAGCAAACGGTGCGCATCAGCATAGGTCATGCCTTTTCGACTGCGCTTTTGCATCAACTTTTCAGCAAAAATTCCTTTCCGCCGTTCGTCTTTGCGAGGGTCGAAAACCTCGTATTCGAAATGTAATCCGAGTTCTTCAATCATGTTTTCAATTCGCTTTTTTGGACCCAATAAAATTGGATAGCAGATTTTCTGATCGACCAACTGGGCAGCAGCCCGTAGAACTTTCTCATTGTCGCCCTCAGGGAATACAATTCGCTTTCCTTTCCCTCGGACTTGATTGATGATGTGCCTCATAATCGAATAAGAAAGGCCCAGACGAGCTTCTAATTGTTCTCGATAATCGACTATTGAAAATTCCTCGGGCTTGACGGCAGCAACACCTTCTTGTACTGCGGCTTGAGCAACAGCAGATGCTTCCCAAATCAAAACTCGACGGTCGAATGGTTTGGGGATGATGTATTCGGGACCATACTGCATTGTCGCTCCATCGTAAGCGGCTGAAATATAATCTGGAACCGGTTCTTTTGCAAGTTCAGCAAGTGCTACTGTGGCGGCCATTTTCATCCCTTGAGTAATGTCGCGAGCACGTACATCAAGTGCCCCTCGGAAGATGTAAGGGAAACCGAGTACATTGTTGACTTGGTTTGGATAGTCAGAACGCCCTGTAGCAATAATGGCATCATCACGGACCTCAAGAATTTCCTCAGGTGTGATTTCAGGCGTTGGGTTTGCAAGAGCGAAAATAATCGGTTTTTTGGCCATCGAAGCAACCATCTCTTTGCTAACAAGGCCGCCTCTTGAAAGTCCAAGCATCACGTCCGCATCTTGTAATGCATCTGCCAATTCACCTGCTTCTCTGTCATGGGCAAACGGTGCTTTGTATTCATTTAACTCACCTGCTTCAAGACGGGCTTTGGTGACAATACCTTTGCTGTCAACCATAGATATGTTTTCGCGTGTTACGCCAATTGCGACATAATGATTGGCGCATGCAATGGCACTCGCACCAGCGCCGATAACGACCACCTTGATGGTATCAAGGCTTTTTTCTTGGAGTTCAACCGCATTGAGTAAAGCCGCTGCCGAAATGATAGCGGTGCCATGCTGATCATCATGCATAACCGGTATGTCAGTTGATTCTGCAATTCTTCGTTCGATTTCAAAGCATTCTGGAGCTTTGATATCTTCTAGATTTATTCCTCCGAATGTCTTTGAGATATTGACGACCGTTTCAATGAAAGACTCGGGGTCTTCAGTATCGACTTCAATGTCAAAAACATCGATATCAGCAAATGTCTTCAGTAAAAGGCCCTTTCCCTCCATCACCGGTTTACTGGCAAGAGCGCCGATGTTACCAAGTCCGAGGACGGCTGTTCCGTTGGATATGACTGCAACCAAATTTCCTTTCGAAGTATAGCGATATGCGTCCTCGGGACGTTCTGCAATATCCAAACAAGGGTAAGCAACACCCGGTGAATAAGCAAGACTCAGTTCATGGGCTGTTGAATGGGGTTTCGTGGGTACAACCTTGATTTTACCACGCGGTTTCGCTTCGTGGTATTCAAGCGCTTCTTTTCGAAGCAAGCGCTCTTTTTTATCGAGATTCATAGTTGGACCTTACCCAACGAAGCAGGTCTTAGGTTTGAGTGTTGCGTGAAAGGTATCGGCTTAGGAGTCTATCTGCATACATGCATTGGAATGTCGAGGCTAGTATTCATTCCAATGACAAGAAAATAAAAAGCAAGGTTTTGACGATTGTAGAGTATTTTTGACCTCAATTTAATGAGATGCTATTACACGGCAGAGGGGCGCGTTCAAATACCCTAAAACCCCGATTGCAATTCATGAACATGAAAGCGGACACTGCGACCCTGCCTCGCGACGCTCGAAGAGCACTCCTTCTCGTGGTGTTAATGCTGCTTTCATCGGCAGCACCATTGCTCACAATCCCTGGTGTTTCTGCCCATGAATCCAATGCCGATACTATTTGGCCTCAAGAGGGAAGTAACGATACGGGTTGGGTCCAATTGGATGCAGTAGGTGCAAATGCAGTTACAGGCGGTCAAGCAAGTGCTTCGTGGACTTTAGAATTCGCACCGGGTGCTGACCTGTCCAACATTTCATTCCAAGTTCGAGTCGATGGAAGTGATGGTTTGATGATTGAAGAGCCAATGCTCGTGGCGAGTGATATTGGCGTCAATTTACTCGACTGGAGAGGGCTTGGCATGCTTGGTTCACAAGACAGTTTTACTGGGCCAAATCCATATTCTGGCCGCTTGAGTCCAAACAGCGATTCTGGTGCTACTTGGACGCTACCTTCGGATGCTGAAATTACTGACTTGGTCATCGAGGCTCTTTCACCTGTTGACCCGCTTGTATCATTAGCACCATTGGAGTTCAACATTGTAACTCATGCAATTCATCCCGATGACGGAAGGATGTATCTTGCAATAGATACTTTCATTTTGACATTAGATTATTCGAACGACCCAGTTATTATCGATGTCCTTGATTTTGAGTATGATATCCATGATTTGGTGATTGATACGACCAACAATCTGCTCCATGTCCTCACCGATGACGGCCTTTTCTTCGCATTTTCTCTTGATGATACAAGCGAGCAACCAGGCCTTCCAACTCCTTCGCTTTCACTACCAGCCCTCGATAAATTCATGATTGCTTCCGACGGTAATGTCTATGCTGCAAACGAAAACGGTATTGCGCAATGGGACGGTTTGAGTTGGAACTATCCTATGACAAAAACCACATTTGGAGCAGCTTTAGACATGGTTGAAGTGAACAATATCCTCTACATTTCTTTTGCCGATGAAGGGGTTGTGAGATGGGATATAAACTCCGGAAGTCCACTCTCGACCTGGTCAACTGCAAACAGCCTTCACTCGGATGAAATTACTGAAATGATAGTCTCGGGAAATCAACTCCTGCTCGCATCTCCAAACAATGGATTGGCGCGTTATGATTGGAGTTCTGGTTTTTGGCTCTCAACTTGGAATGATGGAAATTGGCTCACCAGTAACACCATCAATGGTGTGGTTCGTTCCGGTTCTGATTTGTTCATTCTAAGTGGAGATACGTTGCACGAGTATGATACAAGTGTTGGCGTCTTTGCTTCATCTCAACCAATCTCAAGTTTTGGATTATCAGGTGATGGACAAGATCTCTTTGCATGGCCCGCTGCAGGAACACGTGCGCCAGGAGTTGAAACTTTGGTGCTTGGAAATGGATTTGGTTCGTTTGCTGAGTTAACTCCAGGTTCGACTCCGCTTCAAACTGGAACGCTCCTGCTTGGGAGCGGACCCACTTCTTCAAGCATGCAAGATGCTACAGAACTCAACGGCGTAGTCTTCGTTGCTGCCGATGATTACATGAATCGTTTTGATACACAAGCCTCACGTTGGCTCCAGCCCGTTTATCTTGGAACAATAGTCAATCATTTGATGAACGATGGTTCACATGTCTTCATCGCTTCTGAAAGTGGATTACATCAAATGCACAACAACGGAACATTGCTTCAAACGTGGGATTCATCAAATTCTGACCTGAATGATGACAACATCATCCGTGTTGACTCAGACGGGTCAACCGTTGTTGGAATCACGGGGCAGGGCCAAATGATCCGTATCGATTTGACAGGAGCATTGACTCCTGCTGCTCCAGTCTACGATACCGCTGCTGTTGACCTTGCGTTGTTCAGTAATACGGTACATTTAGCGACAGATACCAGTGGAGTTCTTCGATATGACCTTGCCAATGACTCATGGCTAACACCATGGATTTCCACAGGCGTCAATGATGCAAATAACGTACCTGTTGCCGTCACTGGCGACATTCTTTACTTTGGAATTCCTGGATACGGCGTAGCACGAAAAGACCTTGCAACAGGTGAATTAATGTCTCCTCTCATCGAGTTGAGCAATACTGGACAAGGCTCAGCTAATGCTGTTCTCCCAAATGACAACATCTACGCTTTAGAAGCGGATGGAAGTAACCTCTACATCGGAACCAGTAACGGTGCTATTGAATGGGATGGAACGAGTTCCACATCCTTCCAACTAGGCAGTCGATGGAATACTCGACCTCAACAATATTTCGATTTCGCTGTATCTGGAGGAACTGTGTACGCTGGAACAAATATCGGTGTTTGTGCTTGGCCAACAAGTCAAATCTCCTCTACTTCCCCGGATTGCCTCAACGTATACGACGGAATGCCGAACTGGGCAACTTATTCTGTTGAAGCCGATAGTTACGGCTACATTTTCGGAGGAACGACGTCCGGGGTTGGAATTATCACTGCATCTCCTTACGATGTCATTGGAGAATGGGAGGCAGGCGAGCAGACTCAGAATGCTCCTGCCGCAGTGGTCGGAGATATTGCCTTCATTGCTCTAGACGGAATTGGAATTGCCCGATATGATATCCCCAATAACGCATGGCTCACCCTTTGGACAGAGGATAATTATCTCGACAATGGTAACGAAGATGCGACTGCTCTTTCTGTTGATGTGAATCCAAATTATATTTGGGTTGGAGGTTCAGACGGATTCCAACTTCTCAACGCAACAACTGGTTTTGAAGTGTATGATATCGAAAAAACCAGCAGCCTCTTTGCTGGAAATGGCGACCCTCTCGACATGATTCTCCATGGAAATACCATGTATTACCATGACGGGACAAGCAGCGATAATATCTATCGCTTTGATGCCCTCAACTTTACTGCACTCTCGGCCTTAGATGCTGGAGCACAAGTTGATGAAAACAATGGAGATGTCAATGGCTTGAACATTATTGATGGGATTTTAATGGCAAGTGTCTCTTCACCAAACTGGTGGCAAGTTGACGGTTCCGGAGGTATTGCTCAATGGAATACCAGCAACGGTTCTTGGGGCGAGAGTATCTTACCTATTGGCCAAGTAGACCGAGTCACTGCATACGAATCTACAACAGGAAACTTGTGGATATCTTGGGGCGAAAGCAACTTGGAACTCATCGCACCAAACGGTACGACCATCGGAACTTGGGATGACAACGACTTTGATTTCCCGATTCGAGAAATTCTTGAATACAATGGAGAAGTCTTGTTTGCTACTGAAGATGGAGTGGCTCGATACAATGAGTCCAGCAACCAATGGCTCACGATGTGGGAGGAAGGGGCTGGCTTACCAAACAATGCTGGAAACAGAATCTATGAGTTGTGGACCGATGGATACAACCTTGTTGTAGGAGGCGGGGACGTCAGTGGCTTTGGACAATTCCAAGGTGGAGCGGTTTCTCATTGGGATGGTAGCGCTTGGACTCAATTTGATTTAGGACAAAGCGGCACCCCCAACGGTTATCCAATCTCTATGGCCCTCTGTGGCGGTGTACTCAATATTGGTATTTACGCTAACAACGGCGGTGTTGCTCGATTAGATTTGGCGAACAGTTCCATTATTGGCTCGTTCACTCGCGCTGATTGGAATGAAAATTATGGAGAAGTTGCAGGTGTTGCCTGCGATACTACTGATACGCTTTATATCGCCTTTTATGAAGATCAAGCAGACGTGAAGAAATACAGTTTCTCAACAGGTAATTGGCTTACACCAATTACTTCTGGAACCAATGGCTTACCGAGCGACCGTGTTTGGTGGGACTCGATTGGATACGCAAACGGTGGCCTCGTTCTTGGACACGGTATCGGCTTGTCAGGAAATAACATCATCGGTGGAGGATTCTCACTCATTGCCACTTCTGGGAATTCAAATGCTCAAGCCAGTGTCAATGGTGCTGGGTCTTCTGTAACTTCATTCCAATGGTTGGGAAGTGAATGGTTGGTTGGACAAGCGGGCGGTTCTTCAGGATTCAGTAAAGTCGAGACCATTAGTCCTCTTGGACAAAATACGATTGCTGCACTACCTGGCTTAGTCAGTGGTCAAGTAACAACAATGACTGGAAACGGTACACATTTGTGGATTACAACTGCAGGTACAAACCAAGGATTTGGTCAATCAAGTGGCGCTGGACTCTTACAAGGGGAACGGCAAGCCGATGGAACAATTCTGTGGCAAGATGGTTGGACGATGACTGCAAACAGTAAGGCCCCAGACACCGAACTGATTGGCACTGACCTCTATATCACAACCACTCCAACTGGATTGTACAAACTTGACACAACCACAGGAATTGTCACACGTTTGAACGGTGGATTGCACAATAACCTCGATGGAATGGTTCGTGTTGGTACTACCCTTGTTCTTGGACTCATGGGAAGTGGAGGCTCCGCTCCTGGGGTACAACTCTATGATATTCAAACTGGTTACGGAAACGGGAAACTCATCGGAGGCCTACCTTCGAACGCCATCAATAATTTTGCTGCAACTCCAGACACACTCTACATCGCCACCAACGGTGGTGTTGGTCGTTGGGATTATGCGGCGGCTGATTGGATCAATCCTTTGACAACTACCGATGGACTCCCTACCAACATCGTTGAAGATGTTCTTGTCGAAGGAAATTACCTTTGGATGACGACAACTGCTGGCTTGGTTCAAATGAACCTCACAACCAATGCTACAACGTTGTACACTTCTGCTTCAGGGCTCATGGGGACTTCCACCATGTCTCTCACATCTTACTCTCCTCCGTCAACCACAGGCGAAACAACACTGTTCATCGGGCATGATGGAGCTGGAAGTGAACGCCCTGCTGTTACGACTATTGGTTTGACTTCTGGAACAATTATTGGCCATGAATTTGACCAATTACCATCCAATAATATCGATGCTTTGGCAAGTGATTACTGGGGCATACATATCGCCACAGACATCGGGCCAATGACCCATTGGAACAGTACCTCTTCGTTCTTTGAAAACGGAATTCCGTCCTACCAAATCTTTGGTTGGCCTGTACAAAAAATGGTCAGCGACGGAAACCATATTTTGATATTCGGTGGAAACGGTATTTCAATTGTAGAAGCTCGAACAAGTTCACATCAAAACCTCAAAATGATATCCATGCCGATGCTTACAGGCGGTACAATTTCATCGGATTATATTTGGCTCACGTCAGCCTGGGAAGGATTATTTGGATACGAAAATAACCCTCAATACACCGAAATTGAACGTCAATCTGTTCGGTATGCAGACCCCCTGAATGTTGGATTTAATTTGGTGACTCAAGATATTACCGATATGACACATCCAGGAATGAGTATTACACTTGCTGACCTCAACTCAACAGTTGCTCTCGACCCAACACAAGGTGTTGTTGGAACCAATGGAATCTTATTCCAAACCGTTCCGTTGGCATTCACCTCTCCGGTGAATAATGCCGCTACATGGGCTCAATCAAAGAGCCTCAAGTACAATGCAACAATCGAACTTGCAAACACGCCTGATTTTGAAACTACAATGCAACTCGCTGTTGATAACGGTGTTATCATCAACGGAACTCAATTCTTGCAGTTGACACTCCGTTCTCCTTCAAACGGTTCGTTGCAAGTTCGCCTCATCTACGATTACGTCCGTACTGAAACGCCGATTACCATGACCGATATCGTTGACCGTCCTGACGATGGCGGTGGCGCCTTGATAGCGAATTGGAGCCTTGTTCACGATGATAACTTTGCTCGATACCTGATTTACGTCAATGAAGGACCATTCCCGAACGCTTTACCACTTACTGCCAATGACCTTTCTGGACGCACAATTGACAAAGCAATTTCATTGCATAGTCGACTCTCGAGCGAAGTCACCACGGCCAATGGAACCCCATTAGTTGATGGTGTACAATACTATGCTGTCGTCGTTGTTGAGTATGATGATGGCCACCTAGGTACACCATCACCAATCATGGGTCCTGCTTCACCAACCGATGAGGTTCCACTCTCACCTTTGTGGGCAAATGCTGGACCTCACGAAGGCGGTGCTGATGGCGACCTTGATATTGAATGGGCACGTTGTACTTCGATTGATTTGACAAGTACATTGATTTATGCTTCAACCACTTCAATGACCGATGTACTCGGATTGTTGCCTGAGGCAGAAGTCATGAAGACGGAAGGAAATACAACTGTTCTCTCCCTTGATGCAGGTCAACCATATTGGCTTGCATTGACCTGTGTCGATGAATCTGGTCAAGAAGATGTGATGAATCCAACAATCATTGGACCAGTTGTTCCAACTGGTGGCTTAAACGACAACACGGCACCTCCAAAGATGGAGAATGTAACTGCGATTGACACGCCTGACGACGATGGCGGAAGAATCACCGTCTCATGGGATGTCAATCCAGCTGAAGATTGCACCTTCTATGCAATCTATATTCGATTGTCGGCAGGTAATTTTGATGGCGAGACGATTCCATCCACATCTGTTGCAAACAGCGATTATTCTCAAGCAAAAATCATCGATGACTGTTCTGAAACTTCAACGACTGTTACGAGCATCGATGGTGTTGGACTCCAAGATGGACAAGCGTACCATGTTGGCGTTGTTGCTTTCGATGATTGGTTGAACGCTAATTTAGAAGATGTGGATGTCGTACAAGTCACACCTCTGCGCAACACTGCTGGAAGTGGAACCACTCCTGAGCGTGTTGGCACAGTCAATGCCTTTGACCACCCTGACGATGATGGAACAGCAATTGATGTCATCTGGTCAATTTCAGATGCTGATGACTTCTCCCATTACATCGTATGGGCTGCGGACCAGCCAATCTCTGACCTCTCCGTGGCCTGGGCTGCATTCGGTGACGATGATGAAAAATGTGCATGTTTGAAAATTAACAAACAATGGATTGATGAAGATTACAACCCGATTGAATTATCGATTTCAACTGCCCTTTATGGTGGAGAGACGATTCTCGATGCAACGCCACAAATCATCAAACCCGATGTTGAACTCTATGTGGTTGTAACCGTTCATGACCTCGCTGGAAATGTCTACCTCACCGACTTACCTCAAGCGACTGTTACTCCGATCAATAATTTGCAAGATGTAACTGCACCTGCTCCTCTTGAAACACTTGAATTGTATGACCGGCCAAACGACGACGGTAGTGCTTTATTGCTTGACTTTGAACTAAGTGATGAAAGTGATGTTGCCGCATACGAAGTCTATGCTGCTACATGGATTTTTGACGCGGTTGGCATGGGGACTACTGGCCCTTCAACACCGATTGCGGTCCTCTCTCGACTTCCCGAACTCCCACTTACAATCGACATTGTAGCAGGAGATACACCGGTGATTGCTGGTCAAGAAATATGGGTTGCAGTCGTTGTTCGAGACACTGCAGGAAATGCTCAAGAAATCAATTTAGTGAGTGTTTCGGCTCAATCGATTGATGATGGAATTGATGATTTAGGCGGTTATCTTGATGAAATTGAAGATGTGGTTTTGTCGTGGAATTCAGAAACAAATATTTTGGTCGAATGGAGTCATTCCGATGACTCAAGTGTTCGTGGCTATCGCGTGTATATTTCAAATACCGATTTCTCTACAACTTCCGATGCTGACTTTGTTGCTGAAGTGAAGGCCTCTAATTCGTTCCTTATCACGCCAAATAATTACGACCCTCTGGTCAATACATCCGCTTGGTATGTTGCTGTAACTCCGTTTGATGACCTCTTTGAAAGAGAAGAAGTCGACGCCCTCATGCTCGATGTCTTTGGAAATGAGAATCAAAATGGGAATGAGAATCAAGACTCGGCCAATGAAAATGATTTCTCATCTCTCCTGACAACTCCAAACTTGTTGGCTGCAGGATTATTGGTCATCGCTCTTCTCTTATTGGTCGCTATTGTTCGCTCTCGTGGAGGACAACGTAGTCGAAATCAATCGCTTGAATTGCAAGAAGCAACTTGGGGCATACAGGATGATGATTGGGGAAGCGTATCTCCCCCAACACCTCCGACGATGGAAAGTAAATCTGTACCAAATATCGACCAAAACCAAGGCAATGATATCTATGCAGCAGCTCAGCGTATTGAGAATCAAGACATGTATGGACGCCCAGCATACCAATCCCAGCAACCGGTTATGCAACCCACTCAGAATAATGCATTGCTGAATGACTTGGCAGAGCCTACGTCTCCCCAACTCCCTCAAGCGAGCATTGATACATCATTCTTGGATGACTTGCTTTGAGGCGTGTCAATGCGTGAAGGCAATTCCGAGAATCCTCGTGAGAGTGTATTCACTACAGCGTTGTGGGACGGAGCATTCTCCCTTGCTGATTGGGAACTCCATGAACGTCGATTGATTGAACATGCGAAGCGTTTGCGTCTTGAACTTCCTTCGGATTTAAGACAACACCTACTCCGTTTTTTCGAACAAGAAGTTGATGTAAACCAACCACTGCCTTCCTTTGAACCCAAGATGTTGGTTCGAATTGAATGTTTTCGCTCTGGACACATTTCTATCGAAACTCGTCGACTTACCCTTCGAAACGAAACCATAGATGCAATCACTTTCCCTGCCCCTCGGTGGTCTTCGAAAGTGCATGGAACAAAACATGGTGATTGGAATCCATACCTTGAAGCGCAACAAGTTGCAGAAAAACGAGGCGTTGATTTGGCTTTTCTCGTACATGATTTTGCAATTGTCGATGCTGATCGAGCGATGCCCCTTGTACTTGATGAAGATGGAATCGCCTGGGCAACAGCCCCTGCAGAAGGCGGTGTTGCAAGTATTACCTTCGAAACTCTAGTTGGAGGACTTGAAGCGGCAGGAATACCAATTCAATATGGGCGATTAAACGAAAGATTGGTGGCGAGAGCTGTCGAAGTTACAGCGATTGGAAGCGGTATTGGAGCGTGTAGAGTTCTTTCGCTCGATGATGAACAACTCGGTGAAGGAATGGCTCTCACCGCCCAATGTCAATCGCTTTTAGCGGAACATTATCGAGACAAAGCAACGTGGTTTGATGTGAGGTTGGGGGAATGAGTCAACACTTTCTATCCCTTCATGCGCATTGGCGAGACATTGGCTTACTTGGAGAAAAAGCGGTTCATTATGGAGGGCCAGATGAGTTGTTATTCTACTCAGGGGGCCCACAATCACATCTCGCTCAATTTTCTATTCTTTGCGGCCCATCTCGAAAACGGGTACTTGTACGTCAACCAAGTCAGAAGACTACTCCTTCGGCCCAACAACACAGTCCGTTGAATGGAGAAGTGCGATTGGTGAAAGAAAAACAACCGTTCGTCGCTCAAGTTGAAGAATGGAAGCATGGGTGTTGGTATCATTCAACGTCGATCTTCGCACAATCATTATCGGAACTGTTGGAAAAACTTCGCCCCTTGACTTCTGAAGTATGCTTCGACTCCGCTCCAGAGTCTTCGTTGCCTCAACGGCCCTTTTGGGCAGGTGCCTTCGCCTATGATATGGTGCAGTGGACTCGCCCACTCCAACTCCAACATGTGCCAGATGAAGGGGAATTACTCACGATATTGTGGCTTGTCGAACGAATCGCTGTCCACGATAAAGCGACGGATGCCATTTCCACTCACGCTCCCGCCGAGGATCTCTGGGGTCAGAAAACTCGTCAAAACATGACCCCTGTGTCCGCATTACAGCCTTTAGCGGAGCCATCTGCTTCAATTGAAACAAGTTCGATGAGTGATGAACAACATGAACAATCGATTGAAGCAATACGTGAAAGCATTCGGTCGGGACAGATGTATCAAGTCAATGTTGGACGCTGGTGGAGTGGCGACATACATGAACACCCTCGGGCCATCTTTCAACGCTTGAATGAGGACAACCCCGCACCTTTCTCAGCCTATCTTGAAGCACCTGATTTGGGATTTTCTCTTGTATGTTCATCGCCGGAATCATTGCTCAAATGCGACGGTGAATCGGTGTTTACCTCTCCGATAAAGGGAACGCGTCCTCGAGGGAATAATTCTCTGCATGAAGAAGAACTTCGTATAGAAATGGTCAATGATGAAAAAGAACGCTCCGAACATAGAATGCTGGTTGACTTGATGAGAAATGATATTTCTTCTGTATCAAAAGTTGGGAGTGTTCAGGTTGAACGGTTTGATGTTGAAGCATATTCAAACGTCCAACACCTTGTTTCTCACCTTTCAGGAGTATTAGAAGATGGAGTTTCTGGCCTTGATGCATTACAAGCGGTTTTTCCAGGAGGGAGTATCACAGGTTGCCCAAGAACGGTCGTCTGTTCCGCAATCGATGAACTCGAACAACGACCGAGGTCTTTTTGGACAGGCTCAATAGGATGGATTGATCTAACAACAGGGGCAGGTTCATGGAATATTTTGATTCGAACCTTAATCGCCCGAAAACTTCGCAACCAATGGCATGCAGATGTTGCAGCCGGTGGAGGAATTACCATTGGCTCGGACCCAAAGGCCGAAGTGGAAGAAGCAAAATGGAAAGCGGCTGCACTTCGAAAAGCATGTGGATGGATTGAAAACGATAATTCAAAACTGCCTGTTGGTGAACTTTCGATTCATCAATTGGAAAGGGAAAAAGTACCAAAAGCAGTCGGTGAAGGGAAGGTTCGATTTGCCGATGAGCATACAGTTGCCGAAGGTTGTGTTTTGTTGGTTGATAATCTGGATTCATTCACCCTCAATATTGCTCATGCTCTTGCCGGGTTGGGGCATGATGTTTTGATTTACAAAGCTCGAGATGGAGGACCTGAATCGGTTTGGAATTCAACCTCGTGTGCTGAATTCGTGTCTCGCTTCCAACCTTCGCATATTGTACTCGGCCCTGGCCCCGGAGTCCCAACTGATTCCCCACTTACAATGGGGATTGCACAATTAGCAATCTCCGGGAAGATATCCATTCCAATTCTTGGAATATGTTTGGGTCATCAAGCATTGGGTTTGGCAGGTGGGATGGCTTTGGTGCGTTCTCCAAATGGGCCAGTACATGGTACCCCACGTGCATGTGCACACACAAATTCAGGGTTGTTTTCAACCCTGCAATCTCCTTCATTATTCACTCGCTATAATTCATTGAGCATCACCTCAGTAGAGGGTGGACCATACATCGAAACTGCACATGAAGTCGGGACTGATATTGTGATGGGCATTCAGCATCCAGAGTTACAGATACATGGAATACAATTTCACCCAGAGTCTGTTGGTTCACAAGAAGGACTTGTTTTGCTGAAGAATTTCCTTATGCTCGAAGCGGATGCTTGAAGAATCGGGCGCGATTGGAGAGAGTTGAGGGAGTATCATGCCGACGTGCCGATATTGTTCAAGTACCTATTCTCGAGAGCAGTTCATTCATGGAAATGGTCCAAAGGCGCAGGTCTGTGTTCGATGTAGCCTCGAGAAAGGTTTAGTGTCGAAAGAAGATGCTCCGAACATGTATGACGAAGCTCTCAGCAGTGCGCGATTACAAATTATGGCGCGCCGATACAGTGTCTTTCTGTATATTCCATTATTGTGGACCCTTTGGATTATGGTCTTGAGTGATGTCAATCCTTGGGGTTGGTACTTCCTTGCTTTACTCATTGTTTTGACTTTACTTGCCCCGGTTTGGTTCATCTATCGCAGTGGGCAATACTCCGGCGACATGGCTCGTCTAACGCCTGCATATGACCGCCCTGAAGGTCATTGATCACGATTTTGCGTGAATTTTGAGAACGTCGCCATCACTCATTTCGTGCTCTGCCCCGACGACACGTCGAGTTCTTCCATCCACGCCTCGGATGAATCCATCGCCAAGGTCACTGTGAACTTTGTAAGCCAGTACTTTCGCTTGAATCCCCGCGGGGACGACGAAAGCATCTGGCAATACTTTGCCATCGCCATCTGTCCAATGTGTTTCATCTTGAACGGGATAGACGACGATGTGCTCTAATTCGTCGAATAAAACGGTATCGAGGAGTGTGGAAACTCCCGTTCCATCATTTGCAGAAAGCCGTTCAAGCATGTGGTTCAGGGCTTTGAGTTGGGGTTCAGAAAGAGAATCTCGGTTGGTGAATTCAAATGAGTTTTGACCTGGAACATACGAGATTAATTCAGCTGATGCGGCTCGGCGAAGAGCCAATTCCACGTCTGCCATACAAGGCATGAGCGTCCCATTAGCAGAAATACTTTGAAGCACACCCGGAGGCGCAATATCGAACTTATTTGCAGCAATATGAATCGGGAAAAGAGCTGTGCGGACATGCCTGGCAAGTGCTGCAATGGTTTCTTGACTCCAATCCCAAGGGCTCCCTAACTCCTCATGTTCATTTTTGAATGCTTCAAATGAGGTGGCTATGGATTGAGATGTTGAACCAAGGCCGGTTAATTGCTCATGGATATAGGTGACTAAGCCTTTCTCACCTTCAGCTTGTACTCGACGCACACCACGTGTCCATCCATCACTCAATAATCCCGCAATCCAAGCATCCAATTCTTTTCCAAGGAATTCTATTTCTTCGGCAATACGTTGTTGAGCGACTTCTTTGCTTTGATTCGCACCCTGTGGGTTTCCTTCAAGGTCAGTTGTTCCAGCAGCATCAACAACTTGGATGAGGGCATCACAATTGGCTAAATCAGCAAGGAAGGCGTTTCCTCTCCCTCTGCCTTCACTCGCCCCAGGAACAAGCCCTGCGATATCAACCAAAAAGCAAGGAACAAGTCGACGATGGGCAATACATGAACCAGTTCTCGGTTCACAGAGACTGCCTTGTCGAGGGTCATCATCAGCGATACCTTCGATTCGCCCTTCTGCCTCCAAACGTTGACGAATGTCTTTGCAGGGGCAATGTATTCGGGCTGCAACAAAAGCAACGCCTACATTCGGTTCAATGGTACAAAAAGGGTAATTTGCAATATCGACTTTTGCTAAAGTCGCTGCACTGAAAAAAGTGGATTTGCCAACATTCGGTTTGCCGACCAATCCGATTTTCACTGTAATCCCGCCATGTGAGCGTGGTCACTCTTCCTCAGAATCTAGAATATCGTTTCGTATCTTAGCGAGCATGATGTCCAATTCAGGGAGGTTAATGCGGCCGTCGCCATCAAGGTCAACTGCGGAAACCAATCGGCCCATTTCCCAAGGTGGAAGATTTGCAATGTCTGACTTCATCAGCGCTTGTTGGAATTCATAAGCATCGATTTGCCCCGAGTCATCCAAATCAATAGCATTGAAAAATTCAAAAATTGATTGCTTTGATTGTTTCAAGAATTGTGCAAGCATGACAAGTTCTTCAGGGACTGGGAATTCTGTAATCTCATCATTGTGAAGTTGGGCTGAAACTCGGATGATGGAGGGGCCACCATCATCTTCTTCGATTTCTCCAATGTGAAGTGTTGTATCAACACCAACTCCCCGGCCCAACAAGGTACGGATCGAAGTTGAGCCTTCAACTAAGGTATACGAGGCAATATCGCTGGAAACAGATATGTCGGAATACGAAGGATTGTTTGGTCGGCCAGTGTGAATCATTGACAATGCTGCAAGAATACTTGCGAGGGTTACCAAATAGAACATAGCTGCAGAAACCAAGAAGAATCCTTCAGATGAAGCAACGGCGTCTTCAACACCGGAATTGGAAACTGCATATGCCGTGAAGTCTCCCATGAGAGCTGCTATGGTTGAAGCAACACCGCCAACAAGGGTGAACCAAACAGCAAGTTGGGCATTGTTTGCCTTTGCCAGTTTCTTTCCTGCTATCAATGGGTAAGATGTGAAAAGGGCAGCGAGCATCATCAAACCTCCAACTGTAGAGATGAATCCTGTATCGACTGTATGTGCCATCGAACCAAGTTTATCCATGCCTACAAAAGTGTCCATTCCAGTAAAGAATCCTCCAATGGCATAGATTGGAAGAAGCATCATTGCTGCTGTTGCTGCAAAGGCACCTGGGCTTTTTACGATTCTTTCAGGGTTCGAGGCTGCAGTAGCAACCATGTTGAAGGAACCTGCAAGCAAGGGGAGAAGACCCAATGTCATGAGAAGAGCCCCGATGTTTTGCAAAAATTCTCCCGCATCAGCAGAAGAAAGGAAGAAGGGTGGAACCGTTATGAAAAGGAACAATATACTGGTTTTCTGCATCGACTCAGACCAAACTGGCTTTCCAGCAGTGAATGGAATGATGTGGTAAGCGGCAGCGAAAATCAAAGCCAAAGGAACCCATCCTGTTAAGACTCGTTCAGCCATCCAAACAGTTTGTGTCGAGTCGACAAGTTCTCCGAAGAAAGCGAACAGCATAGCCATAACCTTAGCAACCAATGCGAGAACCAAAAACCAGGTTGTTGGTGAAATGTTTTCATGTTCGCGGTCACCAATCGTGATGAATACATTGATGAGAAGAGCAATGTGAAGCATTGACCCAACAACCAAAGTTGAGATGTTTTGGATTGCCTCCAAAACACTTGCTTCGTTTGCTATTGTAATGAAGGAAAAGATTGCTGGTAGAAGCAGGACTGCAACTGTAGATGCGGTGAGAAGAACAGCGACCATGGACGCACTTGCTTCACTTGCAAGTCGGCCTTTAGAAGCACGAGAGATTGCAACAAGTGCTGCACCAACCAAGATGTAATTCAATGCGGTCGAGAAGAAGACCCCCGTATAATCAGTCAACATCGACCCATCATCATAACTCCAACCAATACTGGAAAGTGAGTTCAAGGCGGTAGGGTCGTAACGGTGCCAAATGCCGAGGAACATACCAAGACAGGCCATGAAAAACCAAGCCATTCCAAAGCGGAGCCATGTTTTTGAACCACTTCCAGGCTTGTCGCTGAAGAGATCAATCAATCCCGCTGGAGCTTTGTTTAACAAAAACATTCCAACCTGTCGAAGAGAAGTTGTCATACCTCCAATTCCTCGGACCATGTAATTCGAAACCAGAGCAAGAGAGGCAATCAAAAGAATTGCTGAGATAAATACTGTTTCCATTCATCACACCTCCTTAGTCAACAATGACCTCGCTGAGAAGAGAGGCAACAATCGCACCCACTCCAATTAATATGCCAATGAGGTAATACCAAATTCCGCTACCTCCAAGATTTCCAATCAAAGGAACAATTTCTCCAAGCAAAGGAAGGTTATCCCATCCGAAAACATTTGTAAAGAGGGCAAGGATGCCGAGAAGTCCTACTGAGAAGAGGGTTAAAAACACTCGACTGCTCGACGGTTCGCCTGTTCCAACAGTTACATCTGGTAGCGTTGTTGTATTTGTCATCTGTATTCACCCTCACATGACCCCATAGGGGTCATTCCGCCCACTCGTAATGCGGTGATAAACATTCACTCGCCTCAAGAAGCATTTCTGCGATTGAAAGCGTATCCTCAAGGAGAACGGAGTCTGTTGAGAAGATTGCCTCGCCGGTGCTTGGAAATACCCAGTGGGACAGGGAGTGCTTGCTCCAAAAGAACCTCTTCTTTCCAAGCCAGTTCACATGAGCAGGACAGCCCTTCAAATTCTTCAAGTTCGCCTGAAACAGCATAACGTTCGATCGCTGCTACGACGACTGAATCGCAAGAGCCGCAATTGTGAGCCCCTCGAACTCTTCCTCCAGCAGTGGGGTGGATGATGAGGCGGCACACTTGGTCTTCATCGCCGTTTTTCCCACCGTTTGGATGAATTGTTGGATGGACACGTCGAATCATTTCAACCAAAGACCAAAGCCAAGGAGGGCGATATTCGTTATTTCTGTGAAGACGGTCAATGATTGTCCCTCGTTGAATATTCATTGGATTCACGGAGATTTCATCACTTCGTTGGGCGACGTCTTCAATCCATTTGACGCCATGATTCAACGCATCTGCTTCGCTCATGAAAGGTGGTTTAAACATCAGATATGTTTTGATGCGAATGTCATACTTCTGGAGGTTGACAACGGCTCTATCCCAGGATTTGGTCGTAAAGCCCTTATTGACATGGAAGCGGAGGACTTCATCATCATAGGCTTCAAGTCCAATAGCCACTGCAAAACTTTGATTCAATTGTGTAGCCCAAGCAAGTTTCTCTTCAGTCAGTTGTTCACATCGACTTTCAACAATCAATTCCTTGCCAAGTTCCTGACAATCTCGCAAAACCGTTTCTTGAAATTCAACGGGTATCTCTCGGTCTTCAAGCAAAGAGCCGCTCGTGTAGACTTTGACCATGGCATGGTCTTTGAAATCACTGAACTTTTCTTTTGCATATGCCCATTGTGCATGCAAGTCTTCATTGGTAACATCATCGCGAGTATCGTTGAAATATCCGCAAAAAGTACACCCGCTGGACCACCACCAATGGCACCCCTTGGTACGTAGAATAACAGTCACTGCGCTGCATGGGGTTCCATCAGCTAGCGTTTCGGGAGTGTAGTAAACCGTTGCTGGCTCACTTGCATCCCAAGATTGTTGACGGGCTCGTGCCCAAGGAGTATTTGCAGGTGCCTTGACCAAATCGTGAATACGGGCGCCTTTGTTGCCCTCTCCGACTAAAGTCAATGATTTCGGCCCCGACATCGTGCTCCCCACCGTGAAGTGGCTCGGCTTTGATGTTTCAATCCACCGCACGAATACATCGATTCAATCTTATGCTGGAATATACAAAATAGACGAACCTGCTTGAACAAATTCTCCTTTTGGATATTGAGGATTTTGTTCCTCGGCTGAACATACGTTTGGTTTGAAAAGAGACGCTGGAGCACGAATATCAACTCGAGAACCCAAGCGAATCATTCCATAGCGCTGTCCTCGGCGAACTTCCTCATCAACTTGGAGCCACGGGACAATGGTTCGCGCAAGGGCTCCCGAAATTTGAGTCACTTCGACAAATGTTTCTGCTTCATTCTTGAATACGCTTCGAACCCGCTCATTGTATTGACTTTCTTTTTTGTATGCTGCAACAAAAGGTCCGCGCTTTAATCCCTTTCCTGTTCGGTGTTCCATTCGAAGTAAGGTTCCGGCCATTGGAGCACGATTGACATGAACATCCAATGGAGACATGAACACCGCGATTCGATACACATCGTGTTCAGATTCCTGGCCTTTTGAAACAGCTTCAAATTGTTGTTCGGTTTCAAACTTCAATGGATTGGATAAGGGTTCTGGGAACCAATCTCCAGTCAAAGGGTCCGAGGTACATTTCTTTGATTCGAGTTCTTCTCTCGATGGTCGTCGTCCAATCGCACGTTCACGCCGAACAAACATGACGTGTCCGTCAGCAGGACTCACCAGAATCCCTTCATCACGAGGTATCGGGCGGTCAGGGTCTCTCCAAAAATTCGCAAAGAAAGCAGAAAGCATGAAGCAAAAAATTCCAAAAAATGGAATTAAACCAAACAAGGGGTCAATCGTTGCTCCAATAATTAAGGCGCTTCCACCCATCAAAAGGGTGATGAGGACTGGAGCGTGGCCGCCATGGGCCAGACCTGCCATCGAATCGCCTCACTCAGAAGCCCAAGGGTCTTCGCCATCTGCCCAAGTAGCAGCTGAGGTTGTTTCGGTAGCTGCAGGTTCTTCTTCAGCGGCCGCTTCCTCATTTGCTTCTGCTTCTGCTTCTGCTTCTGCGGCTTCAGGTGTTTCGTCCTTGGTTAATTCTTCAGCAGCACTTTCTTCTACTGCATCGGTGGATTCTTCGGCATCTGATGTTGAAATATCTTCAGCCTCTTCTATTGTCATTTCAGCTGCTCGAGCATCGACCATTTCATCAATACGTTCAGTGAAAGCACGGGCCATGTGCTGAGACTTTCGCTCCGCTTCAATAGCTCGTTCAATCATTTCATAACGGACCTTGATGGCTTTGTTAAGGTCTTCAAAAATTTGCATATGGTCGACATACCAATCATCACGTGCTTTCATTTCCTTAACAGCAAGGTGAAGGTCATTATCAAGTTCTTCCGCGATTCCAAAGACCTTACCCAATCGGTCTTTTTCACGGGTGTACTTCTCTTCCATCATTTCAAGTTCAGGTTCGAGACGTTCAACGTTCTTACTCGACTTTGCTGCTCGAAGTTCAAGTTCTCGCATGCGGTTGTCTTTCTCATCAAGCAGACTTTGCAGTGAATCTTTTTCAACTGCTCCTTCGATAATTTCTTTTTCAAGAACTTCGATAGTAGCAAGTGCATCGTTCAAATCTTGTTGCGTACTTTGAAACGCTTCGTAGAGAACGTCAATTTTGACTTTTAAATCTTCAACTGTTTCTGTCGATTCAATGTCGGCTGGGGGGATGGTTCCTTCTTCAGTCATTGTCTCACCCGGAGGCAAGCCTCCATGAACACCCACACACCTCCACCCTATCAAGCCGACGCTTGAAAGCGCTGTTAAAAGGCCCGCATTTTACCTTCTTTTTCATCAACGGAAGGAGTCGGTGATGGCGACCAATTCACGAGCAATACTCACTTCACCCATTGAATGGCCTGCATCGGGAACAAGAATGAGATTACTGTTTGGCATTGCTTTGTGCAATTCCCAAGCACTGCGAGCAGGGCACACCACGTCGTATCGGCCTTGAACAATATTTGTCGGGATATGTTGAATGGTTTCGACGTGATTGAGGATATGGGCTTCTTCAAGGAAAATAGCATTGATGAAATAATGGCATTCAATTCGAGCGAAGGCGACTGCAAAATCAAGGTCTTCGGCTTTTTCAAGATACGAATCGTCAGGGAACAGGCGACTGGTTGCCATTTCCCAACGTGTCCATTCCTTTGCTGCAGCACGTCGAATGTTGACATCTTCGCTGGTGAGACGCGTGTGATAGGCTTTGACGAGGTCTCCTTGTTCTTGCTGAGGAATATGTTCACGGTAAGCCTCAAATGCATCTGGGAATATATGGCTCGCTCCATCTTGATAGAACCATTGAAGTTCACTCTTCCGACACATGAAAATACCTCGAAGCATCAAACTAAGTGCGCGTCCGGGGTGCTCTTGAGCATAGACTAAAGCAAGCGTTGAGCCCCATGAACCACCAAATACATGCCATCGCTCAATTCCAAACGACTCCCGAAGTTGTTCGATGTCACGGACGGATGCTTGTGTGTTGTTTTCAGTCAATTCTGCATACGGGGTTGATTTGCCACATCCTCGCTGGTCGAATTGAATAATGTTGTAAGCATTCGCATCGAAGTATTGCCTGTAAGAGGGCTGCCCTCCACCTCCAGGTCCGCCATGAATCACGATGACGGGGATGCCATTGGGGTTACCACTTTTCTCCCATGCAATGGTATGCAATTCTGAAACATTCAACATGCCGCTTTCATAAGGTTCAATCGAGGGATAGAGTACATCAGCGAGGGTTGAAGTAACATCGAGCATGAAGTTTCCAAAAGTCGGTAACGCATGTTCTTTTCGTAATGGACACCTTCTTGGAATGTATCGGCCCGGTTGAGAATATGAGCCAACGAGATGCCACGGATGTATTCAGCGAATGGGCCGATAAAGGGAAGGATGCAGGAATGGAGAAAGGGCATGCCCGTTCTGTTCATGCCATGCTTGAACTTGCTGGGATACCGCGTAATTCCCACTATTCCGCCATCGATGTCGGTTGTGGAAATGGGTGGGTTTGTCGTACAATCGCTGAAGATAAAATGTGCTCACATGTTGTTGGCGTAGATGGTTCATCACGGATGGTTGAAAAGGCCCATGCTCTTGATGAACAGGGTGAATATCACCTTGCATTGCTGCCTGATTGGGAGCCTTCTGGACGGTTTGATTTGATTCATAGCATGGAATTTCTTTACTATTTACATGACCCTCAAACGATGTTGAAACTGTTCAATGAAAAATGGTTGAACAACGGTGGAATGCTTGTTGCAGGTGTTGATCACTACCTTGAGAATGAGAACAGTTTGAGTTGGCCAGAAGCATTGAATGTGCATATGACGACACTCAGTATTGACCAATGGAAAACAGCGATGGTTGATGCTGGATTTATCGATGTTGAAGTTCATCAAGTTGGCAAAAAAGAGGGCTTTATTGGAACACTTGTCCTTCTGGGCAAGAAAGGATAACTCAATCTTCGGAGTCAATGAGACCCAGAGGAGTTCCTTCCGGCCCGCAAAGGCGTATTTCGCCTCTTGAAAACGGACATTGTGAGCATATATCGGCGGATTCTGCCGGCAAACGCGGTGGTTCTTCGAGAGCATCGGGTATTGCTGCAAGTTGAGCCATCCAATGGAGGTGGGTGCTCAATGTTGTTTTTGCTTCTGCATATTCGTCATCGGTCAATTGAACCATTCGACCTGAGGCTCCAATGAGTAACGATGGAGGGAGCACTCGCCGTCGTTCAGATTCTGGCTTTTGTTGCTCGATGGCTTCCAATGCCACTGAATACAACGTCAATTGTAATCGGTGTTCGTCTAAAATAGCACGTTCTGCTGATGTTGATGGGAACGGTGCGAGGATGTCTCCTTCGAACGTTTGAAGACGACTGCCGGCACTGGAGTTTTCGGGATTGAATACATCTCGACATCCTTTGGTTTTCAAATCAACAACTTGCAAGCAACCTTTTCCTTCGTGGTCTCGTAAAGCCAAAACCAAATCAGCACGGCCATCGAAGACCACATCAACATGGTCGACAAGGGCTTGTGGACGTGGGCCATCAACTGAGAATGATGTTCGGACGACGCCATCGAAAGCAACATTATGACTGAAATAAAAGGGCAGTTCTGTCCTTAATCCTTCGACACAATATCCAAAATGGTTTTCTCCCTTGGCAAATCGACCAAGAAGTCCTTTTCGAACTAGAGTCCCTAAATGAGCTAAACGTTCAAAGGTCGCTGCAAAGAGTTCGGGGTTTGATTCTCCTTCCGTAATGCCTTCCTCTGCCAATACTCGTCGTATTGTTTTTTCATCATCGAGTAGGTCTTTGCCATCATACGTCCATGCTGCAGGTAGTGGCGTTACTGGTGGGGTGTTCATTTGTGAAGGATTTTGTAAACCAATTTCGACCAATCGGTGCATAAGTGTTCCAAAGACGGTCGCAGGCGGGTACAGTGAGGCAGGTGTTTGGCCTGTAGCCGGGTTTGAGAACCTGTTCAAAGGTTCTGGATTCCAACCTCTAACCTCTGACAGCCAATGTCTGCGGGGGCATGCGAAACTCGTATCCAATCCGTGTGAAGTCATCCGCATAATATCACTCACCTGCAAAAATTGAGCAGGTAGATTTTCTTCCGATGAAATCTTTTCAAGTTGTGCTTCAAGACTGTTCCATTTTTGCAGAGGGGTTTGGACATCAAGGTCTGGAAAACAAGCCGGAGAATGGTAAAGGTGAATCGATTCAATGGCATCCCCTCCAAGGTATGAATTCTGAATCAACGCGGCTGGATTCAAGGAAAGTTCTGCTTCTTCATACCGTTTGAGAGGTTCCCCGCAAACATCACCATCGAGAAGCCATGGAGAATCCACTTGACCGTTAGAATGAGAAAGGCTTCTCAATCCATCCAGCCACATTGAGCCCATTGTCTTCATCGATGGTTTACTCTTCAATTCAAGGTGGTGTGTTTTTGGGTCAATAAGTGCTGTATTATTTGGTGAGCCAACGACAATCAATCGGTTTTCTACCCGCGTCAATGCAACATAAAATTCTCTTCGCCGTTCGGCTTGACGTTGAGCATGGTCCATGCGTTTGGCGAATTCCCATAGTCCATCATCCGGCCTTTCTCGAGAGGTCCAAGGATTGATTCGGCCGGCAACAACTTGGGGTGTGACCAATACATTGTTTCGTGCGGCAAGAGATGCATCTGATTTACCTGCATGGAATATTCCTGCTACGATTACGACAGGTGCTTGAAGGCCTTTTGCTCCGTGAATAGTCATAATTTGAACAGCCCCACCCGACGGTGTCGTGATTGCTGATGGACCCTTATTTCCAAGGCCGTTCAAGGCCTTCATTCGGTGGAAAATAGCCGATGCCTCATGACCTAACTCACTTCCAATCGTAGCAGCGAGTGAACACCACGCCTCAGCGTTTTGGCGAGAAGTATCGTCAGGATAAGCGACAAGTAAATCCGAACAATCTAAAACAGTATCAAAGACGTCGTGTATGGCTCCTTGGTGGACCAAATATTCCATGTGTGCTACCAGTCTTTTCACTGAATCATTCGGCGCATGTTGTTGTATCTTCTGCCACCAAGAGCCTTCTGCGGTTGAGGTGAGTAATGCATGGGCTTGAGCATCGTTAAAACCAAGAATTGACGAGCGAGCAAGTGATAAAGCGGCATGGCGGGAATGTGGGAAAGCGATCAATTCCAAGCACGCAAGAAGTGGGGCGGCAACGGGCCGTTGAAGCAAAGCTCCTTGGCGGTCCGCCATAACAGGTATTCCTCGAGACTGTAATCTTTGAATCAAATCAGGCATATGCTTCCGTGAATGAACAAGAATGATGATGTCTTCTGGACGAATGTTTTCTTTCTTTGAATCGACCTTTGAATAGGCGAGTTTCTCAGCGTTCCAAACTTGAGTTTCTCTGTTTTGAATGAGGGCTTGTAAACGCGCTGCAATCAATTCATGTTCGAGGTGTGCGCTTTTGGCCTTCGGGTCGGCAAAGGTATCTATTCGCTTTTGAAGGTCGAACCCTGGTGCTTCAACGCCAATTTGAAGTGGAAGAAGCCATTCGAGAGTGCCTGTATTTGACGAATTTCTGGCTGACCGAAGTTGTTGGGGTTCTGCGTGCCAATCCCCTGGTAAGACATAATGTCTTGAATCGAAGACGTCGTCGAACATCCCGTTCATTGTTCGAACCAAATTGTGGAGGGTTCGGTGGTTTGAAGTCAGGTCGATATGGCCAAGTAAGCGACGCTCCCGACGAATTGTGTCTACGGGAGTGAACGTATCTTCATCGTCTTCAAATGCAACACTCACGTGTTCCCATAATTTGGATTTGACAATACTTCCATCAATTTCATCGCCCCTGATGAACGATTCGCCTGCACCAACAGGACGAGGGTCTCGTGCCTCACCATCACTTCGTAAATGGTTCAAGCGAGGTTCGCTTTGTTCGATGAGATTTGCCTGCTTAATGGCCTCAACTGTTCGTCGCATGACGGTGACTTCTGCTTGACGGAAACGATAGATACTCTGTTTCATATCTCCGACGATGCAAACGGTTGGGTCCCACGGTCCAAGTGGTCGTTGAGGTTCTTCTGATTCGAGTCGTCGGTGCCCCCAAAGTCGAGCTAATAAGCGGAAATGGGCGGGGTTTGTATCTTGGTATTCATCGATAATGAACGCTCGATATTGGCGACGAATTGTTTGAAGCGTGAAGAATCGCCGTTGAAGGTCTTCAAAACACGATTGGTCGTCACCGGCAATTCTCATTGCGCGTGAAATATGTTGATCTGACCAAGGTTCATCACCAAGATTGTCAAGTGCATGAACAACTGCTGAAGGGTAGACGTGTCGGACAATGTCAGGGCATCGAGCAAGCAATAAATCAGCAACCAGTTTTTGGATATCATCATAATCATGTACAGATTCATGGGCTTTACGAAGTGTCAAAATATCTTGGCACCCACGATGAACAAGCAATAAATCATCGAGCACATTGGTTTGCAAGTCATGTGAAATCCGAAGTCTTCCCGTTGGCGCAAGGTCGCTGAATGTCGTTGGGACTTCTTGATGACGAAGTTCACAACCTACTGGCATATGCGGTAGGTCGGAAATTGGGTCCAGTAAGAAAGCACTCTTGCCCAATAAGCATACCAAACGCCCAAGGCGTCCATTGAGTTCAGTGTTCAGGGAATTCGAGAAGGTAATGGCCTCTCTTTCAACCGCATCCTTAATGGCTTTTGAAACGCCTTTGGTCGCTGATTTACTCAGCAAACCAGGATGCCATTCTGCACAATGTCGTGCTTGAGGGAATATGCCTTTGGGCAAATATTTCGGTTCTTCCTCCTCCAATTGGTTCGTAGTCGTTGCAGCAAGGGCACCTTGCCATACCCACTGTAAGCAAGCACTGGGTTCAGTTGGCAAAGTTTGGCGGGCCAATGCGTTCATATGGTTAAATCGCGTAAGAGTTGTACCGATTTGTGCTTCGCATGCTTGAACATAATGGGCTGAATGGCCCTGATAGGCATTGACCCATTGCGATAAAATCCCCTGAACTCTGTGAGCAAAATCGACAACATCGTTGCGAACTGGTTCCAAGAACATGTCCATCAACACCTCGTGAGGCATTTGTCCTTCTCCCGACCAGTTTACACCCATGGATTGAGCTCGAGCGAGCATTGCATGATGGGCTTCTTCGACGAATAACGACTTGCCTAACATTCCACTGAGAACAACTGCTGAACGCTCTTGCCCTCCAAGGAGTATAGCGAGCCTGTTTCTTGCTTCAATAAAAGCGCCAATGTTACCACGCACACCTGCTTCATAGGCATCATCGATGGTTCGAATTCGCCATGCAGAATGGAGTGTTTCTTGAACTAAGAGTGGTGAACGTTCTTCCGAAATTTGTTCACGGCTTACGTGAATGGCCACTAAATCCAAATGCGGTGAAACAAGTTGTGAAAGGAATGCGTCAATGGTGGAAATCGGTGCTTCGTCAAGGGCTGACATCAATGTCTCGATATCCCCTTCTTCTATCCGGGGGTCGAAAATTCCCTCATCATCCCCTTTTTTCAGTGCAGTTGCTCGACTTTGTCCGACGCGATAACGGATTCGAGCTTTCAATTCAGCAGCCGCTTTTTTGGTAAAAGTAATGGCAACGACTTCACTTGGCAACAAGCCTTTCCATTCTTTGGGGGAGGTGCGTTGTCGAGGAGGTGCCCGCAAAAGCCCACTTCCCTTTGGCAACTCCCGAGGACCGGGTGGAAGAATTTGTGTTGCACGTTGTTCTGCAGAAAGAAGATGCTGGACGTAGCGCTCAGCCATGACTGTTGTTTTTCCAGTACCGGCTCCAGCATCCAAAGCAATGTGTTTGTCAAGATCTAATCCAAGTCGTTGACTGCGATTGAAACGGATGGTCATTGTTCATCACCTCCAAGAGATGCCGATGGGCAAATTTGTCGTACTGAACAATATGAGCAATGTTTGCCCGGGGTAGCGTTGACATGACCTTGACGAGCGGTTTCAATGGCTCTACCTGCTGTTCGGATTCGTTCCGAAATCCAAGAACGGAAGCCATTATGCGATGAAAAGTCCTCACCTGGCAAGCGGTGATGGGTTTGAGTATAGGTCGTCCTCTCTCCAAGTTGACAACCTTCGAGATACTTGAGGATGGATTCATCGAGTTCGACATAGTGAGTTGTCGATTCTCCGATCTCAGTGACGCCAACGCCAACTACGCGGTCTCCTGGGTGGCTCTTTTCCCATGCTCGAGCATACAACCCAAGTTGTACTTCATCAAACAAACTTTTGCGGTGTCGATTGCCTTTATCGGATGCTTTCGGACCGTTAACGGTTTTCAAATCACGAATAATTACCAATCGATTTGCTGGTTGTGCTTTTTCAAAATGATGTGGAAGCACTTCAGATGCCGCAGTCTTCGCTAATATGCCGTCTGCTCTGGCTTGAATTTGCTGTTCTTGACTGAGAAGAATTGCATCTACTCGGTCAACGCGGCCTGATAAATTGATTTGAATGGGTTTCCCTTCATCGTCTTTGCCAGCGACTTGAACATGTCTGGACTTACCTTCACTCAACATCCATTCACAAGCCAAAGGCGCAGATGCCTTCAATTCGAAATCCGCCGAAACCATTCGCCCAAGACGCCCGCTCGGTTCAAGGTCAATCTCACCTTCAAGGTGCATTCGCCACTCATTGGGCGTCACGCCAAGCATTTCTCTGCATCGATGTACGGCAACTGCATCGTTACGCGCCAACCAAGGAACTTCACTTCCAAGATATGACAACACACTGCCCCAAAGTTCAGGGATACTTTTCATTGGACCTTGATGAAGAGGAAGGGGGATTTCGACAGCATCAGCTGCTGTGATGACGCCGTGAGCATTCAACATGGCCGCTTCGGCATCGTGAATCATCGTACCTCTCGCTCGGGAATCCACATCTTCGCTTTGGACATCTTCTGGTTCGGCTTTCAATTGCTTATCCATCCAAGCCATACGTGGGCATTTAAGCCAAGACTGAAGACGGCTTTGGGACCAAGCATCTCGTTTCATTCCTGTTGATTTGAAGCCAAATGTGGCATTCAAAACAGAACTTTTCAAATTTAACGCGGGAAGTGGTCGGGGGTCTATGGCTGGACCTTTGAATTTGGAATTGCGTTTCAAACCGAGATGTGGCCAATTTTCTTGCTGCCTTGAACCGATATTCACTTGTGATGCAGAAGGTTGTAGGACAAGGTCATCGGCACTTACCAAGTGTTCTCGATTATCCCACGTGAAATATTCACCGTTCTCCAAATCTCTCATCATCGGTTGACGTAGGCTACGGTCGGTTTGAATTTGGATTTCATGAGCCATTGCTAAGGAAGTTGAAGAAAGAACTGAACCACTCGGTGTATTTCCTTCAAGTAATTCAAGGCCGAGACGTTGACGTTCGTCTCTTCCTCGATGGCCTGCACGGTCCCCAATTGTTCTCCCACCAATCATAGCCATGGTGAAGGGCCTTGGAGTAAGCCAAACGAAACCCCCGCCGTGTTCATCTTTCGTCCAATGCCATGTTCGGTGTCGTTGCCCTTCTTGGTGTTCAGAATCAGAAAGAAAAGATGGTGCGGGTTGGAATGATGCTAAAGAGCCGTCATGTCGGGTTTCGGTTAACCATTCAGCAAGAGGTGCGCTTGGACCACCACCTTCCTCCGCACTTGTATCGAAGAAAATGACTTCATGTGCAGCGTTTAACAGATGTCGTAGATGATGTCTCCCTCGCCGAACTGCAAGGTCTGAATTGTAGAGACCAAGTTGGATTTGGGCTGGTGCATCAAGCCATGGAACTTTGGAAGTTTTCATCGACCATGAGTTCACATCTAAACCGACCAAGAGTATCAAATCGGCTTCGACACCGTGTGCTTGCTCAGGTGTAAGAATTTGGATATCTTTACCCCGTGAACGAGAACGAGGCAAGGAGGTTTGGGCAACAAGGCGGTCAAAATAATCAATGAAAGGTTGGCCCCTTTCAGGAAGTGTATATCCTGCTTTTTCTAGTAAAATCTTAGTTGCTTCATGCGATTCGCGGATGATTTGTAATCCTGCTAGCGAACGGTCATGCTTTGCAGTTCGGTTGGACAGTTCAATCCAATCGATATGCCCATACATTTGATCAAGCCATTCGACGCCTGAATCTGGTCGAGACGGGAGAGGGAGGGGGTGTTCCGTTGAACAACCAACTGGATTTGATGGGAGGCGAGAAAGCGTTTCTTGGTCCAACAATGGCGTCCATATTTCCGCTATACAATGTAACCACCATTGGGTCTCTTCCAATGCCTGGCGAGCACGTTCTATATTCTCACCAAGTTGTGGAGTTGCTTGGGCAAGTGTTCCAAGCCAGCGCAAAAGTGAGCCGTGGCCCCCCCGTACGTGAAATGAACGAGCTATGTTTTCTAGAATATTCGAATGGGGACGGGGCTTCCATAATGGTTCAGAAGGATGTGAAAGGTGTTCGACCGCCCCGTTTTCTAAGGGTAAACTTTGGTATTCATACAAGGAACGGAGCCGATGAAGGGACCATGCATCCATGCCATTTCCAAGTTTCATCGCACGAGCCAAACCGGCAACTGCAGGTATTTCATCCAACCTTTTCTGTTCATTCCCACATTGATAGCCAAGTGATTCGAGTCGAGAATGCCATTGGTCTTGCTTTGTATCAGCAGCCCCATCGATGATGAGCACACGACCACCTTGGCTATTGAGCCCGTAGGAGCGAAGTAATTCAATGGCCGCTTCCATCGAATGTGCCCCTCGTTCCAACGTGATTCTATGCAGTGAAGTGTTTCTCTGCTTGCCCCGACGTGAATACCAATGGATTTCATTCGGTGGCGCCCAGACGTCATGGGGAGGTACCCAGTCCGGCAAATTCTCAGAAGTGGAATACTCCCATTCTGCGTCAAACAAGTAGGCTCCGTGGTGTCCGAGACGGAAGGAACCTGCAGAGCATACTTGATGAATGGGGCGCTTTTTAGAAAGTTCGGCAAAAAAACTACGCTCGCTTTCCGAGTAATCCGGGGCTGAATCAAGAACAAGAATTCCTCGAACATCATTGAGAGTAAATGGGCACTCTGAACTCGCTTTTAACGCGTCAATTACTCGAGCGAAGGCATGATGTGGATGGGTGCCACCTAACTTCTCTTCAAGTTCACAAAGGAGTGTGTCGAATTCCTTTGCCCCGGGGTCTCCATCCCATGACCATGGGTTGTTCAATTGATGCAAAGTTCGATGCAAAGAGAGTATTCTTTCTGTGTGGTAAGGAGACCACTTGCTCCCTTCAATAGCAGAAAACAAGAGTGGTAACTCGCAGTTTTCAGCTGCACGTTTGGTGTGAGCGTGAATAACAGCAAAGATATCCGCATCACTCCCAAACAACGGTGGAAGACCGAGATCGAGTATAAGCAACTGAAGCAGCCTCACTGTCGTCAAATGATGTGTTGTATCGACCGAAGAATTGGATTGAGACAGACGGAGTAAGGTTTGGTTCCGGCTTGCTTCATTCGGGTGAAGTACCAAGATATCGTCGGCAACTCCGTTGACAAGAGATTCAAAAAACCAAGGCGGTAAGTTGTCTCCGGCATCAATCGCTTCAAGCGTGATTGATACTGCCTTTCCATCCCCCATCGGTCTCGCCTCAACACCACCACAGTTGTCGACTGTTCTTGAAGCCTCTCGGTAAAATTGGGTCCGAACAGCAGTGGAATGTTATATTTCTTGACTTTGTTATGGAAAAAAGGGCCTTTTATGTGCGAAATTCGCTCTTTTTGGAATTTCTTTATATACTGTCGAGTGGTTATTTGGGTGTTAGTTTGTTAACATGAACGGTTCATGTTGCGTATATTTTGGTCTTGATAGCCGACAGCCTTAAATAAGATGGCTTATCATATAGGTATGCTGAGCCGGAAAAAGCGGCCACACCGAACAAATGGCACTCGCCATCAGAGTCGGTTGGACGCGAAAACAAGCTCACAAACCCACCAACAAGAACGGAGATAATAAATATGTCAGAAGATAAGAAAGTAAAGAAGGAAGAACTCACTCAATGTGACGAGTGTTGTAGCAAAGAATTGAAGCGCGTGCCCGACAAAGGTGAAGTTTGGTGCTTAGATTGTGGCCTTGTTCACAAAGAACAACGCATTGAAGCAAACGATAACGGCGCCGCCCTGTTTGGCGAAAACGCTCATTACCAATCAGTTCGAAACGATGGAGACATCAACCGCTCTATTGGCGGAACAGGCCCAAAGATGAAGTTTGGTTCCAAGGGTGTTCGCGACCGTCGCAAGTATCACTTGCTCGAAAAGATTGACCGAAGCTCAGTCCGTAACCCTCACCCATTTGCCCGACGCGTCAAAAAGAACACCGAAACACTGTATGGACGTAACACTCTGCACCTTCTTGAGTGGCTTATCGACATGGCTTGCAAGCCATTGACCGCTGAACAAGAATTGATTCGTAAGAAGCAAAACAAGTCAATGAACACTCGCTTGGGAATGCCAAAGCAATCCATCTGTCGAAAGGAGAAGGGTATCAAGGGCACTTCTGAAGAACAGAATGCTGTCATTATTGCTGCCGCCATTGTCGAACTTGCTGGAGAACTTGGACTCATGCCAAAGTTCGACCGACGAGCAACCATGGAACAGGCTGGAATTGTTCCAAAGCAAATCATGAACGCTCGAATTCGTATCCTTCAACACTGGAAAGCACGCGTCTCCATGGGCTGGGCTGCTATGCCTCCTCGTAAGAGTGCAAACGACCGCCGTGAAGATGCTATTGTACAAGCGATGGAGCATATATTCGACATGCTAGATGGACATCTTGAACGAGAAGACTTCGAGCGCGTACTGTATGAGACTGAAGCACGTCTAGCCCTTCTACAGGAAGGTACCGGTCAAGCATTGACCATCAATGTTGAAGAACGCATGTTAGTGTCCGTTTGCGTGTATGCCAGCCTTGTCACTTTTGGACTTCAATCCGGTGCTGCTGACCTTTTGGCAGATGTATTTGGATTAACAAGCAGCGGTATTCGTTCACGCTTCGACGCATTGGTCAAGCAGTCTGAATCTGGTGAATTACAAGACAACGGCGCTTTTGACATGAAGCAAACCTGTAAGGAATTGTTGAATGAGTCACAGAAGCAGAATGCTTTGATAGCCAAGTTCCGACTCGGAAGAGTATGCGGAAAGCGTCCCACCTCGTCGGAATCTTGATTTTGGCTGCACTAAGTTCAACGGTCAGTGTTGCTGCGCCACCAACTACAACCGATGCCGGTATGGTGTTTGGCGGCCAATGGTTTGAAGCAAATCAATCTGGGACGTCAACTGTGAATCTCAGTGATTTGTCTCCTGTTGTTGAAGTCTATACTGCAACCTGGTGTTCGAATTGTGTCGATGTCGAGCATGCTCTGGATGGTATCGAAAATGAAACTGGGATACAACAGTATCACATTCACCGAGCCATCAATGAAGGACAAGACCCGCTTGGAAGTATCGCCGTCGATCAAAGGTTCCATGACCGTTATGGCGTCATGGCGCCACCTGTCGTCGTATTCAATGGCTCGACAATGAAAGTCGGGAGCGTGACTGATGCTGCGTCCCTGGAAAGTGAATTCACTGGACTTGCACAGCAAAACACCGACATTTCAGGTACTTCGACGTTTGGTTGGAACATGACAAGCAACACAACAGGAGTCGCCACTTGGACTCTCGACCTTGGGAATCTCGGCCTTCCAGATGAAGGTTCACTGGTTGCCTATGCGTGGATTGTGGAGGATTCTGCGAACTTCGAAGAAGGTACAAATGGACTTGAAGATTATCCGCATGTGGTCCGTGGCATTCTTGAACTGGGCGAAGTCAATCATACTGCAAACTCAGCCCCTTCCTCGGGGACTTCAAGCATAACGCTCCCAGATGCTCATGATGGGAATGATTTGTCGGTTCACTTAATTTATCAATTCAATATTCCAGCCGATGTTGATGAGCCAGAAGTCCCTCCGTTGGTTGAAAGTGAGTCTGAAAGAGCTCTGCCTGCAATGTCGCTTGTTACGAGCCTCGGCATCGTTCTTGGAGCGGCCTTGGTTCGTAGAGACTGAAACTAAGGCACGAAGTCCTCAGGACCATTGCGATTGTTTCGATCGCGTAAATCTTGTTCAAGTTCCAATCTAAAGTTTGGCACTTCTCTCGGTGTTTGACACACTTGCAAATAATGCCACCACCATGGTGGTGAACCAGGCGCACCCAGTGTTTCCTGGGCACGATTGAGCAAGAGTGTCAGGTCCCGCCGCGCATTGTTTCGAGGATGGTCTCTACGAACAAAAGCAAGAGCGTTTCCTTGGTGCCCTTGTTCAACATAGCCTAGCAGGGTTGCAAATCTACGAATTATTCGACGCTCTTGGGCGTTACGAATCGTGATGGCGAGATGACAGTTTTCGAAAGACAGAACAGTACCGTCAACAACTCCCATTCTGAAAGTAGCCCCAATTGGGTGCATCATGAGCGCCTCCCAGATTCGTGGAAAGACCTCACAATGTCTTCGCTCCCCGTTCCTAATATCTCCAATGGGGAGCCCATTCTGTTCCGGTTCTACATTTCGAGCCTGTATCCAATCTTCTCTACCCCGGAAGTGGTGGAAGAAGTTGTGAATATGATCTTCCCGTGTTTCAGAAGCGATTTCATTGAATGATTGATGCCATAATTCAATCAATTGAGGGTGAGGGGGGGCAGCGTCGGCTGCAAGCGCATGTTGAATCACGATGTCGGATTGACACCTTTGCGCTCCACCGCCATTATCTGCCTGCCATCGTCTTTGATTAAATGCTAAATTACGACGAAATAAATGTTCCATATGCCGGTTCGCGTTGAAAGGAGGGTTTTGCTCAATTCGTTGTGTGTTGCTGTGAGGCAACCAAGTTATTTCAGAGCCTCTTCCCAATATGTTGTTTGCTACGACTTCCTTGAACGATTCAAGGGCCCTTGCATCGATGAGGCGGAGGTGTTTTTCAGTAGTTCTTTGTGGGAAGCCTAGAGGAGAAGAAAGCGCTACATGTTGCATAAGACTGTCAATTTCTGCTGACGTGTTTGTGTCATCAAGAAGCGTTAGAATCACCGATACAAGGGTGTCTCCTAGCGGAACTGCTGAATGGAAATTCCCATCATGGATGCATATTGGATGTGTGCGCCGAGATTTGAGGCCATCACTAGCCTCGATAAGGAAAGGAGCACCATGAGCACCTCGGGCAATTCGAACATCGTAATAATGCCCAAGGCGGCCGATGACTAAGATGTGTTCGTGATGGATGAAAACTCGGTCTGGATTTCCATCGATGACTTCGTGTAAGAATTGTATTGAGCGGCGCAAAGGTGCTGAAATTTGCGGAGTTTTAGATTTATGAGATGTCCAGTTGTATTGTAAAGCGTAGAGTAATTCGCCTGCTTTTGAAGTGAGTGGCGAATATGCGCTGGCAAGCATGAGGGCCCAAACCCCCGGTTCATCGGGAACGGCTGTTTTTCGAGAAGCGTTGTTTTTTGTGCGAACGATGATTTTGAATTTATTTCCAACAATGGTGAATGGCCATGGCCGTTTCGTATCAAGTTGTAGACTTGGAACATAGGTATTCCAGCGACTAATCCAAGGATATTCATGGAGGTTTTCGAGGTTTGAAGGCGGGCGCTTGAATGCTTCACGAATCAATCCATCGAATTTTGAGCGGTCTGGCGTTCCGAGTTGGTTTCGGACATCACGTGCCCAAATACTCAGTGGATTCGACAAATAGTTTTCTGGAGCGGTGAGGTGTTCTTCAGCCATCCATTCAATCCAAGTAAACAAGGATGAAACTCCAGGTTTGTCGAGTGAATTATTCACTCTGCCGCGGCGCATTTGTCTGCGGAGTATACGAGGAGGTAGGCGTGGTTCGACACCGTCGGTTTTCAAGGAGCCAAATGCGACAAATATCTTCGTTAAATCCCATCCAAGCCGAGTTTTTTTAGAAGAGAGGACATTGAGTAAAGACACGATTGGGACCTGCGCCGGCATTGTCCGCCCATTTACCAACAGGCGCCCTCCCATGATGGAAATTTGAACGCCGTCATGAAGAATAAAGCCGCAATGAAGGTGGATGCGTTGTGTGTTGTTGAGGCGAACGCCGTCTGAAATCCGTTGAATGATTTCCTTCAATTCATCGCCGGTACAAGGAGAAGAAATGACTGGATCAAGTGTGTCATCTGGTAATCTCGCCCACTGTACATCTGCGTGTTCAAAGGTAGTCTTTTGCAAGTGTTTCCAACGTTGCTGAGATGTTTGGTTTGGTCCGCCGAGAAGTTCTTGTGAATACAAATGATTCGATTCATCAACTTCATGTGTCCATTTCTGTCCCCTTTTTGACACCGTCAACGAATTACACAACCGGCAGGGGTTTGATGGCGCTTGATGGTCGCAAATTGAACAAAAGTTATTGCGAGAGTTGCTAGCCATACGATGTTTTTTCATCGAGGATATATAAGTCTCACAAAGTGGAAAAGGCAGCGAGTATTCTCTGAATATCTTCATCGGTAATGTGGAGATGAACGACGATGCGGCAAGCATGTGGTTGAATGTCCATAACATCGATTCCGGAATTCTTCAGTTGTTCCATAACATGTGTAGCTGGAACTTCTGATTGAAAATACACCATGTTTGTTTCAACCGTCTGCATATCAACGTCAAATCCGTCGATTTCATTGATTGCTTCTGCCAACACCTTCGCCCTCTTGTGGTCCTCTTCAAGCCGTTGAATGTTATTGTCAAGTGCATACAAACATGCCGCAGCGAGAATGCCTGCTTGACGCATGCCTCCACCAAACATCTTCCTCCAACGATGTGCTCGTGCAATGAACGCTTTTGAGCCGACAAGAACTGAACCAACTGGGGCCCCGAGTCCTTTTGAAAAGCAAATGGAAACCGAATCATAATCTCGTACCATTCGGTCAACTGGAGTTTGTGTGGCTATTGCGGCATTGAATATTCGAGCGCCGTCCATATGTGTTGCACAATCGTTTGCTTTGGCAAGAGCAGCAATCTCGTCCAACGTTTCCTGAGGATAGCAAGCCCCGCCACCTCTGTTGGAGGTGTTTTCAACACAAACAAGTGAACCATCGGGGTAATGCGATAGAGAGCCTGCCTGTTTACGGATGGCCTGTTCTACATCTTCCACTCGCATCAAGCCACCATGGGCATCAACCAAGGCAATTGATGCGCCGCATAAGGCGGCATAACCTCCACCTTCGTAGAGATAAATATGGCTGTTTTTAGCAGTGATAATTTCATCACCAGGTGAGGTATGAGCGCGAAGGGCAATAGCATTCGACATCGTCCCAGAAGGTACAAACAAGCCTGCTTCCTTCCCACACATTGCCGCTAAGCGCTGTTCCAAGAGGGTAACCGTCACATCGTCTCCAAGTACGTCATCGCCTACAACAGCGCTGTTCATCGCTTCACGCATCGGCGGCGTCGGTTGGGTGACGGTGTCTGAACGAAGGTCAACACGGTCTGAAGGATAATCACGCATGCCACTCGCAAAGCGTCTCTATTCATCAAATCGATGGATTCGTATTAGAGTAATTTCAATTCGCCGGTGATATGCTCAAGTTCTGATTCTGTAGCGGGACCGAGTGCCAAAACAGTAAGTGACCCGCTTGGAATTTGAGTGTGCCCCGCATCACGAACAATCGTTGTCGGAATTCCAGCTGCTTTCGCTTGCTTTTCAAGAGCGAGGAGGTGTTCAGCGTCCTGTCCTTTGAGGCAGACTTTCTTTTGCCCAGTGGCCAACCATTGTTCAAGATGCAATGGTTTCTCTGCTCCTGCCTTCATTGTAGCCATAACGGCTCCATGTCCGACTTGTGCTGCTATCTTGCCTTTGCCCATCTTCAATCCCTGATTGACTATGCCGACCATTTTACAAGGGCCTAACGGGCGCTCTCCTGAAAGAACTGGTGCGGTAATTCGATGCAAAAAAGAACGGAAACCCATGCAACCACCTAATACGGTTTCAATTCTGAAACAAGAGCATCAATTGCTCGCCGAGGTGCAGGGCCAATACCGAGCACTGTTATCGTTCCAGGAGGTACTTCTGTATGAGCTGCATCTTTCACCAGATAAGTGACAAGACCTGCAACTTGAGCCTGCCCGGCAAGACGTTGTAATGTTGCCAAATCATCTGCACGAAGGCATATTTTTCGAGCACCAGCGTTTCGCCAACGTTCAACAAGACGTGCATGTGTTTTTCGAGCATTCATTGTGCAAGATACCGCAGCATGAGAACATTGAACTGCAAGTTTCCCTGCAGACATTTTCAAATCATGGCGGGCGATAAAAACCATCGAGGGCTCATCAACCGTCGATACCATGGCCATTCACCACCGCAAATTCGATTTATTCAAGCGTTGGTTCTTCTTGAAGCAAACCAGAGAACCAGCTGCCCATCCAAACGACAAAGACGAAGTTACCTACCATGTGAAGGAAGTCAAACGGTAATCCATGAACCAAATACGTGATGAATTCAGTAATGCCAATTGTACCATCAAGGATAGAGAACGAGACGACCAAATCAAACCAAAATGCTGCAACGAGGGAGGCGATACACGCTCTTCGGAGATTCAAGCCTGAAGATGTCACAAGGGACAAACGGGAGCCTGCAAAAGCAATACTCGCCCATCCTGCTGCTTGGAAAAGCGTCCACCAACCGTCGCCGATGAAGAAATTCGAAATCATAGCAACGAGTACTGCAAAGGCTGCACCACGTCGAGCACCGAGTTGGGCACCGACCAAGAGTGCGGCCACGGTAACCGGTTGCACATTGGGGAGCGGTTGCATGACGACTCGAAGTAAAGAGACTGAGAGAACAAGACTCATCAGGAATAAAGAATCAAAAATTGGACGCTTGGTTGGCTTGGCCAAGAGCCAAAAAGCACAACCCAACAAAACGACGTCCATGAGCAGAGCCGCAAGGGGTGAAAGAGCGGGACCGTGTACGCCCATTGCTTGGAACATGATTCGACCCAAGAGGGTTGATGATTTGAGGCTTACCTAAGTTATACAGGAGACCAACGGACTATTGAGGCTGATTCAATTTTTGATTGGTCAGAAGAAACGACGCCTTTAGAGCCATCGACAGCAAATACCCAGCCTTCTGCTTCAACCCCATCAATCGAGTCGACATACATGCCGAGTTCTGTTGATGAACTGGAAAGTTCAAAGCCGAACTCGTTACAAGCCGCTTGAGTCAAAGAAAAGACCGTTTCATGGCCCACGAAGCCTCCAAGAACGTGTTCTTCGCCATCGATTTCAATAATTACGATTTGTGTACCTAGCCATGTATCTGGCCATTGTTCATTCCATTCTTCAGAAGCCGAAGTCTCAGGGAATTTTTCATCAAATGTTTGAGACCATTGTGTCGATAAATCCGGGACGATAAGTACGCATAGAATGAGAATGAATAAACTGAACATTCTAACAAACCATTCTTTTTTGCCATTCAAAAGAGACACTGTGGATGAACCAAGCAAGAGATACATGACAAAAACAAGGCCTTGTACACTCGAACTAAATTCATGATTCGGAGACGATTCATGATTTGGAGACGATTGATTATTTGGAGGTGATTCATTATTCGGGGGCAATTCATTTGTAGCATCTTCGCTGTAAACTCGAAGTACTCCGTGGTCATTTCCAAATGCGGTAAACAACACGCCCCCAACAATATACTGGAGCGGTGCTGCGGTACCATAACCTTGAATGCCAACATCAAGAGATTGGACGGTGAGGTTTTCTCGCCCATCGAAAGTGAAAAGGCCCCATGTTGAATCAAATGTATTCGATGGTGCGTATATCATTCCATTTTCATACCATCCTATTTCCCCATTGGTGTGAAAGGGAACTTCGTCAAGAATTTCACATTCAGTTGAACAGATGAAGATTCGAACCGCGGAGGAGTCGCCGGTCAGAACATAATCTCCTTGCAAACTCGGAAGAGCGGGCGATGGGCCTGTCGGAAACTGCTGCAGGACATGCCCATCATTCGGTTCAACAATGGCGATGAGGCCGCTTGAATCTTGTTGAGCATGAAGAAAAATTCCGGCATCGGTGAGCAAAGGCGCATGACGGATTTTCCCAAGTTGGAGGTCATATGAAGTCGCCATACCTGTACGATTTACATGCCAAAGTTGGCCTGATTCATCACCGATGAAATATCCTGTGTCGTCAACAGCAACCCCATTCCTCCAACCAAGTCCGGTTTCAGTCCACCATTGTTGTTGACCATCTGCAAGACAATATTGACCAATTCCTTGGCGCGTTGGAACAATGACAAATTCGCCATCGAGAGCGAGTTGGCCGGTCACGCCCCATCCAATAACTTCGGTTTGTATCGACCAAAGTACTTCACCATTCGAAGGGTTGAGTGCTTCAATCACTCCATTGGTCCACCCGACTAATATCATCTCAGGCCACATTCCACATTCACCTTCACCGGGTTGGACAAGAAGCAATGGCGACATGTCATTATTAGTTGAAGCGGGGTTCAAACGTTGCCATGTTTTGTTTCCATTTGTATCAAATGCGGTAACTGCTGGTTCGCTGTTTCCGGATGTACGAACAACAATTTGCTCGTCAGCGAACAAAGGTGAAGTCGAAATATAGCCTGTTTCAAAGTCATATTCCCAAGCGAGAGCATGAGAATCATTCCAGGGGTTTGTCGTTTCTTGAGCAAGAAGTGTTGGCACAAGAAGAAGGCTGATGAACAGCAACGCCATCAAGCGTCGAAACACTTTGATCACTCCGATATTTTCTGAATGGCTTCTCGAAGAAGAGCGCTGACCACTTTGCCATCCGCCGCCCCTACCGCTTGCATAACAACGCCCATCAAAGGACCCATTGCGCCCATGCCCCGCTCTTTGACAAAGTCCGCTCGCTCAGCAACGATGCTTTCGATGACTGCACCTAAATCACCTTCATCTGCTGGCTTGAAGCCATGTGCTTCACCGTATTCGGCAATCTCTTCACTGCTTGGAGTCATATCTTTGAAATGCTCAATGATTTCATTCATAGATTCGCGAGTGATGAAACCGGCTTCCTTCACCGCCATGACATCAGCACAAAGTTCAGGATTTGCTGTATCGTTTTCGAGCACGACACTGGCCCATCCTTTGTGTGGTAATTGGGAAGCGTATTCAACAAAGATATCGTCCAATTCCCTCGCCAATAATTGGCTTGCTTGGTCATTCGAAACTTCATACTCAGACATACGTTCAGCTCTTTGGTCATCGGTCATCGGTATCGATTGGAGCGTCTGTTGCCATCGCTCATCACTGAGGGCGAATACGGGAACATCGGTTTCAGGATACATACGAGCGCCACCGGGCAAAGGACGCATGGGTGTAGTTGTTCCATCATCAGGAGCGCCTTTCTTAATCACGACATTTCGAACTTCTTGCGGTATTCGGTGCCAAGCCAAACGGGCTCGAGTGAGTACGCTTTCAAGTGCTAACTCTGCCTGCCAAAGTGGTGCTAAACACAGGATGAAACCGTCATCCACTCCAAGGTCGAGGAGGTTTCGAACGGCTTTGACATGTTCTGCTTCGATACCATAGGCGGGCAATTCATCAGAATGGAAGACGCCTTTGACACCTGCTAATTTTGCAGCGCCTGCCAATTCACGACCAAGTCGTGGCATTTGTGCCCCTTCCTTATCTGAAGTTTTTTGTCCGAACTTTCCAGCAAGCCCGGGAAGTGGGAGTGCCAACATGATTGAGCCTTGCTTCAAACCGGTTTGGACCATTTTTGAATCGCATGAAGTGAAGCATTCGCTGACATCATTCAACGCAAGTGGAAGGTGTTTTTCGACCGCTTGTGAAACCTGTTGTTCGAGGGGTGCCTCATCGCTTCTTCGGTCAGGTGGGAGAAGCGGTAAGGATAATTGAGTTCGCAATTCATTCGCAAGTCTGTAGAAGTGCAATTGGCGAGCCATTTCAAGACGGATAATACGAGGAATCCAAGATAAATCTTGGCAACCTTTGATTTCAACACGGTCTCCACAAGCCAAAGAAACATTGAGGTCTTGTCGAATGCTACCAAGGCCTCTGCGAACTTTTCGGGTTTGACGCAAACATCGGCCGAGTGCCATCGAGGTTTCTTTGGCGTGTTCAGGCGTGAGAACATCGGGTGCAGTCGCAATTTCAATCAATGGTAAACCCAATCTGTCTAAATTGTAGAGGACCTGTTCACCATCTCCCGTTGAGATGGTGTCGAGTTTACGAGCACTGTCTTCTTCAAGGCACAAAACATCAACTCCAACTGGGCCGGTTTCTGTTTGAAGAACGCCGTCAACTGAAACCAAAGACGTGCGCTGGAAGCCGCTTGTGTTTGAACCATCAACCACGGTCTTTCTCATCGTTTGAAGAAGAGAAACTGGTTTTGCATTGAGTAATGCTGAGACGGTTAAAGCGATCGACACTGCTTCACCATCGTGAGGCAGAGGAGGTTGTTCATCCAATTCAATCAAACCAGAGTTTGGTGATTGAACATAGACAAATGAACGGTTGCGGCGTGTTTCAAAGCGTGCAGCGATATCGATTGCTCCGCCTTCACCTCGTGCAGCCCTCAAACGACGATGAAAACGATTCCATTGTTCAGGAACCGTGTCGATTGTAACATCGTAAAGTACGCCTGGTTGGCGCGAATGAAGTTTTCCTGTTGCCAGTTGTTGATGAACCTCAATGCCGCACATAAAGCCCAATTCGCTAGGGACAAGCCCGCTCGCGTCATCGACACTACCTATTGGCTCAGTGCGAATTGGGTCGGCCATATTATGGCGGAGTCGTTCATCCTTCAAGACTACAACCCTTCACTCTCAAGAAACTGTTGAGAATCTGAGGGTGACTTCACTCAATTCGAGTTCGGCCAACAAATGTTGCAGCTGAGAGTATGCCGAATAATGTCAGAGCGACACCTATACTTGGAAGAAGTGAATCTTCTATCGGCACTGGGTCAGAGACCGCCTCAAGGGATTCTTCACAAAGTATCCAATGGCCATCAGTACCTGGTTCGACTGAACCAGTTAAACCTCCGCCCTCTGAAAGGTATAGAGTGCCAGAACCAGCTGGCCATTCAACGACGTAATTACCTGGGTAATTGATTTGTGTAGCGTCCCAAACTGGCATTCCATTTACATTCCAAGTCTCTTTACAAGGACAAGAATATGGAGTCCAAAATTCATAGTCTTGGTCTTCGCCTGGTGCGGTTGCAATCAAACCATTTGAATCGACGTATGTCGCTTGGTAATACATGCCCGAGTTCACTGGATATTCGTAAATATCACCAACAGAAACCAAAGTTGTAGAATTCCAAACGCCCGATGTAGTAATTCCTTCACAAGGCCCTGGGTTTACCCCATTTCCATTACAAAGGACCCAGTGATTATCAACGCCTGGTTCTCCAGCGCCTGTGGTCACTCCTAATGGTTCCAAAGGCATATACAAATTACCAGAACCTGCAGGATGTTCAACAACATAGTTTCCTGGATAAGCAGTACCAGCAACCCACACAGGTTCTCCATTTGCCGCCCAAGTTTCCTTACATGGGCAAGAATAAGGCACCCAGAATTCATCTGCACTGCCGTCTTCAACAGGGTTTGCAACCCAGTCCGGTCCACCATTTGCATCCTCATGAGTGAAGATGATCTGGTAATAAGTACCTGAATTTGCAGGATATTCGTAAATGTCCCCAACTGCTCCTGAAGTTGTGTTATCCCAAACTGATACATTTAGACCAGCACAAGGGTTTCCTGAAGGCTGGTTTGGTTCTTCTCCATTACAAAGAACCCAGTGATTATCAACGCCTGGTTCTCCAGCGCCTGTGGTCACTCCTAATGATTCCAAAGGTATGTACAAATTACCAGAACCTGCAGGATGTTCGACTACATAGTTTCCGGGATAAGCAGTACCAGCAACCCACACAGGTTGTCCATTTGCCGCCCAAGTTTCCTTACATGGACAGTCAATCGGAGACCAAACATCCATATCGATGTCTGGAGCACTTACGCTCCAGAAAGGACCTCCTGCATTGACTTGGTAATACGTTCCTGAATTGACAGGATATTCGTAGACTTCACCGGATGTGACATTCATTGAGGAGTCCCAAACACCAACAACCGTGAGGCCCGCACATTCAGTGCCATTGGCCGGTTCATCTGGTGAACTGCAGAGTTCCTATTCTGGATCTGTACCTGGTTCGTCTCCAGGGCCTGGTGCAGGCGAAGTGATATACAGCATCGAAGAGCCAGCAGGCCATTCAACGACAGAGTTAGGAGAATACGTTACTGAAGCATCCCAGACTGGACTGCCAGCAGCCACCCATTCTTCTTCACATGGGCAATCAACTGGAGCCCAAATATCCAAATTAGTAGTAGGGGAGTCGACATTTTGGTCGAGATATCCTTGAATTATAACTTCGTAATAATTTCCTGAGTTGGCTGGGTATTCGTAAACTTCACCGGTTGAAACTCGGGATAAATTGTCCCATACGCCTACTGAGGCTGAACTGCCACATGGGCCGCCGCCTGCAGGTTCTCCTCCACCACAAAGTTCCCATTCATTGCCATCGGCAAAGGGTTGGGTTGGTGTTACGCCTGTTGTTGTTTGGCTAACAATCGCCATCCAGATGTCTCCGGTTCCAATTGGATACTCGACCATCATTCCAACATCGTAAACTGTGTTTGAATCCCATACTGGGCTACCAGCTGTCAACCAAATGTCATCACAATCACAGTACTTTTCTGACCATGCATCAAGATCCATTCCTGGCTCACCAACGATTTGGTTGTTGATTCCGGGAGAGACAGTATAGAAGTGTCCAGACCCGGTTGGGAATTCATAAATTTCTCCTGCAGATACAAGAGTTGTGTTATACCAGGGCATGCCTCCATAGCCGTTGAATTCCTCACATGGGCCACCGCTTGGCTCCTCACTAGGACAAAGTCTCCATTTATCGGTCTGATTTGGGGCATCGACGGGATAAGCGACCCAAGCAATGTAGAGTGTGCCAGAGCCGGCTGGCCATTCAACAACTGAATTTGATGGGTAGGTCGCAGTAGAATCCCATACTGGCTCTCCACTATCGCTCCAGATATCCATACAATCACAATACTCTTCATCCCAAGCATCCAAATCGACACCAGGCTCTCCTACTGTTTGATTACTGATGGAAGGAGCCACCATGTAGAAATTGCTCGAATCTGCTGGATACTCGTAGATGTCCCCTTCGGAAACTAGCACTGTACTATCCCATACAGTAATGACCATTCCAATCAATTCATCACAAGGTGTTGAATCTTCATGTGTACACTGAACCCAAAGGTCATTGCCTACAACTGGTTCATCTCCAGCCATGGTTCCAGCGTCTTGTGCAATCCAAGCACTACCGTTGTGAAGGACGATTCGCCACGCTTCATAAGGAACGGTAGCATCCCAACTAATGCCACTTGCTTCAGCAATTTCCAAACACGAGCAAGGGCCTATCCAATGGCCTTCTTCTACGGAACCACCAGATGAATTAATTTGAGTTTGGTAAAATTGGCCTGAGTTTGCTGGCCATTCAACAATGTCATCGACTGCATACGTGGCGCTGCTATCCCATAGAGGTCCACCCATTCCGTCGCTAATTCCATTGAAAGAACAATCTGAATCAACGGAATTATTTCCATTCATCCCATTGCTTGCATTGCCTTGCCGCCCTGAAAATTTCACATTTTGTTCGCTATTATCTTCATAACCATTGTTTTTTTCTTCAAACGTATCCATTCCTGCAAGCGATACCTGTAAAGTAAGTAAAGCCACAATTATCAAACATATTGCATTCCGCATACCTTCTACTCACCATGCAGGTATATATTTATTCTTCATTGACTCATATATCCGTAATGAAAAGTCATTACATATGAGAAAGGGAGAGGTTTTCCAAGGATTCACTGGAAAAGAGCATCAAGCAATTTGCAATGTATCATAGCCTGAAGGTCGAAGCATTCGGCCGTGTTGGCAGAGCTTTTCAATGACATCTTCTGCAGTTGAACGGTTAATGTCGTAACGTTCTGCTTCGTTGAATACATCCAAGAGTTGGGCTATGCCGCCGTTGTTTGCAGACAAAGATGCGACGATTTCCATAATGGCTTTCTCTCGATTACGGACGGACCCTTTCTTGCCGGTGACAAGCGTTGTTTCATCGAAATTACCACCCATCAAGTCTTCTCGCCAAAGACGAGTCATCAGAACTGCCCGTTCTGCATCTTCCAGCGTAGCCACTTGCGAGAGACGGATACGAGCGCTGGCTTCTGCTAAACGAGCCAAAGCCTCAAGAGAACGTGCGGTGATGGCAACGCTGTCGTTTGAGTCGCCGGTTTGTTTTCGAGTCTCAACATAAAATTTGACGATGATGTCTCGCGCTTCTTGTTCAAGATGGGGGTGAACTGTTCGCTTGGAATAAGCAATGTATTTTCGGATTAAATCCCGAGAGAGAACTTCGCCATGTTCCGAAGTGTGTTCTATGCCGGAACGAGATGTGCCCTTGGTTGGGTCAGGGGCGCTGCCTTCACTGACCAATAATTCACTTGTACCCTGCAAACGATTACTGATGATGTGTTGTGCAATCTTCGCATCTTTCTCTGTTTCGGGGTCATCGGTTAACAACCCAATGATGTCAAATCGAGAAACCAAAGGAGGGGCGAGATTGATTTGTGCGGTGAATGGAACTTCTGAAACTGGCTCAAATCGACCGTTTTTCGGATTCGCTGCCGCAAGTACTGCGCAACGGGTACGAAGGCTCGCGTTGATTCCTGCTTTCGATATCGAAATTGGCTGTTGTTCCATCGCTTCGTGCATACTCGAACGGTCGCCTTCATTCATTTTGTCGAATTCGTCAATAGCCGCGAGTCCAAGGTCAGCAAGAACCAATGCTCCAGCCTCTAAAGTCCAACGCCCATCAGCAGCAGCATCCTGAACTGCGGCAGCGGTAAGACCTGCGGCCGATGCTGATTGGCCCGAGGTAAAGCGACCACGAGGAGAAATTGTCGACATGTAACTGAGCAGTTGGGATTTTGCAACACCAGGGTCACCCATGAGCAAAATATGGATGTCGCCACGGTTTCTTGTGCCGTCGGAATTGAGTCGGGCCACGCCACCAAATAATTGCAACATCAACGATTGCTTGACTGAAGTCATGCCAAAAATCGAAGGGGCGATGCTGTTGGTAAACAACTCGTAAATATCGGGACGGCGTGCCAACTCTTTGATTTCTAATTCCTCATCTTCGGTAATGACGATTTCCTCAAGAGGGATGTTTTGTCGCTCAAGTGAATGAATCCGCAAAAATATATCGAAAACTGGGGTGTCTTTTCCACCCTTTCTTTGAGACCGAATAAACAAAACTCCGTTTGCTTTGACACGGTCTCCTGGGTTGAGTTTACCTGCCAAATCATGTTCAGCGATACAGATGATTCGTTCAGGCTGAATCCCACCCTTCATTTGTTCAGGTAATTCCTGCAATTCCATAAATTGTGAATTGATGAGGATAGAATCTTTTTGATTCAATTCAAAGCGAGTTTGACGCTTTGCTCGACCGCATCCACCGTCTAATTGCTGGCATTCGATTGGTTCGATGAGTTCTTGTTCATTTGGTTGATTGACAATCATCGAATGGCCGCAGGCAACACATTCGAACGTCGCAGCATAGATACGGGGTCGGACGCCTGAAATTTTGGTCGTAACAGCGTCGATTGCAAGCATCATGCCAATGTCATCTGCGCGTAGTTGTGATACGGTTCGGACTTGGTCAACGGGGAGGTGAACAATGCGAACGAATGGGTACATCGTGCTGTGTCCAGCGTCCAAAAGGAATTGGCGTAAAGCTTGGTTCGAGGCATGGAAATGAAGTTCCGGGTGTTGAACGATGTCATGGGCAAACTCGTGGTCAAATCCTTCAATAACACGATACGAAACTTCAAGCGATTGTTCATCGGGCCACATCTGAGCAAGGTTGTGCACCGATTCTGCGAAGTGGTCTTGAATCAAAGAAGTCCAACGAGCAGGGAGGTCGAATTCTTGAAGCATTTTGCGCACCTGATAAACGCGGGAGAGGCTCCCGACTTCCAAACAATATCGCCAACGGTATTTAGCCATGACCTCGCGAAAATCCTACCCCTCCGTTTCCATTGGAAAAGAGATGGTTTGACGCGCCCCGTTTACATTGGAAATTGATGTCCACTGCCAAATTGCCATGACCGCAGATAACATGAGGAAGGAGAGCGTCGCTTGGGGTATGCCGAAGCATGCATTTGCACCCGTTGAAGGTCGTATCGAGAGATGGGTCTTGGACTCCCCGCTTTTAGAAAACCGGCTGGGCGACCCGACTGAGCGTGAAATCCTCACCCACATTTCTCCCGAAGGAACCGCTTTGATGGAACAAGGAACCGCTTTGCCAGTGCTGATTTATTTGGCTCCATTCACTTCATCAGGACCTGCTCGTGCAGGATGGAAAGCATTCGCTGAAACATTGCCCCAGCGTCATGAGCGTCTGGTTAAATCTGGCAAAATGAAGCCGGTCATCTTGGTCATGCCGGATACATTTACTACGCTTGGAGGAAACCAATTTGTTGATTCACCAGTGCTGGGAAAGTGGTCATCTTGGCTTGCAGAAGCTCTGAAGCCAGCCATTCAAACGCGCTATTCGACCAATGAAAAGTTTGGGTTAATTGGAAAATCTTCTGGAGGATACGGCGCATTGGTCAATGCCATGCTGCAACCCAATTCATGGAATGCTGTTGCGAGTCATTCAGGTGATGTTGGTTTCGAGACAATGTTTTTGCCGACCTTTGCCGAAACGTTGACTCATGTCCACAGATTTGGCGGGGTTGCACCCTATGTCCAACATGTTCGCGATGCTGCGGCTCTTTCGGGACCTGATTTTCATTCACTGATGATTTGTGCAATGGCTGCATCATACGACCCTCGCGCACCAAGTCCAGGGAATCCTCTTGGAATTGTCTTACCACTTGATGAGAAGACCGCTGTCATCGAAAACGAAGCATGGTCTCGCTGGATGGATTTTGACCCGTTGATGCTTGTCGAATCCAATCATTCTGCACTGGCGAAGTTGGATTGTCTATTGATTGATTGTGGGAGTCGAGACCAATACCATATCCAATATGGAAGTCGGCGATTTGTCGAACGTTTGGCGGCATTTGGAATCGAACATACTTGGGAAGAATTTGATGGCACCCATTCTGGAATTGATTTTAGATTAGATACAAGTTTTTCGCAATTGTCGAAGGTCTTGTCCTAATTTCAACAAGGGTTCGAGGCGGTTAGTTCTTCAAACGCCTTCTTTTGAAGGTGGTATGGCCGAGCCCATGGACTATGCAAGTGCGGGCGTCGATATTGACCTTGAAGGGTCTGCTGTAGCCTCTCTCATCGCTTCACTGAGCGCATCCAGTCGACCAGCAGGTACTCCGGGAGCCCCTGTTGATTTACCCGGCGGATTTGGTGGATTAATCGAGTTCGGCGATTCTTTACTCGCTCTTGCTACGGATGGAGTCGGAAGTAAATTACAAATCGCTTCTTTACTCAAACAATGGGGTGGAGTTGGTATTGATTGTATGGCGATGAATGTCAATGATTTACTGTGCGTTGGAGCAGAGCCAATTGCATTTGTCGATTATGTAGCGGTGCCAAAACCCGACCCTGAAACCCATGCAGCACTCGGAGCGTCATTGGCAGAGGCGTGTCGTTTGGCTCGAGTAACCTTAGCCGGTGGAGAGACTGCCTCCCTGCCTGGCATCGTTACCGAACTCGACCTTTCTGGCACTGCACTTGGCTATGTTAAGAAAGGCAATGCGATCACTGGAGAACATTTGGAATCTGGAGATGTTCTTATCGGCTTACCTTCTTCTGGCGTTCATTCAAATGGCT
>JAACDG010000073.1 GCA_009937025.1 Methanobacteriota archaeon
AATACCTCGTTTTCTTTGTTCGCCATTGGCACCGTAAAAGGTGTTTATCTCACCGGCGCCAAATGGAATTTAATCAATCAAGAATTGAAACCAGGTACGCAGGGACTTCACAATGTCGTCGTGGAAAATTGTTTGGAAATCAAATATTCATCAGGAAGACTCTTGCTCTTTTTGGACCGTTGAAGAAGGTAAATGGCTGCGAAGCATTTCAGAATAACTCCCTTCTCCATCCCATTGTTGAGCGAAAATATCGATACGGGCCTGTTCAAGTGTAGCCTCTAATCCACCCCAATCTTCGATTAATCCAAGTTTGAGAGCTGCGCGAGGTGTGTAGCCGGGGAGGAAATTGCGCCACAAAAACGGAACACGTCCTGGCGTAACTCGATTAACCATACGAACGATGGAGGTGTTGCACGTTGTCAAAAAGGAATGATACCATTCTGGGTTCTCAGCAAGATGATTTGCTTTCATGGCTAAACGTCGGAGCATATCTTTATCTTTGCCTGGGGGAGTAATAGCTCGGAACATGTAATCCTTGTTACCTCGAGCATTGGTTCGCAATCCGGTTAAGTCTCTTTCAAAACCAACCAAGAGATACAATTCAAAATTACGCCAAAGCCCATCCCATGGGTGATACCGTTGTTTGACTCTTCGACGTGCTTCAAACGAGAAAGAAAGGCATGTGCCATCGTTGAATTCGAAGGTGAGGTAGGTATGTGCCATCCCGTGAATCGCATGAAAATGATCAACAATGAACCAAATGTCCTTGAGTTCTTCAACATCGACAACCACTTCATCAGCCCACGATTCATCTCGATCGCGTGTTGTTCTCCAAAAGAAATCGCGAACATTTCGAAATGTGATTTTATCCCCTTCAATTGTTGTGGTCGTTACAAATTCACAATCTGAATTCCAATTTGCTTCTTTTTGAGGTTTACGAGGTCGAACTCGAATGAACCAAATCACAATACAGAGAATTACAAGACTCGTAAAAGAAAGGAAAAGGAATTTGAGCATCAGATTCACCACTTATGCCAAATTCGAAGTTGGGAATCCCACCAATCGGTAGCGCCATCGGGATGTTGACGCCACAAGACTCCATCATTATCGGTCATTGTTGGAAGACCTTGGGTGTCTGGGGAGCCATCAGCAAGAATCATCGGCATTGGACCAAGATTACGTAAAGCACCAGTGCCAGCCTCGTCTTTGACTCGAACCAAGAGCATAAACACCACAAGACAAACAATGAGACCAAGTGCTCCTATCGAGAACCAACCAACTGATTTTGTTGGTGTTTCTTCACCAAAGGAACGGCTTGGAAGAGTTGCTGCTTCGTCTTCAGAAAGATTGAGACCTGGAAGTCGAACAAGATTAATTCCGTGAACTGTTCGAATTTGTTCATTGTTGATAACTTCCAAAGTAATCAGATGAACTCCAGCAGGAAGGGGTGAGCAATCATAGGTTGTACTTCGATTACCTGGCAGAACAGTGCCTTGAACAGTCCATGTCTTTTCAAAGGTTGAAAAATCTACGCCAATCATGTTTGGAATCATCGTGATTTGACAAGGATTATCAGTGACATTTTGGTTGCCGATTACATCCAATGAAAAGGCAGGTGCAGGGCGGTTATTGATGGTGAGATTGAGCCAATATTCTGCTGTTTGCCCCAAGTCGTTTCTGTAGGCTTCCTTGAGCGTGTATTCTCCAGCCGGCCAATGTGAACAATCCAAAATCGTTTGATTGTCGAGGACCGTGAACGGAGCTCCTGAGAACGTTCGAACTCCTGACGCATCATACCGAGGTCCTGTATCATCAGCAAAGACACGGTTTATCGAACAATCATCACCGGTTTCAATCCACCCTGGTGCATCTAAATCGAGCATCAATTGTGGTGTTTTCAAAGCGGGTTTGAGGACATATGTCGGTAGTTCGATGGAAGTGATTTTGTCTCCATCTTGATTGATAAATTCAAGTCGCAGGGCATGTTCTCCCTCCGACCAAGCATCGTAAACTAAACTTGCATTCGATTGACCTGTAAAAGCCATGTACTGTTCTTCTTGAACTTCTTTATCCTTGTGAAGGCCGTGCAATCGCAATTCAATTTCAGTCCAGTCAGATGAAGAGTTGAGAATAACGACAACCCGTATTGAATCAGGTTCACCGTCTTGATTCATGTCCATCGTGTCGTTCCGTAATGCGACCAAAGTCAAACCTTCAGCAGCTAGTGCATCTTCGGTCGCTGAGGGTTCTGCTTGAACTTCTTGAACAAGACCGTGAGGGAAAAGAAGACAGCCGATGAGCAGTGAAACAAGCAAGAACGGCGTCATTCGGTTGGCCTTATTCATTCACTTCACCTCCTTGTACTTCTGCTGGTTGTGGAAGAGGTAACTCCATTCCAGCGGGAATCGGAAGTGGAGGTAAATTCTCTAATGGTATCATGGCTGCAGGCATCGTTTCCATCGTGAGTGCATCTAAGTTCGCAGAATCTTTTGATTCGAATAATTCATCTTGGATAAATTCAGTATCTCGCCCTTTACGAACAATCAAGGCGAATGTAGCACCGAGAATGAAACCAAATCCAATGACCAAATAAGTGAGCCAAGATGCTGCGGGGTCTTCTCCCAGAATGGCAACTGCTGCTGAAAATTCGCCGTATGAATCAGACCAGCCGTCGCCATTTGAATCTACACAGCCTTGCATATCTCGCTTTGAGATGCCAGCAGTTTCCGGACAATCGTCTCGAAGAGCACCCAAAGGCACATCGCCGAAACCATCACCATCGGTGTCTCGCCATTGAAGAGATTCTGTTGGGAACGAATCTGCTGAACCGTAAGGATGGGCTTGCCAACTGTCTGTTGGGTCAGACCAACCATCACCATCGGTGTCTCGGCATCCAAGCCGGTCGAGGATTGAAGTACCACGAACTTCAGGGCATGCGTCGCCTTGGTTGCCGTCTTTGGAATCTCCAAATCCATCACCATCGGTATCGCGAGATTGTGTCGGCTCATGGATGAAAGCATCACCTAAATCCGACCAACCATCACCATCGGTATCTGGACAACCCCAGCGGTCTCCACCGGATGAAGGGCCAACTGAAGTTCCTGCTTGACTCGGACAAACATCTGCGGTAGTTCCAAGAGGATTGTCGCCGCGTCCATCGCCATCAATATCGTGCCATTGCGTGCTGTCCATTGGCCAAGCATCGCCTTTGCCACCTGGACTTGCCAACCACGAACTGGTTGGGTCAGACCAACCGTCTTCATCACTGTCTGGACATCCCCAGCGGTCGAATGTCGACGAACCTTCGGTGGTTCTGCAACCATCGCCACGATAAGCGACACGAAGCGTCTGACCGTCAAAATACTCGATATTATCGCCGTATCCATCGTCATCGGTATCGTACCACTGACTCTCATCATTCGGGAAAGCATCAGCAAATCCAGCTGGATGAGCAATCCAATCGTTGGTTGGGTCAGAATAACCATCGGTATCGACATCTCTGCAACCGAGGCGGTCAAAGCGGGAAATCCATCCCGATTCGACTTCTTCAGCGGATGAAAAGACGCAAACATCTCCTTCATAACCCTCTAAGTTATCTCCATAACCATCCCCATCAGTGTCTCGGTATTGAGATTCAATGAAGGGAAAATCATCGATTTGTGTTGCACCATAGGATTGATTGTCGCGCCACCCATCTTCATCGGAATCCGCCCATTGAGTAGGGTTGTCAGGGAAATCATCGACAAGGAGTGCTCCTTCAGATTGATTGTCTCCCCAACCGTCATAATCACGGTCTTGCCATTGAGAAGGTTCCAACGGGAATGCGTCTGAGCCATTGGATTTGGTCCAGTTAAGATCGCCATCTGAAAAACCATCACCGTCTGTATCAGTGCAACCATAACGGTCGCCGGTTGAAGTTCCCGTAATGAAAGGACAAGCATCGGGAGTTGAAGCATTGAATAACCAATTTCCAATCCCCCAGCCTGCTCGTGAAAGGTTCCAATCTCCATCTTCCCAATTATCACCAAAGCCATCAGCATCAGTATCATTCCATTGTGTTGAATCAAGAGGGAATGCATCACCAAAGCCGGCAGGGTGGGCATACCAAGCAGTTACGCCATCCAAAGCACCGGGGTCTTCATCGGAATATCCATCGCCATCCGAATCAAGACAACCGAACCGGTCTTGAAGAGAATATCCTCGGCGGAACGGACAATGGTCTCCTTCGAATCCATCAAGATTGTCGCCATAGCCGTCGTTATCGCTGTCAAGCCATTGACTTGGCTCACTGACAAATGCATCTGCTCCATTTTGTGGACCCCACCCCGAATCTGGGTCTGACCAACCATCGGAGTCGGAATCTGTGCAACCTTTTCGGTCGTTGGTTGAAGTGCCAACAAGGTCGAGGCAATCGTCTTCGTTGTCGATAAATCCATCTTCATCGGTATCTCGGTTTGATTTGTCGATTGAAGGAGTGAGTGTATAATCAAAGCCGTCGTTACACCAAGAGTCTTCAGATTTGATTTTGACATAGACATACGTAGCAGCATTGACCGTTGTCGAAAGTACTTTTGTTGATGAGCCGTCATCTGCTGAAGCGTCCACAATTGTGCTACCTTGGGCGTTTAGCAGTGAGAATGTTCCCGTCCAGCCATCTCCGGGGCACCACCAAGCAGGACCGTTCATCGAACCCGAAAAAGTGACTTGAACGATGTCGCCTTTTTTGGCTTCAACTTTCCAAAAATCGGTTTTATCGTTCCCTGCATCGCAGTCGGGGTCGCAGACATAACCATTCGATGTCACCCCATCTGTCAACGGATTTGCGCTCTGGATGGTGTCATCTGCAGAGACGGGTGGAACCATCGAGAGCATCATCGCGGCGAGGCAGATGGCCATCAACCGCTTCGCGTGCATGCCTGTCCAAGAGGCGGTGTGCCTATGAACACAGCGCATTGAACATGACACCCTACGGGTGTCAACTCATTCATACAGATTACGGCTTGCTAAAATCAACTCTTCGATGGCAAAATAAGGCATTTCGACAGAATTGTCTTCCGAATTGTTGACGACACTGTGGGATGAAGCCATATCGCCTCGAATAAATTTAATGTAACGCTGTTCTTCGTTTTCCTCGAATGGATGAAGCCCCACGTTCTCTTGATAGGCAATGCCCATCCATGAACCATCAGGCGACATCACCGTTTCAAAGAAATCGTGCAAAGCATGCGTATCGCCGCTGCTTTCTTCATACGCCGTAACAGTATGAAGCGGTGTAGGGTCAACGATTCTGAAGTCCCATTCATCGCCTTCCATCGGTGCTTTAAGCGCTCCAGCATAGAGATACCAATCTTTGCCAGCAACGTAACCATCTTGGCTGTTATTCTGGTCATAATCCAAGCCATAGAAAGCGAGACTTACCACCTGGTCTTCGGTGATTGAAACGAAAGGATACATGTTGATTCCTCGGTCGAAT
>JAACDG010000074.1 GCA_009937025.1 Methanobacteriota archaeon
TGGAGAACATTTGGAATCTGGAGATGTTCTTATCGGCTTACCTTCTTCTGGCGTTCATTCAAATGGCTACTCTTTGGTTCGCCGCGTCATGGAACATACTGGACACAAATATACCGATAAAGTGCCCTTCACTGTAGCAAGTATCGGCCGTAGCGTCATGCACTTCGAAGGAAATGACGATTCACACTTTACCTTCGGTGAAGTTTTCCTCAACCCGACTCGAATCTATTGTGACCCAATTGTTGATTTATTGCATCATGCAGAATCTTCTGAGTCTGAATTTTCTCTCTCGGATATTCGTGCTATTTGCCACGTAACAGGCGGCGGGTTATCCAATCTACTACGCCTTCATGGCTCCTTGGGCTGGCATATTGACTCGCCACTCACTCCGCATCCTGAATTTGAATGGTTGCAAGAAGTCGGAGGAATTGAAACTCGAGAGATGTATCGAACATTCAACATGGGCACTGGAATGATTCTCGCTGTTTCGAAGCAACACGCTGAAACGATCTGTACTTGGCTCAACGAGCGTATGGTTGGAACCCAAGTCATCGGGCACGTTCACAACCAAGGTCACACGGTTACACACGCACTTGATGGCGTCGAGTTCACACACTACTGAAGTGTGTTTCTTCTCGAGGGCCAACAACTGAGACTCAGTTGTTGAGGGCTCACATCAACAGTTATCGATGGAGGTTTCACTCGTCCTTTGACATACGAGCTGCCATTCCCAATCCGAAAATTGCACCAAGCCAAAGCAGTGGTGCAAGGATGTCTGTTGGGGTATCGAAGTTCGTCCAATAGGTCAATGCCTTTTGGTTGGTCGTGACGCTGGATGCAAGTGTTTCTGCATCTGCATCGCTAATCTCAGAACTGGATTCAATCGTGAACACCGCTTGCAAATCATCAGCAGTAGGTGCTGTGTGTTGCTCAGTGATAGGACGCATATCCAACCAGAAGGTGGATACGGAAGAGCCCGCGATAATTGCGCCACTCAGTTGTTCTGCTTGCAGAGTCACTTCGCTTCCAAAGTAAACAGGTAGAGCACCTGGCATTGCATCAAGCAGAGTATCGGTGTCCAAGAGTTTCGCTTGGATTGGGCGTTCCAATGGGTCAAGAGATGCTGAACAATCATCGACTGCGATATCCTTCAAAGTTGAAGTTCCATCGCAGATAATGGCAGCAGTCGCATATCCAGAGAGGTCCACAAGGTCGCCATCCATGGTCAAAAACCCGCCTGTGGTATCGGTTCTGGATTCTGCTGTGATAAGACCAAATGTGTTTTGCATCTTCATTGGGTCTTTCCAAGAGAAGTATGAACTTCCGTCAACAGCCATCATTTCACCTTTGTCGCACGTTGAGACTTCTCCGGTACAAATCATGTAATCAGTTCCAGTATCACTGACTATTTCCGTTCCGTTGTTGACTACGCCAGAGCCGTAGTAAGTTGCATTGGATTCAAGACTGGTCCATCCAACGGCCATATTCGATGCGTTCCCAGAAGCGAGGAAAGCAGACACGGGGTCGCGCCATCCGAGCAACCAGTTGTTGAATTCTTGAGTCAAGTATGGAGTTGTGAAGAATGGGGAACCCATCAAGAAGTTAGGGACGAAATCTCCAAAGATTGGTGAAGATACAAAGAAACTCAATGCTTCAGCAGTATTTTCATCCACGCCATACAGCATCGAAATCGTACTGGCATTCCATGTCATTGGGGTTCCTGCCCCCATGGTTGTGAAATCAATTGGTGGAGTCATACCACTTAATTCGCCATACATGAACAGGGTTGCACCAGTTGATGTTGTTAATCCGAGAGGGCCGTAGAGAATGTTAGCCGCCTGGGATTGATTGATTGAGACGGGTGTTGCATCAGCGTGGCCTGGAATCACTCCATCGCCCCAGTTACCGCCCATGTTGAGGGACCTCTGGAGGTAAGGGTCGCCGACTGGACTCATGCCGCCAAAGGTTGTGTTCACAAATTGCTCAGCGTTCATTGTGCCTGTGCCGCCAAGAAGACCGAGTTGAGCCGAGGAAGCGGAGGTTGCCCATCCGGCTACCCAAGCAGCAGTTGCATTGTATTGGTCTAGGGTAAGATTGAATGCAGTCATAGCATCTGTAACTCCCATTCCAAGGAATGCCGCCAGACCGAATCCTGATCCATCAGCGTTAGTAGCAATCAATCCAGTTGGAGTGGTTGTGAGGTGTCCTGCAACCATGAGAGCAACGCCGTTTGCGCCAGCAAAGTCAACGCCCAAGAGATTGTGAAGTCGGCTTGTGATGTCATCGTTGTTGGTAGCATCGAAGGCTGTACCACCGCCATATCCAGCGAAACTAGTTCCAACTGCTGCATACATAGTCCAATCTCGAACGAATGTCTTGTGGAAATCTGGCATTGTAGCAGTGGCCATGGCAAGGTAACCATAGGTGCTCGCTCGAGCCATCACGGTGGAGTTCAATGGGTCTGCCATTACATCAGAAACTAAAAATTCTGGCGCTCCCATACCCATAAACGCAACAGAACCGAGTGGCTCCATCAGGGAAATGTTGAAGTTTGGATCAAAGGGGTGGAATGTGTTCATCATTGCTGCATCCAAATCTCCTGATTGCCAATCTCCTGTAGTAGCGTTAAGAGTGGAATCATTGTTTGCAACTTCTATACCCATCGTTGGGTGTGAGTAGGCGTCATTTGCTTTCCATTCTCCTTCAGCACCACTGGCCCACAAGTGGCAAGGGATTCCCACTTGAATAGTTACGTTGAGGACTACTTGTTCCATTGTACAGAGGTCGCCGGTTGTGGCAGTTCCTGCTTGTGTGGTATTCATGTCTTGGTTGATCATTTGAGCAGCGAATCCGACCTTGGTCAGTTCCATGATTCCATTGATTGCCATTCCGGTTGCACCGATGACTTGAGGTGTGAAACCAATGTTGAGTTGCGTGATTTCAACATCACAAGGAACGTCGGTGTCAGCAGAGCACGCATAGGATGTGTTCTCGTGATAGGTAATGGTTCCAGCGTCCGAATCGTGAGAAGTAAAGGTTCGGTCAGAAGTGATGGTATAGGTTACCGGTCCAACCTCTTCATGGATTGGAGCGCTACCGTTCGCCATTACATCGTCTACGTTGGTTATAGTCCATCCATAGAAGTCTCGGTCGGAGGTTGAGGTGGCCCAGTCAGGATTGATATCTGTACAATCAGAGTTTTCACAAATATCATCCAATGGCTTGGTCTCTGTCGCTTCAAGAACTGCGCCTTCTACTCCACCGGTTGAAAGGACTGAAAGCCCTCCGCTTAGGAGTAAGCAGACAAGTCCTGTTGCTAGCATCGTTTTCATTGTCATCATTGACATAAATGCCTAACGCCAACTTATAGCACATAACAGTTGGTGCGGATTCTAGCATTAGGTGTCCACTACTACACCATTAAGAAAAAGCCATTCGAAACAAGCGGTGTGGTCTTCAATGAGCAGTTCAAGCCCTGTTCATGTCCGAAGGTGCACAGGAGGGTTTGCACCCGAAAGGTTGGCCAGGCCAAGTTTGGCTTGAAGGGCGTACTCTGGTCCACTTATTGGATGAACAAACTCGTCCGACCCACATGCCTCGAGGTCCTGCAAAACGAACTGGCCCCGGATTTCTCAATCCTGCAATGGCACCTGCAAGAACCCGGAGTATTCTGTTGCTCAATGATGCACTTGAACACGATTGGCTGGTGCGAGACGACCAATCTCTTCGGGTTTTAGATGCGTTATGTGCAACAGGAGTTCGAATACGCCGTTGGCGAAATGAGATACCTGCTCCCCTTCAACATCGTTTGAGAATTACTGCCAATGATTTGGACCAGTTTGCTTTGGATTGGGCAAAAGCGTCGCATTCGACGCATCCTCCGTTCAAAACAGTCGAGCACGAACCTGAAGACGACCGATACGGCAGCAAGTCTGAACAAGTTTTTGACAATGGATTGGATTTTAGAATGAAAGATGCTCGAATTGCAATGATTGAATCTGGCTATCAGTGGATTGATTTGGACCCCTTCGGGTCTCCTGTTCAATTTCTTGATGCTGCCCTTCAAGGATTATCAAGAACGGGTGTTTTAGAAATCACGGCAACCGATACTGCAGCCCTCACCGGATCTTCAGCATCCAGTCAAGCCCGACGTTATGGAGCGAAAGGGATCGTTGATGTCTACGCTCATGATGATGCTGTTCGTCTTCTTCTTGCTACCGTTGCCACCACCGCTGCACGATTGGATAAATCGGTCACCCCATTGATGGCCTTATTCGACGGGCATCACGTTCGAATATCTTGTTTAATCAAAACAAGTCGGGAAAAAGCGAGTAAAATTGGCGACATGATTGGATGGAGGGTACGAGAAGAAGACATTCCTTACCGGTTTGTACAGCATCCTTCTCCTGAACAAGTCAAGAGAGCCAGCGGACCGATGTGGACAGGCCCTCTCTGGGACAAAGATATCGCCAGCCGTATGACTGAAGAGAAAGCGCTCGAATTGTGCCAAGCAACCTCCGAGGAAATCGAGAAGATGAAAACAGAAGGGCTTAAATGGAGTGATGATGATGTCGAATATTCCGCTCGTGAATTACGACGCAGTGTCCGTTATATTTCAGATGCTGCTGACCTTATGAGTCGGGAACATTTGTTGCTCAATCTTGATTCCTTGCCTCGCTGGGCTGGAGTCAGCGGCCCTCCAAAACTCGAGAAGTTAATCACCGGCCTTATCAAAGAAGGATATTGTGCTGCTCGACTTCCAGATTTGGAACCTTTACTGATTACAGATGCTCCGTTCAATACAGTTCTTGAACAAGTGCGTAACAAAGCAGTTTCAACCATATGAAGGGTCAATATCACGGTCTGCATCAACGACATTTGTTTCCGGCCCAGGTAAGAGCGTTTGAGAATTCTCAAGAACTTCCCTCACACTGTCTTCAATATTTTGGGCATTTTCCAATAATTCACTGAGGGGGATTTCAATACCGGTAAGTTCGGCTACTGCTTCAACTGCTAAGGCTGCTGCCCGTGCATCTGGATACATCGGACTTGCTTCAGCCAGTAGTGCCGTAACATCAATTCCCAAACGGTCTCCTTCTCCAAGTAAAAAGCCCGTAATTCCGGCAACTATACCTTGCTGAATCGGTTCGATACCTGCTCGATGAAGTCGGTCTCGCGCAAGTTGCGATGAACCAACACCAAACAAATCACCAGATGCTACATCTTTACTTGATTGGACCAAGCCATCAATGATGATGAGTCGGTCAAATCCGCCACGAGTGAACCATTCCAACACCGTTGATGCAAACATGATATCTTGCTCGTCTTTGAATTGGATTTCAGAAGTGAAAACTCCGATTCCATCGCCTTGGTACACCCGGACTGGGTGTTTTGGTACTTCATTATGAATCAAAGCTACAGCGGGGAATTCAGCATTCAATACGGTTCCTAATTGTTTGAGTTTGAGTGTCTGGATTATGTGGGATGCTGCAATGACTCCGACCATTCCTGCAGTAGTAAATCCTGCTACAGCCACACCGCCGGTTGTAAGAGGGTCAGCACCGTCCTGAAGTACGAGAGCATATCCTTTGAATTCGTGTTCCATGTCATGCCCCCTTGATTGAGCGTGAAGACGTTCTATGAAAAGTCATACGGTAGGGTTAATCTTCCCAGACCGCCCAATCTTCCCAGCCTTCTTCACGATACCACCAAACGCCTTCTTCATCTTCCCACCATTCAGTTCCTTCTTCATCAACTGAGATTCCGTCATCCTCGGCTTCGGCTTCAACCGCTTCTTCGGCTTCTTCGAATTCTTCTTCATCGGTATCAAATTCTTCAATTTCACCTCGGCTGTCGAATTCGTCGAATAATGAAGGTCGGCGTTCTTTCGGTGTTTCATCTTGAATTTCTTCCACGCCTTCAGATTTGATTTCGTCGAGACTGCGGCTTGGTTTGGTAATTGGTGCTGGCTCATCGCCATCCTCCTCATCAAATTCTTCAAACCAATCATCATCATCATCCTCTGTTCGAGGGCGTAGCAAGACAAAGGCTGCACCAAGTCCACCAAGTACGAGAAGGGCGATGATTCCACCTACAAGTGCGCCAGAACCACCCTTGGTTTCTGTAGGGTCGGTATCAATTGGTTCGTCCACTTCTAATTGGGCGGCAAGTGTCCATTGGAGTTCTCCCTCAGTTGTGGCGGAAGGCGAAGACATGGTTGAGCAGCGACCTGTGCCGTTATCCATGCAAGTGAGTGTGAACACATAACCGACTCCTTGTAGACCCGGGAACAATCCATCGGATGGACCGTTTCGTATTGGAGTAAAAGTGACCTCGAGCGTTTCATTGGCGTCCATTGTAAGGGTTGGCCCCGAACTGGGGAGAGGGGCGGGCTCGAAAGAGAGCGCAGGAGGCGTGGATGGAATGGCGGCCCAACTAAAGGCGAGTTGAACTTCAAATGGATTCGGGTTGAACACTGTGCATTTCATCGGTGAATCGGTCGAGTTCTCTTCCCAAGCATAGGTTACTGCTTCACAAGACATTGAACCTGCAAGCGTAACATCTGGGAATGTTGGTTGATTGGTTTCGTTTCCTGTTTCATTTTCCGTTTCATTACCGGTTTCGTTGGATAGATGGGAGAGGAATGTGAATACAATCGATTCCGGCGTTGGTGAGTACCATGATTGATTCGCTGAAGGCATGAGTGTCAGGGAATTCCCTGGAACAGTAATTCCCTCGAGTATGAGTTCTCCGCCCTTGATTTCTGCAATTCCTGAATTGGACATGTTTCCTGAAACATCAGTTAAATGCCAGTCATACATCACGTTTGCAAGACGTGAATTTTGTGCAGGAAGTTCGGGTGCTATGGAGGCAACAATCGAATAATGATTGGTTTCATTGAGTTGAATCGTTTGTGAAGGAACTGAGGCTGTTGCGCGCAAAAGCCCCATTCCATTCAGAGTCGCAGTCGTCAAATCAGCAGGTTGAATATCTGCTGTTCCGGTCGTTCCAGCATATTCTACAATCAATGAAATTTCACCCACAAATTCAGAAAAGGTTGCAGATAAATCAGTCAAATCTTCAACTTGAACTGCCTGCCATACTCCGTTTTCATCGGTGACGCCATTGATGGAATGGTTCAATGATTGGCCAATGAAATGTAAGGCCAAATTTTGAGAAGGAATGCCCTCGCCTCCACTTGAAAGAGTGAGGGATAAATCCAAAGAATCCATGGCGCTTAATTCAAACCAACTTGAATTAGAAAAGCCACTTGATGACATTCCAAATGTAATTTCCGAAATACGGAGAGAATTGTTTTGTGATTGGACTGGGCCTGCAAGTGAGAAATTGGAAGTGGCGTTTCCATACGTATCATAGGCCACTACAGCAACCCAGTAATCGGTTCTGTCTACCAATGAATCACCATTGCCATCAGCGGTGATGTTGGTTGTTAATGTCCCGGTAAAGGGGGAAACAGTCGAAACTGGAGTGAGGGATTGAAGTGAGGATATTTCACTTGAATTGACAAAAATTTTGTATTCCGAAACCAAATCCATTGAAGCATTCCATGTTATGTCGAGAGAACTTCCATTATCATTCGGAGTGTCAGATGCTGTTAATCCTTGTACAGGCATTGGAGGTGCAGGGAATGGAACATTGACGGTAAGTGGAAGTGAGAGTTGGCTTGTCACTCCGTATGGGTGCAATGAATGTACAGCATAATCATAGGAATCTCCAGCCGAAATTTCCGAATCTGTCGTTGAATTCATCGTAGAAGAAAAAGTTGGATTGTTGAGGTCAAATACGCCACCAGAGATAACTTTGAAGATTTCAAAATGAATCAAATCAGTTCCGAAATCGGTGAGGTTTTGCCATGAAAAGACCAAACGTTCAGAAGAGAGTTCGTCAATGCTTAGAATTGGCGTTGGAGGCAATGCCAAGTTTGGCGCACCAGGAATATAATCGGCATATAGGCTCGATATGCTCAAGGTGCCCGTTTTGGTCGATAAAAACGGTAAATCGATACTGATTGTTCCGGTCCCAGCTGTTTGTTGTTGATTCATGATATTGGTGAGATTGCCTACAGCAGCAGGGTTGTTTTCAACGATGAAATCAATGTCATATCCAATATCGATGTCGCTAATATTGAATGTACCTGTTCCAGTACTGGTGAAATTTAGTGTGAAAATATTCATCTTGATGTCGTAATCATGTGTAATGTACGGCTGGCTGCTGGTCATTGGAGAGAGCAGGCTTGGAATGAGTCCGAGTTGGTCTTCAAACTCCAAAGGTGGTGTTCCGTATTGCCCATCTCCTGCATATCCAACTGCAAATAAATCATTTTGGCCGTTACGGTCGATGTCCATGCCAATAGAATTCCATGAACCAATAAACAGGCCAAAGGTTGTTCCTTCGCCGGCGGAAACGATGTGTTCTGGTAGGCCATCGACATCCATATCGACAAATATTGAATCCGTTGGGCACGACCAAGGTTCAAGCGAGATTTGCGTTGCGGTTATTGCCGTGGTAGAGATATTGTAGACGCTGATATTCCCCTCGATGGTTTGTGAGTTTCCATCGCCTGAGGACAATTGAGGTGCAAGGAGGGATAAGGTGCCGTCTCCATCATGGTCAGCAATCGTGGCATTGATGAAAACCTCCGATGAACTAACGCTGGTTGTGGTCCACGTCGTACCCGTATTTTCAGCAAGAATATATCCTTGCATTGTTGCAGAGAAGAGGTCGATATCGCCGTCTTGGTCCAAGTCGGCCCCTATGGGTTGAGACTCTATCCCATCAAAGGAATTAACGCCTAATGCTAGGGCTCCATTCATCCATTTGACATGGCTTGTGTAGCCAGTATTATCGGTAACGAGAGCTGAAAACTCGCCTCCTGTTCCGTTAAAATATCCAGCATACATTGAGACGAGTTGTGCCGGCATGACCGTTCCATTACTGAAAACGGTCAAAGTGGTGTTCGCCTTGAAAATACTGTTTTTGTTATCATATGTGCGTAATGAGACCACTCCCCCTTCATGGATAGAGAGAATATCGGCATATCCATCTCCATCAAGGTCTCCGACATGAGCCGAGAGTAAATCTGCTGAAAGGGCCACTGGTGAAGCGTTCCCTAAATTTCCAGTGGATGCGTTCGTGTGATGGAAGCATACACGGTCATCATCAGGGGCAATCGAAAAGACGTCGTCATTATCATCGCCATCAGCATCGGCAATGGCGATATCGGTTCCTGCACCACATGTTGCTACCCATGAGGAGAGTGTTACGCCAGTTGAAGCATTCCAGTCAAGAGATGCGAGTGCTGGTACAACAGAAGTTCCATAGAGATTTACTTGTGCTTTCACAACGATTTCCTCAAGTGTATCATTGTCAAGGTCTCCAGCCTCAAAGGTTGAGATGTCGTCTATTGGTATCAAGCCAGCAGGGACTTCAGAAGTGTATGTGATGTTCATTGTTCCACTATCAATGACTGAATTGTGAGGCAGATAAAAAGGAGCAGATTGGGCAGAACCACTGGAGGGGAGTGACTGAGCAGTTGCATTATTGAGGAACATGTTCTGATGTCCTAAATCTCCGAAACCAAGCCCGTTAAACGCCCATTCATTGACTCCATCTTGGCCAATATCAAGAGTTACTTGACCTGGTGTTGCGACTTCATCTCTTGCATTGATCATAAATTGCCCAGATTGGAACGTTACATTTCGCGGTACATCAATCGAAACATTCGTATCCAATTGTTGAGCATTGAGAGAAAGTGAGACCGAGGCTGAGCCGTCCGAAAAGACATTGATTGTTCCGGCTTGACCGTTTGCACTCGCTAAGAAAAGCGCGCTCGATTGAGGGAGTACAAGTATTGCTAGAACAAGAAATGTAGATACTCGGTTTTGATTCATTCAAGATACCTCGGCAGCATGAGGGGCGAGCCCCTTCAAAATACGAGAGGTGTGGTTGGGTTTTCAAGCCTTTCTTCTATTTCCCAGTGATTTTCACGGATGATGAGTCGAACAAAGGATTAAGAGCAATAAGGCGATGGAAAGACTGCAAAGAGGGTTTTTTTTGGATAGAACTGTTAAGATTTCTGTAACTGCAGGCGATGTTGATATCGACCTCGACGGTTCTACCGTAGAAATTGAAGAAATGCTTGCATTACTTCGTCAAGACGACACATGGAGCCTCATGATAAATCGTTTACAAGTCGCCAAAAAATCGGCGTTAAAGGCTGCTATCGCTGCTGCCAAGGCTTCGGGTCTGCCTGAACGCGGTTCTGCATTCACCACTTTGGTAGATAGTTGTTCATTGAAACGTAAGCCTGACCAAGTGCTCGGCGCAATACATTATTTGAGAGAAATTGAAGGCGTCATGGACAGCCCTCCTCGAGTAATCAATCAATTGTTTGAAGACGCTGGAATGGAATCTCCTGGGAACCTATCTCTCTATCTTAACCGGTTGCGGGAAAGAAATTTCTTAATTATTCCAAATGCAAGCGATGATAAAAATAGATTTGCTGTCCTAAGTGAAGAAGGGCGTGCCCATTTGGATAAACGCTCATCAAAGTGAGGATTTCAAATGGTCATGTCGGGCGGAGGCGAGGATGACCCGCGAGAATCAATTGGTGAACAATCAGAACCTTTAGATTGGTCTTTCCAAAACCATGCTAACGTGATTCTTCGAAAAGGAAGACATGCTGGTTCGTCGTTCCGAAGAGCCATTCTTGACAATGCAGATTTTACCGAAGGCGACTTTTCAAACTGTGATTTTCGAAGAGCTTCAATGTTTCAAATTGATTTAATGAAATCGGCATTTGATGGTTCTGATTTTCGCAATGCAGATCTTCGTAAAGCCCGGCTAAATTTGTCCAACTTCAGGAATTGTCAATTTGCTGGAGCAGATCTAAGAGGCATACGCGGAAGATACGCGATTTGGCAGGGTAGTGATTGGTGGAATGCTGTCATGGATGACGACCTAAGAAAGGCACTTTCCAAAAAATGGCCACAACCAAGTTCGGATTGACTCATTCTTTAGCATCGTTGACAAGACGTACTTTCTGCTCGGGATAGAGGGCAAGCCGTGCACGTGTATTGATGAGTGGTAAGGCCGCCATTCCTACACACATAACCATACAAACTCCACAGAAATATGCCGTTATTTCGTAGGTCAACAAAAGTACGCCTTGGAGATGGATGTCGGCAGCACCTTTCACCATCAAACTCCCGGCGATTCCTGTTACAAGACCAATACTCGCCCCACTGAGTGCTATTTTGGCTCCAAAGCCATTGAGGAAAAAAAGCATGCACCCACCTACAATTATCAATAAACTCGCAATCAGCAACCCATAACCACGTAGAGCATAGCCACCTGAGTCTCGAGCGGCATCATGAAATGTTTGGTACTGTTCAGTTGAAATGTCATCGCTTCCATCTCCTTGACTGTTTGGAACCTCGAGTATTAGCCCCACTTCTTCAGCATTAAGGTCAGTTGCGTTATGAAGTCCGATATCCCCGTATGCTTGGAAAAACAAGAAAAGTGCGCCAAACAGCAGTAAAACTCCGACGGATTTCGGGCCTTTGGTGTCTGGTCGAACTGCAAACAAGTCTGAAGGTATATCCGCCTTAGGCTGGTTTTCATCCATCCTCATTGAAAATCCAAGGTCGACTTCATCGGAGGCTTTAGGCGATGTTTTTTTCTCCGCAGAATCTGTCATGATGAGGCCTCCTTCATGTGATGAGATAGCCCTACTCTCAAATCATCTGGAATGGGTTGAGACTCTAACGAATCCATGTCGACACATACAGTTACTTGGGTAGAGCGCCAAAGTAAGTCCTGTTCTTGATTGTGAAATTCATACCCCCAAGTGCATGAAGTTGAACCCACTTTTTCAAGCCAGATTGTAGCATGGACGGTATCGCCATATCGAAGCGGTGCAATGAAATCAGTTTCGATATGAACGACTGGGAAGCCTGTTCTTCGCTCATTCAGCAATGCAGGATAACTGATTCCGCACATTGCTTCCCAACATTCTTCAAAAAATCGGTGAGCGAGATCATAGATTCTTGGGTAATAGGCAATATTTGCATTATCTATCATCGGATAGTCGACGCGGCGTGCCAGTTGAACTGCCATAGTTCTACCACATGCTTAGCCATGATGAAGCCTTGTATTCAAAGCCATAAAATGTTGCCAAAAGCAACCCGTTGCGCTTATATCCAATCGGTTAGTGGCCGGACTACAAGGCCCTATAGTGTAGCTTGGATATCACGCCGGCTTGCGGAGCCAGCAACCCGTGTTCGAATCGCGGTGGGGCCGCTCTTGTCCCTCGGTAGTGCAACCGCCGTCTACGATTGAATTTTCCAATCATGCATTTCCCAATTCTGTTCCTGAGCAAATTGTTTGAAAGCGCCTTTCGAATTAATCGCAATTGGATGGCCTGTGATTCGCATAAACCATGAGTCGGCCATTGTGTTCCCATAGCCATAACATTCGGCAAGTTCATGTCCATTCTCCTGAGCATCTTTCTGGATTATTGGAACTTTTCCTTTTCTGCGCGGTACTGACCAACCACGTTCTGAGCCACTGAGAATACCGGTTCTCTGTGCAGGTCCGCAGCCATAGACCGCATCCATTCCAAGCACATCACCCATCGCTTCTGCCATCGGAGCAATGGTTGCGGAAACCAAGACCAAGCGATGGCCTTGTGAACGATGCCATTCGATTGCATCTCGTGCTTGTGGAGTTATGCTGTGAACGAGCTTTTCTTCAGCGATTTGTTTTGAAAGTGTTTCCAATACTTCCCATGAAGTGAGTGAGAAATGGCCACGGTTTCGGGCGGCATCATAGGGTGCACGTAAACGCAAGAGGTTTACGAGAAAACCTACACACCATGCGGTTGCACCGTAAGGGATTCTCCACGGTCGCTTTTTGCTTAGAACTGCAGTCAGGGTTTTTTCGCTTGAAGCATCCAATAGGGTGCCATCAAGGTCGAAGTACGCCGCTATACCTCCCCGCATAGCCTTCCCTCAATACTCAATATACATGAGGCCCACCCTCATTGTTTGAATGAAATCACTGTTTTTTAGGGGCTTCAGGGCAACCTGCTTCGCCATAAACTCGACGGCCTGCAGTATGGTCTTGCCACCAAACAAGATATTGAGCGAGATGACGAGGTATGAAGAAACCAACTTTGCGAGGGGTTAATCCATGATTTCGCATTGCTCGGTCATTTGACAAATTCGCGACAATCGATTGAGCAGAACATCCTGGGTTCGCACCAACGAAATTGAGTATCTCTGTTTTCAATCGTTCAAATCGTGCTTGTTTTTGCGAACCTTTTCCTTCTCTTCTTGGAGGCATAATTTGGAAATCACCGGGAACCCATATCAAAGAAACGATGGGAGTCCCACTCTCTGAAAAGGCCGAATAATCATTCAAAAGAAACGTTTTGAGTGGTTTTCCAGTTAGCTGTAGCCAATTTTTTCGCCTTGCCGTCTGCAATAATTGGGTGAATATCCTTCAAACGACCGTGCATGCCTTGAACTTGGAATTTAACGCGAAGTTCGGCTGCTTGATCTCGTACAACCGCTTCCATTTGTTCTTCATCCAATTCAACGGATGCAAGAGTCGAGCCATCGGAATGACTGGTGATTGTAAAAGTGGTCCCAGACACTGAAAGAGCGGGGCGGAAATCCATGTCATTGGGGTGTTCCATCCAAACTGAAACATCGACAGAAAGGGAATCACGGATGTTGACTCGGCTAATTTCTACTGCATCGACCATGGCAATCAACTCATCCGAAGTGCTCCCGCTTCATACACCTTCCCATCAACCAAAGTGGTCACTCATAAGCAATTTCAGTTAATTTGGGAATCAAGAGAGTGACTGTGACGGTCAAAGTCCAGTCGTTTCCTGGGTCAGGGTCAGGGGCGCCTTCAAACAAAGGTTCAGGGTCTGCTTGTTGTGCAAATACTGTCCAAACCCAAGTGCCTTGACCTGAACGGTTTCCAGATGATTCGAGAAGATATTGGAGGAGAGCCTCTTCGGAATCTGAATCATAAACGCCGTCCTCTCCTGCGGAATTTATGTTGTCGTTCGAGAGGGTTGCGCTGGCAGATTCATTGCTCGTGAAATTTCCTTCTCCTGTTTGAGCGGACTTCTCATATCCGTCATCGACAATAAAGATTGAAAGGGTGAAATTATCTTGAGGAGCGAGTACGTCTTGTTGTAATTCAAGGGTTGCGAGGAAAGCAGAAACGCGTCCATCTGCACCCGGTGTAATGTTGCCCTCCCATTGTTCTCCTTGGTCGAGATATTCGTCCCATGCGTATTCGACTTCGATTGTTTTCCAAGTCACTTCATAGCGGCGAGAAGTGATTTCAAGTGTGAATAATTGTTTAACTGATGCATCCGCTGAATCGGTTGCTGTTAGGCTTCCTTGAATTGTTCCGGAACGATTTGTCGGTAAGAGGACTGTTGATTCGGTTGCATCAATATCATTTCTCATGTCCCCATCACCATCTGAATCTTCACCCAAATTCAAATCCCATTCAGACATCAAATTATCACCTTCAGGGTCGGCGCTTTTACTGGCATCTAAAAACACAGAATCCCCCGAACGTATCGAGTCGGGGTATGTCAAATTTATCGTTGGCGCCCCGTTTACGTTGATGGTCGTGGACGCCCTGTCTTCACCACCTTGGCCGTTAACCACGGTGAGTACAGCAGTAAAAATCCCGAATGTGGTGTAACGATGTGAGGTGAATCCAGTCATTGTTTCTGAAGTTTGGCCATCACCAAAATCCCAACGGAATTCAGCAATGAGGCCTTCAATTGGGTCTGATTCTCGCGCGTCGAAAGTGACAGTTTCTCCTTCTTGAATGAGGAGAGGATAGGCTGTGAGTTTGGCTGATGGGTCAACTGTGAAATCCAATGCGCCGGTGCAGCCCGCTACAAGACTCGAGCAAACCATGAGGCTTGCCATGAGTAAAGAACGAAGAGTTCGCCTACTCAATATTGCCCACATGGAAATATGCTGAATCCTCTCCCTATCTAATTCTTCGGGATTATGTTTCTCAATCATTCGGATTCGAAATGTCAACGGCGGAGGCCGGAGATCAGAATTGGATTTCTTCTGGCAGGTCTCCCACAACAGTCGCCGACTCAAGATGGTCGCCGATTTCTTCGACCGAAAGATGTTCAACAACATTCATTTCTGAATGGTCTTGAATCTGTTCATCTGTGGACAACAGGTCCGTCACTTCTACATCACCAGCATCATAATCAGGAGCTGCTGTTGGGGTTGCCTCACCCTTTGCGTTCTGAACTTTTGATTCTAATTCACTCATAGCATCGTCGATAACGCTTTGTTGGCGTTGAACAAATTCTTCCGCCATCTTTTCTTGATGAGGGTCATGGAACTCTTCTGGCATCGTTTCATCTTCTTCAGACTTTGAGATAAAGAGATTCTTCAAACGATGTATGAAGCCCATAGTCCAACGCACTGGGTGGAGAAGTATGGCATTTGCGATTGCTAACATTCAGAGGGAGATGTTCAAAGGGGGTCAGTGGTGTTGTTCGGTTATGGCCCCGAATGTCCTCGATGGTGAGCGTGTGCTTGCCTTTGATTTGGAGACGACTGGGATTTCCACATCATCTGACCGCGTAGTGCAAATTGCCTTGGTAGGGGCCGACCCTGTTGGAACTCCAGTTCACTTCGAGCGTATTATCAATCCACGCCGACCCATCCCCTATGGAGCAAGTAATGTCCATGGTATCTTTGATGAAGATGTTCGTGGGAAGGGCGATTTTTCAACCATTGCTGATGAAGTAGCAGACCTGATTGAAGGGTCGGTTATCGTCGGCCATAACGTTCGTAAATTTGACCTTGAAATGCTTGAAAGTGAATTCCTCCGTTTGGGAAAGCGTATGCCTCGGCCAAAGGCTGTAATGGATACCTACGAGTTGGTCCGTAGACTCAATATTCCTCGGCCACACAATCTAGGCGCCCTCTGTTCCAGACATGGGATCTCACTCGAGAATGCCCACACTGCTGCTGCTGATGCTGCTGCTTCTCTGCTCTTATTTTGGAGACTTTCAGTCGACCATGCTCCATCATTTCGACACTCTCTTGAAGAACTAGAACGATGGGTTGTTCATGGAAAAATTACATCCGATGCTACCGATTTAGGACGAGGGTTGGGGGACCTGGAATTGGTCGACCAATTAGGAAAGATTCGCAAAGATGGCGACCAAATTATTCTCGCCTTTGGCCGACACAAGGGCAGAGATGTGAAGGAGATTCATTTTGAAGACCCGCGCTATATCCATTGGCTTCTGTCTGCAAAAGGTGTTGAGGATGAGGCTGCCCGAGAAATTATTCGTTCTTATCTAGGATTTGAAGAGTCATCGTCTGGCCTTCGTTAACTACGGCATCGAATCACTCATTGCGTGTTATGGCGAAGATTGCCCCCAGCATGGCAAGCATACTCAGAAAAACTCCAAACCCAGGGATTTTATCTTCGGTATTGTCGTTAATGTTGTCTTGTGGCCCGTCAACACCATTCGAGTACACGCCATCAACACAGGTTCCGCTTCCAACAACGAATTCCGATACTGTATTCGATAACACTGTAGCATTCTTAACATCAGAATCGAGGTCCGCACTCTCATACAGAGAGGCATTGATGAAGTAACATCCTGTATGCAATGAAAATGTGTGTTCGTATTGTTCACCGTCCACTTTGATATCGTTCCACCGCCAGATTCCCTTCCACTCATCATACCCTTCTTCTTTAATGAAAATAAATGCGGTGTAACTCAAACCAGTCTGAAGTTCGTTGACTTCAACTTGGTAATTGTAATCCCATGTCGAGATATTGTTTGCGGGTGCCCTAATCATATTGACATGGTTCACAGCAAGGTCTCCTTTCGCTTCCAAAGGCACAGATTTCTCACTCCAAAGCCACACCATATTGCTTTCATGCTTGCTGGTATCTTCTCCAATGAGGAGCCGGCCGTCATCAAGAACGAGAAGATTATCTGGACCTGCAAGATTGTTGATATCGCATTGGTATTGAGCCGAAGACGTGTAAGGGCCTCCAGAGATTGCCGGTTCAATTCGGTTTACACCCCATCCTTCATCCAACGTCATTCGGTAGATGATTCCGCAGGAATTTAGTGTAACGTCGATGTCGTCCTGTCCATCACTCATGCCGGATTCAATTCTCGACATTGCAAGGTAGAGGTTTTCCGGAGCGTTGGCATTAAATGCAACACCCTCCATCTTACTCCATTCATCAGTGGCGCCAAGTGCAGCAGCAGCTTTACGAGATTCGAGGAAAGCGACCCGGTCATCGACTGCAGAGCCCACGGTTCCATCGCCATTCAAATCTTTATTCAAACGCCCTTCGGCCCAATCATTAATTTCTTCATCCGTGATGTAGGAGTTCTGTCCCGAAATGAAGTCATCGGTTGTTATGCCGTCGTATTCATCAATCCAAGTTTGGATTTCAGAATTTGATGACGAGGCCATTTCCATCCATTCAACATCAAACCCTGCAATGGCGGAGTCTCTTGTATCATCTTGAGTAACTTGAGCACCGTAGAGAGTACCTGCACTGAGGTCGCCGGCGGTATCGGCAACAAATTTGAAGAGGACCGTTTCATACCCGTCATCAGTAAGATAAACGGTTCTTTCATCTGGCATCACCGCTGCATTTTCATGAGAAAAGCGGCCCATTGCGAGGTGTCTTAAGAAATCCGGTTCACTTGACGAAGCGTTTTCTATTTCAACGATGAATCCGTAATCATAGGGATTCGGATAGTGGCCAAGATAGCCTTCTAATCGGATTTGGTCCGAATGATACCTAAAACTATCATCGTTCCAATATTGAGTGTTGTCGAAATAAAGTTCCTCGGAGAAGAGCGGTGAGCCCCAAGGACTCATGCTGCCGAAACAAAATACCCAGCCGCCGTTGATGCTGCTAAGGTCGAGCATCTTGCTGCTTAAGACAGCCCATTCAGAAGATGAAATGTCCCATTCGAGTTCCAGTTGGCTGAGGCCGGCTGGTCGATCTTCCCAAGCAGTGTAGAGATAACCATGAGAGCCATCGGCGTTGAGAGGTACGAATGCATTGTAGTCTGGTTTCTTGCTGAGAAGAAGTTGTCCTCCATCATCTGCTGCGTAAATACCTCCAGCGACCCCTCCCTCAGAAAGCGTATCGCCGGTTTGTAAAATCACCTGGTAATCTCCATATGATGTTCGAATACCGTGCCAGATGTCTTCTTCGCTGCTGGAAGAGGCAAGTTCTGGAACATTTGTGGGAAGGTCATTCCAATCGACTCCATTGATGACACCAATTGTTGCCTTGTAATTATCTTCATCTGGGTGCATGGCGTTGACAAAGAAATTCCCATTCGCATCGACGTGCATACCAGTAACCTCGGCCTCCGGAGGTAACATCATGATTCGAGTCATCAATTCCGGAGTTGCTTCATCATCTTCAGCCATTACAAAAGGGGAAATGCTAAGTGCAAATAACAAGCCTATTGAGAACAGAATCAAGGTGGGCTTCATTCGCATGATGTACTCACAAAAGAGTGAATCAAAAACATTGCTCATGAATCGATTGGATGACTCTTTCGATGAAGTGGTTACTCTTCCGCCTCATGAGTGTAAGTGGTTTCACCTAGCTGAACACAATCCGAAGGACCCATACAGTCTTTTATCGTGATTGTAACCGAATAATTTCCTTCATTATCTGTAATAATTTCAATCGCGGTATTTACGTCCCATGTAGTATTATCATAGGGGTCATTACGGTCCCAACAATTTGTTTCCCCGGTTTGACTACACTCGGGAAACCAAACATCTGAACCGCCACCCCATTTCTGGACCCATATGGATACGCGTTCGTAATCCAAATCTGTTCCTTGAGTCATTTCTAGCATAATATCTCCATCTTCCATATTCCCTCCATTGAATGGATCTCCTATTGGCTCATATGCAGTGAATTCCCAAACCACAGGCTCATACTCTTCTTGTGTTTCAGTTGCCATTTGAGAACCAAAACATCCAGACAAGAATAATGTGGCAACGAATATTGTGACAAAAACAGTTTTTCTCATACAGATATTAATGAGTAGGCCGTGTATTATTTTTTTGAAAAAGATTTGATGAGTCAAACTCCAAATTAAACCTGTCAAAAATTCTTCACGCTCGAGGTTGGCGATGGTATTCAACGCCATCTGGGAGTGGGTTCCAAGGTAAAACATCGCACCAGTGTCCAACCTTCCAAGCACGTGCTTGAGTCATAATTGAGCCCAGATACAGCGGACCTTGGTGTCCTGTTGCAAGGACTTCCTCAA
>JAACDG010000075.1 GCA_009937025.1 Methanobacteriota archaeon
CAAAAAGCCCAAGTTGCTATTTTGGGCCTGTAGCTCAGTCAGGTAGAGCGTCGGACTTTTAATCCGATGGTCGCGGGTTCGAACCCCGTCAGGCCCGCCTGACTGGGCTTCCGGCCCGAATAGCTGGGCCTGAGCGGGGTATGAGGATGGTAGTAAAAAGCGCAACAAAGAAACGACTCATGGAGCTTGGAGTCTCCGAAGAATTCGCACACAAACTTGCAACTGACCGAAACATGACTGATATCAAAGCGATGTCGTCTGATGAAGTCGCTTCCACTCTTGGTGTTTCGAAAGATTCTGAACAGTTCATCAGCACCATGGCCGTAATCGCTGAACAAGGCTCTCGCCGACGTTCAAAATCGAAGAGCAAGAAAATTACAATCCGTGCTAAGGCGATCGATGATTTCGACCGACCTGAAATCACCATGCGATTCAATGCACTCAATCACTTCTTGGTCCCTCACCAAGAATTGGTCGGTGAAGCAAACATTTCCGTTGAAGACCAATTTAACATCGAGAGTGAAGCACTCGCTCCATGGGAAATGGTTCAACCAGATGAAGAAACAGGCGAACCACGGTTGGCCAAGGAATGGTTGCCAAAAATCCTCATCAGCGACCCTGTCGTTCAAGTCATCAAGGAAATGGCAGAAGCTCAAGACAACGCTCGTCTCGAAGCAAACCCAGAACACAAACCACTCGCCGCAGGTTGGATCGCCGACCGCGTACTGAAAGTTATCCGCAAGTCCCCATCTGCGGGTAGGACAGTTGCCTATCGACTTATTGTAGAGGGTAACTAAGGGGAGGTTTTAACATGCAAGAAATTATTCAATCATTTTTCAAAGAACGTAGCCTCGTCAACCACCAACTCGCTTCCTATGACGATTGTATCCCGTCAGGCGACAACACCATCTCTCGTATGGAAAAAATCATTCGCAACATTCGTGTTGGAACGGATGAAGAAATCATCGATGACGATGGCGGTTATATCAAACTCGACGTCGTCGATCACGACATCACCATTCGTTTGAAGAACATCAAACTCGGTGAACCAACCATCCGTGAAGCGAACGGTGCTGAACACCCTTCAACACCTATGGAATGTCGACTTCGAAAGTTGACCTATATGTCTCCAGTTACCATCGATTTCCAAATTTCCCGCAACGGTGTACCTTCTCCAGTTGAAGCAGGTGTCCAAGTGGGAAGCATGCCAATCATGGTTCGCTCCTCTCGATGCAATCTCCATGCTAAGCACATTGCTGGAGAACGTCAATTGTATCCAACGACCTCTACAGAAGATTCTGCTATGTGGGATGATTTACTCCGAAAGCGAGGCGAAGACCCTCTCGACCCTGGAGGCTATTTCATTATCAACGGAACAGAACGTGTTTTGATTTCCATGGAGGACCTCGCACCAAACCGAGTTACTGTTGAAATCAACAAGCGCTATGCAAAGCGAACTGAAGTTGCAAAGATTTTCTCGCAAAAAGATGGAATGCGAAAACCATTGAATGTGGAAAAGCGCCGAGACGGTATGCTCATGGTAAAAATCAGCACCGCTGGTACAACTGCAATACCTGTTGTTTTGTTGATGCGTGCTCTTGGAATCGAAAACGACCAAGAAGTGTTCCAAACCGTTGCAGGACCAACTGAGACCTTCAAGTATATCGTTGCGAACCTTAACGAAGTCAACGATAATGAAGAATATGCAGTTCAATCAATGCTTGAAGCACACGAATGGTTGCAAAAGAAATTCGCTGCTGGCCAACAAAAGGAATACCGTGAACAACGAGTCAACCAATTGCTTGACCGTGAACTTCTCCCTCACTTGGGCGACCAACCAACCGACCGAAAGAAGAAAGCAATTTTCCTTGGTCGTATCGTTCGCCAAGTTCTCGAAATGGCTCTAACCAACCGTGAACCAAACGACAAGGACCACTATGCGAACAAGCGTGTTCGCCTTGCTGGCGACCTTATCGAAGATTTGTTCCGTGTTTCATCTGGTCAACTTGCTCGAGACCTCAAATATCAACTCGAACGCCATCACAACCGTAAGCGTGAATTGAAAATCACTTCATGTCTACGACCTGACGTTTTGACTTCAAAGATTATGCACGCATTGGCAACAGGAAACTGGGTTGGTGGACGTTCCGGTGTCAGCCAATTGCTTGACCGAACAACCTACCTTGCATCGTTGTCTCACATGCGCCGTGTAACTTCACCATTGGTTCGAAGTCAACCTCACTTCGAAGCACGTGACCTGCACCCAACGCAATGGGGCCGTTTGTGTCCTAACGAAACTCCTGAAGGCCAAAACTGTGGTCTTGTAAAGAACGCTGCTCAGATGATTGACATTTCTGAACACATCAGTGAAATCGAAGTTCGAGAACAACTCGATGAACTCGATGTTAACAGTGAACTTGAAGATTGGAGCTCCGGCGACCGAATTCACGTTAACGGAGATATCTATGGTATCCACAAGAAAGGAATGAACTTGGTCCGCCATTTCAAATCCGCTCGACGTCGTGGAACCATTCCTGCCGAAGTCTCGATTCGACACGACAAGGAAAACAAGGATATTTTCATCAACACCGACAAGGGACGTATCTTGCGACCTTTGGTTATTCTTTATGACGGTGCACCACGTTTGACTGGCGAACACCTTCAAGCCCTAAGAGATGGCGAAATGACCTTCAAGAACTTGGTTCATGAGGGTGTCGTAGAGTGGGTCGATGCAGAGGAAGAAGAAGATCTCCTTATCGCAGCACGACCGTTTGTTCTCCCTGAAACAATCCCATCCGGACCGTTCGAAGGCCGTCCATTGACCAATGAAAACGTCGAATGGGTCAATCTTGGAGAGCCTGGTGCTACCGAAGCAAATCTCCTTGCAAAGGTTCGCATGCCGAACGGCGATTGGGAATCTGCTGAAGTTTCGGTTCCATTGTTGTATGATGAAGAATATACACATTGTGAAATCGACCCTCAACTTGTATTGGGTGTTTGTGCATCCCTCATTCCTTACCCAGAACACAATTCAACACCTCGTGTTACTGGTGGTACTGCAATGGTCAAGCAATACCTCGGACTTCCAAGTTCCAATTACCGAATGCGACCCGATACCCGTGCTCACATTTTGCACTACACGCAGACTTCGATTACTCGAACCGCTGCAATGGAATCAACTCACTTCGACGAACGTCCTGGTGGTCAAAATTTCATTGTTGCAATTATGTCCCTTCACGGATATAATATGCAAGACGCGGTCATTATGAACAAAGGTTCAGTTGACCGTGCTCTTGGCCGTTCTACTTTTAATCGAACATACAACGCAGAACGCCGCCGATTCCCTGGTGGTCAAGTCGAAGAAATCGAAAAGCCGGGCAGTTCTCTGCAAGAAGTCAAGGGACTCAAACCTGAAGAGGCTTACCGACATTTGGAAGCAGACGGTTTGCCATTGCCTGAGATGTATCTCGAAGGCGGCGATGTTCTTGTTGGTAAAACAAGTCCACCTCGTTTCCTCGAAGAATCTGCTGGCGGTGCTTTCTTACTCGCTCAAGAACGCAGAGAATCTTCAATGCTCGTTCGCCATGGCGAAAAGGGCTGGGTCGACAACGTCTATGTTACCGAATCACTTGACTCTGGTCGATTGGTCCGAGTTATGGTCCGAAGCCACAAGGTTCCTGAAGTTGGCGATAAATTCGCTTCTCGACACGGACAAAAAGGTGTCATTGGACGTCTTGTAGAACCTGAAGACATGCCATTTACCGCTGATGGAATCGTTCCTGATTTGGTCATTAACCCGCACGCTATTCCTTCACGAATGACTGTTGCACACGTTTTGGAAATGATTGGTGGAAAAGTTGGTTCTATGGAAGGCCGTCGTATTGATGCGACTGCATTCCGTGGTGAAAAAGAAGGCAGCCTCCGAGATGGACTCGTCCGAAATGGACTTGCACACACTGGTCGTGAAACCATGATTAACGGTGAAACTGGAGAAGTATATCCTGCTGAAATCTTCATTGGTTGTATTTACTACCAACGATTGCATCACTTGGTTTCATCCAAGATTCACGCTCGTTCCCGAGGTCGTGTCCAAATTCTTACCCGCCAACCTACTGCAGGACGAGCCCGCCAAGGTGGTCTCCGATTCGGTGAGATGGAGCGAGACTGTTTGATTGCCCATGGAGCTTCTATGGTCATCAAAGACCGTCTCCTCGATGAGTCCGATGGTATCGACATGTATGTTTGTGCTCAATCTGGACACATCGCTTGGTATGATCCAAAGCGTCGTACATACGTCAGCCCAATTCACGGCGACGGCGCTGAAGTCTACAAAGTACAAACTTCCTATGCATTCAAGCTGCTCTTAGACGAAATGAAGAGTTTAGGTGTGGCCATGCGTCTTGAACTGGAGGACCGAAGATGAGCCAAAAAAATACAATGATTCCAAAGCGTATCGCTCAGATTCGCTTTGGCTTGATGGAACCAAAAGAAATCCGACAAATGTCTGCTGTTGAAGTGAAGACTGCAGACACATACAAGGATGATGGACACGCTTACCGTCAAGGATTGATGGACCCTCACATGGGTGTTATCGAACCTGGATTGGTTTGTCCAACTGACAACTGTAAGTATGACGAGTCCCCTGGCCACTTTGGTCACATTGCTCTTGAACTTCCAGTGATTCACATTGGTTTCGTCAACCTCATCAAGACCGCTTTGAAGGCTACCTGTTCGAAGTGCAGTAGAATTTTGTTGCACGACACCAAGAACACACACCCTTCGAATCCTGAATTGAGTGAACAAGATTACTACCGTACCCGTATTCGTGATATTCAGATTAAGCACGGTGTTGGTTCGACAGAATTTTCGAAGATCATTAAGGAAGTCGAAAAGGTCACCACAGGCACCCGCCGTGGACAATGTATGCACTGCCAAGCTATGCAAGGCAAGATTATGCTCGACAAGCCTACGACCTTCAAAGAAAAATTGGAGTCGCAAGGTGCTGGAAAAGCAGAGATTGAACGCAAACTCAATCCTCGTGACGTTCGAGAATGGCTTAGCGCCATTCCTTCCAATGATTTGATTTTCATTGGAATGGATAAGAAAAACCGACCAGAATGGATTGTGCTCAAGGTTCTACCTGTGCCACCAATTACTGTTCGACCTTCGATTACTCTTGACAGTGGGGACCGCTCAGAAGACGATTTGACTCACAAATTAGTCGACGTTCTTCGAATTAACCAACGTCTACGTGAAAACAGAGACACCGGTGCTCCTCAATTGATTGTTGAAGACCTTTCGGAATTGTTGCAATACCACATTACTACCTACTTTGACAACCAAACCTCTGGAATTCCACCAGCCCGACACCGTTCAGGTCGTACGCTCAAAACATTGACGCAGCGATTGAAAGGTAAGGAAGGACGTTTCCGAAGTAACTTGTCTGGAAAGCGTGTTAACTTCTGTGCTCGTTCAGTGATTTCCCCTGACCCTTACTTAGGTGTCAACGAAGTCGGAGTTCCAAAGAAGATTGCAAAGGAATTGACTGTGCCTATTCGAGTTACATCCCGTAACCGTGAACAAATGCGACAGATGATTCTTCGTGGACCTGATGTACACCCTGGTGTCAATTACATTATCCGTGGCGACAACCGCCGTGTCCGTATCAATCAACGAAGCCGTTTGATCAATGCAGGATTCCGCTGCCACAACCCTGAGTGTAACGAAGATACAACACTACGACCAGATATGCACCAGTGCTTACCTGCTCCAAACTTTTTGCCAGGTCTTGTCATCAAACCAGAGATATTTGTCAACCCTGTTGACGGCTCTCAAGAAACAAGTTATGTTGTCGATGATGAATCTACACTTTCGAACCTTCGTGGAGAAGATTTGAATGGTCAGAAACTTGAGGAAGACGACCCACGTGCTAAACTTCACTACCGATGGATGCATGAATTGGCTCAGGCTGACAAAGTTCATCCTGACCCGCATCCAGAGCATTTGGAAATCAGTTGCCCACACTGTGGCAGCCCTTCCGATGAATGGGGCGACCGAACACGTGTCGAAGACCGTCTTTCAACCATTGACCGAAACGGCAATCCAAAACCAGGTCTCCTTGTTCAACGCCACTTAATCGATGGTGATGTTGCTATCTTTAACCGACAGCCATCGCTTCACCGAATGTCAATGATGGTTCACGAAGTACGTGTAATGGAAGGACATACCTTCCGTTTCAACCTCGCAGTTTGTACGCCATACAACGCTGACTTTGACGGCGACGAAATGAACTTGCACGTTATTCAATCAGAAGAAGCACGTGCTGAAGCGAAGATTTTGATGCGTGTCCAAGAACATATCCTCACCCCTCGATACGGTGGTGCGGTTATTGGCGGTATACACGACCACATTTCAGGAGCTTACTTGCTCTCACGTCCGGGGACACTTATTAGTCGCCGACATGGACTTGAAATGATTGGAAACATCGGCTGGACCGGCAAATTACCTGAAATTGTCAAAGATGAAAAGGGCAAGGAATGCTTCCGTGGTCAAGATATCATCTCATTGATTATCCCAGACAACATCCACTTGCGATTCCGTAGCCGTTCAAACGACGATGTTATTGTCAAGAACGGTGTAGTTGAAGGAACACTCGATAAGCGAGCAATTGGTGCTGAAGACGGACGTCTTCTCGATGCAATTGTTCAGACCAATGGTCCTGAAAAGGGAGCAAAATTCCTTGACGACTTTACACGCCTTTCTATTGCTGCGTGCACATCACTCGGATTTACCACTGGTATTGATGATGAAGACCTCAGTGCCGGTGCTTTGCAATCCATTCGTGATGCAAACACAGAAGCGGGTGTGCTTGTTCAAGCCGCTCTCGACAAATTCGGAAAGGATGGCCGAGGATATGAAACTCGACCTGGTCGAACACCTCGTGAAACTCTTGAAGAAGACATCATGGTCATTCTCGACCAAGGTAAGCAAGAAGCTGGTGACGTGGCAAAGAATGAATTGGCTCAGTCCGGTTCAACCAACGCTGCGGTCAACATGGCTATTTCTGGTGCTCGTGGTTCAATGGACAACCTCAACATGATGGCAGGTTCGATTGGTCAAGCAAAGGTTCGTGGAAAGCGACTTGAGCGTGGATACAATGAACGTGTTCTCCCTCACTTCCGCCGTGGCGGTCGTGCAGCAGCAGACCGTGGTTTCATCGCAAGTTCGTTCAAGCGTGGTCTTGAACCTACGGAGTTCTTTATGCTCTCGATTTCTGGACGTGAGTCCTTGGTCGATACAGCGGTTCGTACTGCAAAGTCCGGATACATGCAACGCCGATTGATTAACGCTATGGATGATTTGAAAGTGTTTGACGACTCAATGTTGTCAGTTCGAAACACTGCAAACCGTATCATTCAATTCAGTTATGGTGAAGATGGTATTGACCCTTCACGTGGTGTGCACGGTTCTCCGTTCAACATTGATGTTATCGTCGATGAGGCTCTTGGAACCGAAGGTGCTACCGTAGTTAAAAGAGATTCCTTTGAACGTAGCGAATCCGAAGAAGACTTTGGTGGCTGGGAACATGAAGAACCCGATACTCCTGAAGGAGGTGAGGCTTGATGGTCGTAAAGAGTGCAACAAAGAAGAAGCTCATGGACTTGGGTATCGCAGAAAATTATGCACATACTCTTGCCGATGACAAGAAGTGGGACGATGTTAAAATCCTCCCTGCTGGTGAAATCGCACAACTGTGTGAAACCGATTCCGAAACCGCTGCAACAATCAAAGCTACAATTGATGCTGCCAATAAGAAAGGTGGAGATTCCAACAGCGAAAACACTGGACCGACAACTTCAGTTCGACTTCGTCGAACTGGCCGTAAGATTGCTCGTGCAAAGACTTCAGTCGCTATGGCGAATTACGACCCAGAAGCAAAACTCTTGGAATATGAAGACGAACTTGCTGAGGACCCTGTCTTCAAGTCTCTCGTTGCTGCTGTTGAAGCAGACGGTTCATCCCGATTTACTAACCGTATTTTCCATGATTTGACATTGGCAATTCATGCACGTGGTATGAAGAAATTGACCAAGCCACAGGCAAAGAAAGTGGTTGGCGAAGCAGTCGTTGCTCTTGACCGAGCAAGTATTGACCCCTACGAAGCAGCAGGAATTATTACTGCTCAATCCATTGGAGAACCTGGAACTCAGATGACCATGCGTACGTTCCACTATGCGGGTGTTGCTACAGTCAACGTCACTCAAGGTCTACCTCGTATTATCGAAATTGTCGATGCACGAAAGGTTCCAAACACACCTACAATGATCATCTACTTGGCTGGCGAAAAGAGTAGTTCTGCTGATGAAGCACGTAAACTTGCAGCCGCTATTGAAGAAACCCATACAGTCAACATTGCATCTCTTGAAACAGACGTAGCTCAACGACGTTTGGTCTTGAAATTGAACAAGAGTAACCTCAAGCAAAAGAACATGACTGGTGCTGAAGTCAAAGATAAACTCGAACGTGCTACACGTCTCTATGTTCAAGCGGACAAAGAAAAGAATCCTTCGACCTTGACCCTCATTCCTGGTGTTCACGCAGAGGAAGATTTGGCTGAACTTGCTGAAAACCCACCTTCCTATACCATGCTTTTGCAACTGGAAGAGAAAATCCGAGATATGCGTCTCAAAGGTATCCCAAACATTGCTCGTGCTAACGTTCAATTGGACGATAAGACAGGTGAATATTACCTCTCTACCATTGGTTCAAACTTGACTCGAGTGAGCGAAATTGAAACAATAGACCGCAATCGAACCTATACCAACAACATCATCGAAATCTTTGACTTCCTCGGCATTGAAGCGGCTCGACAAGCAATTGTTAACGAACTGCAAGCAACTCTCGATGGAGCACGTCTAGAAGTCGATGTTCGCCACCTTCTCTTGGTGGCTGACGTTATGACCTCTGAAGGTGAAGTCCGAGCAATCGGTCGACACGGTGTCTCAGGAACAAAACACAGTATCTTGGCCCGTGCGGCTTTCGAAGTTACCGTCAACCACTTGCTCAAAGCAGGTGTTATCGGTGAACGCGACTACCTAACCGGAGTTGCAGAGAACATTATTGTCGGACAACCAATTTCACTTGGAACCGGTAGTGTTGAACTCTACTACATCCCTGAAGAATGATTTCCACCCATGAGAAACTATGTGGAGTATGGAGGAATAAAATATGGACCTAAACCGACAATTGAAGAACGCAATAGCAACAGGAAGCCTACGATTTGGACAACGCCAAGCACTCGATGCGTGTGCTCGTGGTGAAGCGAAAATCGTGATTTTTGCTGCGAACTGCCCTACTGATTTTACTGACGAACTGCACGCAAATCACCCTGAAGTGACCAAATTCCGTGCAGGTTTAGTCAACCGTGAACTCGGTATTGCTTGCAGTAAACCATTTTCTGTATCCACCATCACAATTGTTGATGCTGGTGAAAGTGATTTGCTTCAACTTGAAACAAATCTCGAGTGATTTTCAGCCATTTTTGGCGATTTTACTTTGACGTCAAGAGAGCAAAGGTTTGATGTCCGTAGACCGCGTGGTCGTAGTATGCGCCCACTGTTTGCTACATTTTCTGCAATTTTGATTTCCTTCTTGATGCTCTCGTCAGTCATTGCTCTCGAACATCCTATGGAACCTCAAGTTGAACTCGAAGACTCCGATTCAGAAGTCATTCAGTTTACATCTGGTCGCAGTTCCTCAAAAGCCTTCATTGCGTCAGGCGGTTCATCGACTCAGAGTGTTGATGCTGAGCACATTGAACCCGACCCAAACGGTGGATGGATTATTGGTTCTGAATACAATACAACATTGACGTTTGGTACAAAAACGCTTCAACCCACCTCACCTTATAGTTCCAGTTATGGTGAATTTTTCTTGGCGACTGTCGACAGTACAGGCACCTGGCAATCCGTTTTCGGAGCAGATCACAGTTTTGGTTCAGGTGGACTTTCTTACCTTACTGATGTCGCAGTAGACGTCGGTGGCGAAATCCTGATTACTGGATATTTCTATGGAGAAATTTCCTTTGGAGGCGGTGGCGGTGCCCCTGCTGTTGTTCTTTCTAACACCAACTCGGGTTACCACTTTGAAGGTTTCATGGCGAAAGCAGACCCAATGGGTAATTGGCTTTGGGCAAACAGTTTCACCACTATGGTCAACGGTTCAGGAGAATACAGTTCCACAACAGTCGCTCAAATCAATACAATGGGAGACATTCTCATCTCTGGACAATTCCAAGGTGAAACTGATTTCGGTGGCTCCGTTCTCAATGTTTCCAGCACTCAAATCTATGTCGCCAAATACGATGGTCGTAACGGCGTGCTTAATTGGGTTGTCAGCGGCGGTGGTATTGGAGCCAATCAGGTCATCGACATGGCTGTAACTTCATCAGGTGGTGTCAAAGTGGCAACCATTACCGATGGCTTTTCTCAATGGTCGAGCTCAAGCTATGTGGCCGCTGGAACACTCGATGCAGCAATTGTTGAATTGGATACCAACGGTGGCGTAGTCAATTTGAATGGAATTGGTGCCAGTGCTCAACAAACGGTTGTAACTCAAATTGAAATCGACTCCTCAGGAGATACCTACTACGCTGGAACATTCGGCGGAACCATTTCGAGTGGAGGATGGACTGCAACAGCAACCTATGGAGGCAACGATGTATTTGTCGCCCGAAGCGCAGTTTCTACTTCCAACAGTTGGGCATTTGTTTCTGGTTCAAGTGCAGAAGATGAGCCTTGGGCTCTTGGTGTAACTTCGAATGGTCTTGTCACCTATGGCGGATATTTCGCAACTGCATTTACCGCTGGCTCAACCACATTAAGTCCTTCAAACCACGATGGCTATGTGATTGGCCTCTCATCAACCGGTGGCCTTGATTGGGCAGAACGAGTTGGCGGGTCGCAATACGACTATGTTTGGAGCATGAGTGTCAACATGAGCGATTACATTGGAATTGGCGGTTCGTATTCAGGCTCAATGACGCATGAAGGTTCAACCTTGACATCAACCGGTGGAAGAGATGTGTATGTATGGGTCTTTGACCCCTCTTCGCTGAAAGACTCTGACGGAGACAGTATCGTTGACGTTGATGATAACTGTCCTACTGTTTCCAATCCTGGACAAGCCAACACCGATGGCGACCAACAAGGGGATGAATGTGATTCTGATGATGATAACGATGGTTTAACGGATAATTTCCCTGACCTTTGCCCTCGAAACAGTGAATTCAATTGGACCAGTATGCAAGATACTGCAAATCCTTCGGCTTCGACCGATTGGGATAACGATGGTTGCAAAGACGATGTCGAAGATGCCGATGACGATAACGACCAAGTTCTCGATGTCAACGACCTTTGCCCATACACCTCGTATGACCCACCGCGTCCAACTTGGATTTCTGATACGGCCACCAACGACATCGATGGTGATGGATGCCGAGACAGCGATGAAGACGTCGATGATGATGCAGACGGATTCAATGATGTCAATGATGATTGTCCAACTCTCGCTGGAACTTCGACGCTCGGAACAACCGGTTGTGTCGATACTGACAGCGATGGCTGGTCAGATTCAACCGATAACTGTCCAACTGAAGCCGGTAACTCGACGCTTGGTGGCCAAAACGCCTGCCCAGATAACGATGGTGATGGCTGGTCAAATGCTGATGATGCATTCCCAGACGAGGCAACACAATGGGCGGATACCGATTCCGATGGTTTTGGAGATAATAGCCTCGGTGTATCTCCTGATGACTGTAATACTGTTGCAGGCACTTCAACGCTCGATCGCCTCGGCTGTTTCGATGCTGATGAAGACGGATACTCGAATGCCGATTCAGAGTGGTTTATTGGAGACGGAGCAGACTCGTTCCCGAACGATCCAACCCAATGGTCTGACTTTGATGATGACGGCTATGGCGACAACTGGGCAAACTCATCATGGGATGACCGCAAATCCTCTTGGCCAGGTGAAATGGTTACTGATGCCACATCTCAAGATGCTTGTCCAACACGTGCAGGAGATTCTTGGAGAGCCGATACACCAGGCTGCCCAGATGCTGACGGCGATGGTTGGTATGATTTGATGGATGCCTTCATGAACGATGCGACCCAATGGGAAGATGCAGACATGGATGGTTATGGCGATAACGCTTCAGGAAATGAGCCGGATGCTTGTCCGACCATTCCAGGCAATTCCACCACCGACCGCTTCGGTTGCCTCGATTCAGATGGTGATGGATACTCAAACCCCGATATTACATGGGGCTTCGATATGGGTGGCGATGCTTTCCCGAATGAGCCTACACAATGGGTAGATGGTGACGGTGATGGCTATGGAGAAAACCCCGCAGGTGTAACTCCAGACGACTGTCCAACCGTTCGCGATTCCTCAAACATCGACCGTTACGGTTGTGCCGATACCGATGGAGATGGTATCTCTGACCCTGATGATACATGGACACTTGCCGATGGAGCAGATGCTTGTGTTGCGGGTGCTGGAAACTCAACCAATGACCGAATTGGCTGTTTCGATGGCGATGGTGATGGATACTCAAATCCAACTGCAGATTGGACAATTGCTGAAGGAGCCGATGCTTACCCTGATGACCCACTTCGCTGGATTAAAGAAAAGTCCTCAAGCGATGGTGCGTCATCTTCAAACGCCGTCTTCTTTGGAATTAGTGCAGTCGTTGTTTTGGCAGTGATTGGCGGACTTGCATTCATGTTTACTCGTAAATCTGATGATGAAGCAGGCGAAATAAAATCGTGGGACGATGGAACGTTTGCTCCAATGGGAGGCGCACCAGCAGTTCCGAACATGGGTGCTCAACCAGCGGTCATGATGCCGAATTACGGCAACACAGCAGCACCAGTTGCTGGAATGCCAAATATGCAGGCTCAACCTGCAGCGGCTGCTGTTGCTATGCCTAACTTCTCTGCTCAACCTGCAGCGGCACAACCTGTCGCCGCAGTTGCACCTGTTGCACAACCTGCACCGGTTCAACCTGACCCAGCCCGTGAATATTACAACGGTCTGATTGCTCAAGGTTATCCACAACCAAGTGCTTTGCAATATACGCAGCAATACTATCCAACCTTCCAAGGTTGAGACAGGACTGACGTTTGACCTCAATATGAGGACATACCGTGCAGTATGGCCGACCATATAGCGATGCGAAAATCCACTTTTACTTCTGCTTCCGCAAGCAGAAAAAGACGGACACACCAACCCAGTGTCCAAGATTTCGGACGTCGCGTAGAGG
>JAACDG010000076.1 GCA_009937025.1 Methanobacteriota archaeon
CTGGTTATTCAAAAGGTGAAATGTTTCTCAACGACTTCAATCCTGGTGAAAAAGTCGTCATCGTCGATGATGTGTTGTCCACTGGCGGCACACTGAAAGCAGTTCTTGAAGGCGTACGAAGAACCGGAGCAGAAGTAACTCACATCATCGCAGTGGTCGAAAAGGGACCTGGTTTGGCCCAATTACAGGCTGAATACCCTGAAGTAATCATTGAATCTTTGGTTCGCTTGGAAATGGATGGCGACCGTATTCTTTTACTCGATGAAGAATAATTTTCCGAAAGGGTGGATTGATGAGGGGGAGGCGTACCCCTTGGCTTAGGGACAACCATGGATTTAGACCGTCACGACTTCCAACTCACCGAGTTGATGGAGCGAATTCAAGCGAATGATAACCGCCTAGTTGCCCTTCAAGTTCCTGAAGGACTGAAAATGCAAGCCCTCGAAATGATGGACACGATTGAAACCGAAACCAGTGCAAAAGTTATCTTGGCAGCTGACCCGTGTTATGGAGCATGTGATTTAGTCCATGACAAAATGGGAATGATGGGTGTTGAACTTGTTGCGCACATGGGTCATTCACAAATGAACATCGATTCAGGTATGCCGACACAATTCATTGATGTCACCTATGATGGCGACCCTGAACTTGAGCCTATACTTCCTTACTTAGAGGCTCACAGGGCTATGGCTCGTCAAAGAATGGAAAACCAACCTGCTCCTGAAGACCTTTCAGAAGAACAGGCACAAGACCGATTCATGGATGCAGTTGGACGACTTGCTCCTTTGACAGGCACTAAACTTGGCTTGGTCGGTTCAATCCAACACTTGCATCTTCTCCCTGAATTCCATGACCGCTTAGAAGAAGCAGGATACGAAGTGGAAATACCAATTGGGGGCGCTCGCCTCTCGTTCCCCGGTCAAGTCTTGGGATGCAATTATTCAGGTGATGATGATTCAATTGGGCACTATCTTTTCCTTGGTTCAGGAGACTTCCACCCGATTGGGTTGGTTCTTCATACTGGAAAACCTCTGGCTATGCTCGACCCCTATACCGGTGATGCCCAAGAGATGTCTCTTGAACGAATTGAACGTATTCTACGCCAGCGTTTCGGCCTCATTATGGCCTGTGGCGAAGCGGAGAGATTCGGCATACTGATTGGTGAGAAGCCAGGGCAAATGCGACGTAGTCTTGCTCTTCGGATGAAAAGAATTCTCGAAAAGCACGGAAAGAAAGGATACTTGTTGGCTCTAGAACACGTTGGACCTGAATTGATTGATTTCTATCCTGTCGATGCTTTTGTCAATACTGCATGTCCTCGTATTGCGATTGATGATGCGGTTCGTTATCAGAAACCGCTCATCACACCGTTTGAACTTGAAGTCGCTCTTGGCGAGAAAAAATGGGAAACAGGCTATCAATTTGCTGAAATCCCCTGAGTCCGAGTGATTTTACTCAAAATTGACGCTCTATTCACTCAGAAGAAACCGTATGTTCAATAACGGTTGGCGAAAGCCTTCCGATGTTATGAGTAACTATCTCGACCGAATTGGCGCTGGCTGGGTTCTTGCAAAACCTGAAGTGTTTAATTTTGATTATATTCCAAACGAACTGGTTGGTCGCGATGAAATCCAACACGAGTTGGCTTCGAAATTCACCACACTGCACTTGCCTGAAGGCTCTGGACGTGTCGGGATTACAGGTCCTGTTGGAAGTGGTAAAACGGTGCTTGCACGAACGTTTTGTCGGGATATTCAACGGCATTTAGCCAATAAGCGGAATCTTCGCTCCGTTCATGTCAATTGTCGTAATGCTTCAACCAGTATGCGAGTTGTTCAGCGAATATTGCACGAACTTGCACCGGGTCATCCCGATCGTGGATTGTCAATGGGTGAACTGTTGATTAGTTTGCGACGAATTTTACGTAAGGATACTTCACACTTGATTGTCGTTCTCGATGAAGTTGACCATATGCTTCGACGCTCCGGAGATGACTTGTTGTATCAGCTGCTGCGTATTGATGAGGACCAAACTGGCCGAGGAACGCTCTCGCTTATCCTCATCAGCCAAGAGCAAGTCCTCGATGTGCTTGAAACAGCGGTTATTTCTCGAATGGGCAACACCAACCACCTTCGTATTCAACCCTACAACGTCGATGGACTGGAGGCCATTGCAACCCAACGGGCAATCGACGGCTTAGTCCCGGGTTCGTGGACCCCTGAAATTATTCGACTGCTTGCAGAAAAAGCGGCTCCAACGGGTGATGCGCGACGAGTGATTGAATTACTCAATGCAGCTGTCGAACGATGCGAATTCCGGCAAGATGACCACAGCGAACGGCGGCTCATGGTCGAAGATATTCACCTCCCGCTGGAGAATTCACCAACATCGCTTGGAAGTAACCTCGAACACATCGATGATTTGAATCCAAACGCGATGTTGGTGTTGCTCTCTTTGTGTCGGCGCCTCACCAAAGAAGAGTCGATGACGACTGGAGATGTCGAACAACTTTATGCTGTCGTTTGTGAAGAGTATGAACAAAAAATGAAGAGCCATACAACGGTTTGGAAATACCTCAAAGAATTTGAGGAGCGACAAATTGTCACATCTCGAGTCGCAACAATTACCGGTGGGCGAGGGCGAACAACGCATCTAAGCATGCCACATTATCTTCCAAAAGACCTCGCAAGTCGACTCGAAATGTTGCTGAAAAAGAAGTTTCACTGACTGATTTTTCGTTTGAGAACAAACGGTGGGGCTAAATAGACGACGATGGTCGGAAGGTCGTTCTAGAAGTGATATTATGGCTGTTGGACAACAAGGAGAATTCGTCGCTGTAGTGAATGATACCGACCCGAAAAACGGCGGTAAGTCCTATTCACTCAAAATTAGTGGAAACAATCATGCCCAATTATTGGGTAAGAAAATCGGTGATACCGTCGATGGTATCTTTGTTGGAGAAGGTGAACAAACACTCTCTGGTTTCAAACTCCAAATCACCGGTGGTTCAGACAAAACTGGAACACCTCTTCGCCGAGACCTCGAAGGCGGCCGCCGACAAGCGGTTCTTGTAACTCGTTCAACTGGATTCAAAGGACACAACCTCGTGTTCAAGAACAAGGGTGGCGAAAAGAAGCGATTCCGATACAAGCCAGACGGTCTACGAAAGCGACGCTTCTTCCGTGGAAACACCATCAGTCAAGACACACGTCAAATCAATCTCAAAGTCATCGAGGCTGGAAAGAAGTCTCTTGGCGACCTCCTTTCAGCAGGA
>JAACDG010000077.1 GCA_009937025.1 Methanobacteriota archaeon
CTGTCGTCTTCGAAAGAGAGGTGTATGGCATCGGTTCAGCCACTTTACCTGGTTGTTCCGCAGCCTGAAGATACTTCAGTACCCGGTCAGCGATTTCTCCTATGAAACTCTCCAACTCCATTCGACTCATTCACAGGGAGTTGGGCGGGGTTCTTAGTGTTCTTGAGCGATTCTGTTTGAAATGAGCTAAAAAATGCTTCATATAGGTAGATCTAATCGTACATATTTATTATGAATGGATAATTATGCAATTCAAATAAAACTATTATGACTCGGCTATTTATGATGAAAAAGCCGCCCTTCTTCACTGTAAAGTCTTTCTTTGGAGGATTCTTATTTCGAGTAAATAATTTGACGGCCCTAAAAGGGTTTTTTTCATATGAATTGTACAACTTCATTGCGATTTTTAGAATATCAGACAAAAACCACATGCGAGATGCATAATTTATCAGCAACATTGAATAGTACTCTTGAAAAGGACATTGCATGCTCGGAGAAGTAGGAGACAAATGGCTAGGCCGTTTGCATCAAAATGTAGCCAAAGATTTGCGAACCAAAGGTTGGTCTCAAACCGAAATTGCCGAAGCACTGGGCTCTACCCAGAGCACTATCTCTCGCCAAATGCAGAAACCACCTACTCCATTAGGGGCAAGTGCCGATGAAGCAACCATTGATGGATGGGGCCATGAATTATCTCTCGCATTGAATTCCATGGGACCAGAATCACGTGTTGTTCGACAACGATTGGTTGTTGAATTCCAATTTACCGGCAACAATACGATTCGTTATGACAAAACGCTCACTGGTCTCGATTTAGAAGAAGGTCAAGAGCAAAGAGCATTGCTGCGAAGACTGGAATGGGCTGCTGGAAGGTTGGATGTTCGGCGCATTGAAAATTCAATACCAGCAGTTGGTTTAAACATCGCATCCTGCAATACGGGTGCAACTTTAGAATCTGAAGTCGCAGCATTCCCTGGTAGAATCACATTGGTCGATGGTGCCTTGCGCCATCACGAAACTCCGAGTTTCGGTTCTTCAAACCATCTTGCATCGGTGTTGCTTGCTACGCATTCGATTGATTCAAGTAAAGTGTCGATTTTGAATATCCGCCCTCCACTATCTGGAAACGGCGTTGACACGAAACGCGTTGAGAACGCGTGCAAGCAACTTGGCTACAATTATTCTCTTGCTCCAAAAGGAAAAGTAACGACCCAAGATTCTCGCATCGATATTTTACTTGACATCGGTGATTTTGGATGGGAGCCTACGCTGTATGTCCTCGCCCACAATCCACTTGACCTCATCGATAGAACTCACCAGATACTCTCTGCCTTGTAAGGTGATTCGATGAAATCAATTCTCGCATATGGCCTCCTGTTGCTCACACTTGGCATATTTGCCTACATCGGTTTTCAAAAGGGACCCGAAGAGAAAGAAGAAAATTATCTCTCTGCAAGAAATTCGAAAAATTATCTCCAAATTGGTTTGAGCCTGTTTGCCTCTGGAATGGGGATTTGGGTTCTTTTTGGACCGTCAGAAGTCGGGTATTGGGGCGGATTCTGGGATGTGATGGGATATGCTGTTTCTGCAGCAACTCCATTCCTCTTACTCGCCTATGTAGGACCAATGATTCGCAAAAAAATGCCGACTGGAGTCACATTAGCAGATTATGTCAGAATGAGAATTGGTCGGCCAATGCAAATCTATGTAGGGCTCATTTCGGTCCTCTACATGTTTACATTCCTCTTTGCAGAATTTACCGCTATCGGAAGGGCAATGAATATACTGACTGATATCAATCCATTACCCCCGATGTTAGCCGTTGGATTGGTCACAACAGCCTATACCTCATATGGAGGTTTACCGGCATCGTTGAGAACAGACCGTTGGCAAGCATGGGTCGTTTTGTGGCTCTTTGTCGCATTGATGCTGATCTTGTTCACAGGCGACCTCAGTTCGCTGATTGCCGATGCAAAGGCCTACAATCCAGTGGATGAATGGAGTATTGGGTCAATGTCCTACATGGATTCATTTGCATCTGGCCTGGCACTTGTAATTGCCATAACTGCTGCAGAAATGTTTACTCAAGGAAATTGGCAACGTGCCTATGCATCTGAAGATGACAAGGCTTTGCAGAAGGGGTCTCTTCTTGCAGCTGGCCTTGTTTTTCCACTGGTGCTCCTTATGGGAATCTTAGGAACCGTGGTTGCCGGGCAAGGAATTATTCCTGCAGAAGCATCTCTCAGTGACAAGTCGGGTGCCTTTTTCTACCTCCTTGATGATGTCCATATATTGTTCATATCAGCATTTATCGTGTTAGGTTTAGCCCTTGTGTGTTCAAGTGTAGATACACTCCAGAATGCTGTGGTTGCTTCCATCTCTCGAGACCTCTCCGATGGCAAAATGAAACTTCAACACGCAAGAGTTGCTACGGTGATGTTGGTTCCTATCGCAATCTATCTCGCCACCGAACCAACCATCTTCGGCTTTGAAGTCAACGCAACAAGTGTTTTTGCCATTTTCCTTCGTGCAGATTTATTGGCAACCGCAACCGTACTACCGGTGTTCCTCACACTTTGGAATCGAATCTCCTCACAAGCGGCCCTCATTGGCGCCGTGAGTGGACTTGGCTCCGTTGTCGCCTATGGAATATTCACCGCTGACTTGGCTACAGGATTCAATTATCTCTGGTTGCCAACCAATGAGTATGGCCTTGCTAATCTCGATGTGTTCCTCTCAGCACTTCTTGGTTCAGGAATTGTGACGGTGCTCGTTTCTGTTCTTCAAAAGCCGCCAATTGAAAAGTCTAAATCTGGTTCAAGCCTCATTGAATCTGCTGAAGAATAAGTTGGGAGCCCACATCCATCCCAAGGATACCATAATAAGTGGCCACTTACCAATTCAATATGGTCAACATGGTAGGAACCCCACTCGATGTGCTCCCATATGTTCGAGGAATACAAATGGTACTCTCGGGATATGAGGGCTATACAAAAGGCAAACGTCGTGATGCTGACCTTGCGATTCGTGAAGAAATCAAGCGTTGTGGAACACGTGCTCGCAACCATCTCATGAATATCCATGACAGTTGCTTCCGTGAAAAAAAATTCGATGTTTCCAAGGCTGCAAAGGCTTGTTGTAACACCATTGACCTATTGATTGAGGATGTCGACAAATCTCCTACCGGCATGACACATGCATTCTTTTCAGGACAGCGGTCTGCATCGACATCAGTACTAAAAAAACTCATCAAACATGACCATGACGTCATTGAAATGATGACCAAAGCCGTCAATATTTCAAACAGTGTCGAGCATGCCTATTCCTCTGACAAAACAATTGATGAAATCAAATCACTCATCCGCCAATGTGAGCAGATGATAACAAGTTCCCGAGGCTATTTCAGCGCTCGGTCAACCGTCCTTAATGGGCTACGACAGAAAAAGAAGGTGTGAAAATGACTGCGAATTTTAAATGGCGAAGTAATCCTAATATTGTTGCACGACTGGTAGATGGAAATGATATCCGGACTTGGAAATCAAGACAAGTAGTCTTGAAACCAAATGAAGCATGTGCATTCATCATCGACGGTCGTATTGGCGATATTATTTCTGAAAAAGTGGTACGTAACATCGGTGGCGGACTCGGCCGACACATCGCTGACATGATGGGAGCCACGGCTACTGACCGTCGGATGCTGTTTGCTATGACTGGACCACTCGATTTGTGGATTCCTTTTGCAGCAAACCTCAGTGATGGTTCAGAGGCTTCAGGACACATGAACTTGCGTGTTCAATTACGAAAAGAAGACATACCTAAGCTGCTCAATATTTTTGCGAATCACGCACCAATTCTCGACCGAGCAGGATTAATCGGTTTCCTTGGACATGAAGTTTCAACTCGCTGCATAGTGCCAGCAATGGCGAAGTGTTCCAGCATCGAAGAACTCCGAAGTTCTGAGTTTCAAGAGCATTTAGAAATGCATGCAGAAGTCGAAATGCGTCAATCTCTTTCGACGCTTGGATTTACATTCTTACGCGCTTTCATTTCCACGAGCAAAACCGACCAAGAGAAACTTGCTCGCCTCAAAGCTGAATTGGACTTTGCAACTCAAACCGAAGGAGCAAATGCTGATGCACTCATGGAGCGAATCGCAATTCGAGAAGCGGCTACTTTGCGAAGAATAGAGTGCGAAGTTAATGTCGAAAGAGCGAAGAAGCGAGGAGAAGTAACCATTCAAGCCGAGTCTGAACTCTTAGAACTTCGAAAGCAAGAGGCTGTTTGGGATGCAGAACTCAAGCGAGACCAGGGTCGAGCAGATTTGCGAATGAAGGAGTCTTCTCACAAAACTGATGAAGCAATGAAATTGTTTGAACAGGTCCAAGCGCGAAAGAGAGACCGTATTCAACAAAGCCAAGAGCACCAAGACCAACGCATGGATAAACAAAATGACATCCAAGTGAAGATGATGGAAATGGCTGCTGAACAAGGCGCTTTGACTCCAGAAGTGATGCAGGAATTTTTACGTCAACAAACTGCACAAAAGGCGATTGATGGTTCAGATTCTGAAGCTCCAACAACACAGCCTAAAGATCCTGTATGCCCACAATGCCAAGCCGCTATAATGCCGGGATGGAAATCTTGCCCACATTGTGGTTCCGCATTGTAAGAAAGGCATTCGAAACTGATTCGGCAGACTTCGTCCGGCACAAGCCTTACACCTCGAAATGAGTTGGTGGTATCATGTTCCTAAAATGGGGTTCACAGCCATGGCGCATTTGGCGCTCACATTGGAAGGGCCGTCAGATGTTGGGCGGTCGAAGAATGACCTATGCGATTTTGACCGCGATGTTTCTTTTTGCGGCAATCCCCTACACGACGATAAATCGATTCGCATCGATACGTGATTGGGCGGCATTTGACCCAACTCACCAATTTGACCTCGACCTTCCTTTCCTTGCTTGGATGGTTTTGCCTTACCTCACATTGTACTTGTATTACCCCGCCGCTGCTTGGCTTGGAAGTAAGAACGATATCATGTGGAGGCAGAATGTTGTCTTTCATCAGATGATGTTGATTACATGTTGGGTTATCAACGGAATATTCATCCTCTTACCGGTCGAAGTCGATTTGCGTCATCTCATTCATGGAGTAGAAGGCACCGTTTGGGAACCGATTTACTCAGCAATGCACAGTATCGATACACCTTGGAACTCATGGCCATCGCTTCATATTGTTCAAAGTATGCAAGTGGTTTTGATTTTGCGATACTGGTATCCTCCAACCACGACTCGTCTTCAGATTCTTCATGGCTTTCTTCTTGTGATGTGGATTTTACTTGTGGCCTCAACAATGATCATCAAACAACACTATGCTTGGGACGTCATCACTGCTCTAGCGGTGGCTGGATTAGGTTGGGTCTATTGGATGAAACCCTGCCTTGAACGACTTAAGACGAAGGAATACCAAGATGAGTTCGACGCTCGAATGGCCGTTGATTAACCAAAGATTTGCCCAACAATCTCTGGTTGAGTCAGATAGATAGTGAGGCTAATTCCAGCCATGATCATCATCCAAGAACCAACCAACTTGATCATTCCAGTTGCACGTTTGAGGAAATTAATCATCACTTGCCGACCAAGCCCCACAGTACCCGTAACAAAAACCATCAGAATGAGTAATCCTAACATGAGTCCACCGATTCCTACGCCGGTCGCTGTACTTCCAAGAGTGCTGAGATAGATGACAAATGGGAGTACTGCCGCAGCAGTACAATCGATTGAAGCTGCGGCATAACCAATTCCGTAAAGATACATATTGCGCCGGGGAGTGAACGTCTCGTCGGTTTCAGTTGTGCTATATTTACGAACGAATTTGTCTACAAAGCCCATCAGATGAGAAGTAATACCGATTAACATCATCGATCCTAAAAGAATCAAAAGTAGGGCGATAAATATAGCGATATAATGTACTGCACCCGATTTAGTGAACGCTTCACCCATAAGAATCGCCACGATTCCAATCAAGGCAAAGAAGGTCCACATCCCTAAACCTGAAAGTAAACCAATAACCCAAGAGTTCGGCATTTTTGCTTTCAGTCTTCCCGATTCGATTAATTCGTCTTCTCGAGCCCCTAATGAGAGGTAATAGGAAATGAATCCTGGTAGAACTGGGAAAGCGCAAGGCGAGAAATAGACCAAAATTGAAAGCACCATTCCCAAAATAAAGACTGCAGCATAGGAGGTACTCGGCTCTTCCCAGGCAAGTCGAGCAGATATCAAGTCAGAATTGGTTTTTTCAGTAGGGTTCGCTGAAAGAATATCTTCCATCTTCCCATCAAAATTCGACCATCCATCAGTCGGC
>JAACDG010000078.1 GCA_009937025.1 Methanobacteriota archaeon
CATGCTTTGTCGATGTTGAATCCAAGCCAATCGGCCATGTTGTGGGTAAAGGGCATGTATGGCCGAGGTGGCTTCACCACATGAGCATTCGGATTCTACAGTTGGAGGGGGAAAACAGCAATGATTTGAATATGAGTGCATTAATCAGGTCACATGGCGTCCCCTCTTCAATTCCCGGAAATCCCGCCTGCTGGGCCTTGGGAAGGCTATGTTTTGGTCGTCATTTGGCTTCCGATGATTTTACGTCTGCTCTTACTTGTCGTTCCATTTCGCAAAGCAATTGCCCAATTGGCTCCTCATTCGGGCTGGGCTTTCAAACAATTACGTGAATTACCCGTCAAGGGTTTTGGAATTTTGGCATTAAATGAAATACTTGCATTTAGCATCCCTCCCCTTCTCGTTTTCTTAGTTCGAATGACAAGTGATCCACTTGGATGGCAAACATGGGGTGAAGTTTCGAATACAGGTTATGCTTTTCTAATGCTATTTTTACTCATATGGGTCTTCTTTGACCTTCTTCGAATCAGCCGTGTAAGAAGAATGATGAGAGCGGTTGAAAAAAGAGATATTACCAAATTAAGAAAAGTAGCAGATGCTGGACTTGGAGTTCGAAAATGGCTGAATAAATTTTCCGGAAAAGAAGACAAAACAGAAAAAGAAAAGGCTCAAAATGTTTCGGAAACAGGGAAAAAAATCGCAAAAAATTCCCTTATGGTTTGGGGCACACGGATTTTTGCAGCGAGAAAATTAACCCCGCAAGGCCTTCTATCGGGCATTGCACTTGGGGCAGCAGTTGAAGTGGCCAAAGTTGGTGCAGGTAAATTTACAGATTCTGTAGACAAAAAAATGCAAAAAGAGTTTGATAAAATCGCTGAAGTCAATACTGCAACACTCCTCAAACTCTTATTGAGAGACCTTTCAATGGGTATTCTTCCGTTGATTCTTTTGGCATATTTACCCGTTCTTCTCGGCTGATTTCTCCGCCATGTTCATGGAGAAGCGACGCTGCCATTGACACAGAGGGACCATCATGTCGCTGCTTATTCTCATGCGCCACGGACAGTCAGTGTGGAATGCTGCAAACCTGTTTACCGGATGGGTCAATGTTCCTTTGTCAACCAAAGGCATCGATGAAGCAGTTGAAGGAGGGCGGCAAATTGCGCACCTTGCTATCGATGAAGTCCATACCTCAACTCTCATTCGCGCTCAAATGACCGCAATGCTTGCTTTGAGCCAACACAAGAGTGGAAAAACTCCAGTTATTCAAACACCTCAAATGGTTGAACAGACTTCATCTTTAGGAGATGTCTCAATGGTCGACTGGTCAAAAACCAATGGACCTTTGGAACAGATATTACCTGTCTACATGGCGTCTGAATTGAATGAGCGAATGTATGGTGACCTTCAAGGCTTGAATAAGCAAGAGACCCGTGATACATATGGGGATGAGCAAGTGAAAATCTGGCGTCGTTCCTATGATGTACCGCCTCCAAACGGTGAAAGTCTTGAATTGACTGCTCAACGAACATTGCCGTATTTCTCCTCAGCCATTTTGCCTGGTCTTGATGCTGGAAAAAATATTTTTGTTGCAGCTCACGGCAATTCCTTACGAAGCGTTATCATGGATATCGAAGGGCTTTCTAGGGAAGAAGTACTTTCTCTTGAAGTTCCAACTGGTGCGCCGATTATTTACCAGCGAATCGGTGAAGAATGGACTCGAATTCATGAGTATTGAGGGATTTTAATGGAGTTTACGTCACGTCAAAAGAAAGGAATCATACTTGTTGCCCTGTTGTGTTCCCCTTGGCTCTTATGTCAGGCATGGATTGCAGTTGGCGCACCAGATGAACATATCAATTCAATGCCAACTTCTTGTCCTGAGGACAGTGCCAATTGTGCCCATCTTGGAGGCGATGCTACGTATCGAATGGATGGGGAATATACCTTGACAGTCAACCTTTCATCGACTGAAATGTGGCTGAAAGTTGAACGGTATATCGAAAATGTAGATGCAGATACTATGGTCGAAGACGGGCCTTTGAATGGAGTTGGTATTCATTATGTTCATTTTGTAGAACGAACATCGTTTTGGCGTTTTCCCGATGATGTATTCGTTTTGGTTTCAGCGCTTGATGATGACACCTGCAGCCTTGAGTTGCATTCACAATCACGATTGGGTGTAGGTGACCTTGGCGTGAACCCCGACCGTCTTGAGGAACTCTATGCATCACTCATTGGTTGATTTGTCTTGGAGTTCTTTCCAACCAAAGGGAAACCCGTCTTCATCAACCAAGATAACATTGATGGCAAGTCCATTTTTCCGAAAAGCAATCAATTGTATTTCATGAATCTTATGACCGCTTGGTGCCACACCTAAGACCGTTAAATTCTGTCGTGAAAAGAATGACCTACGGCGACTTTTACTTGGTGTAGGCTTGGCTTCAGTTCCAACACGGCGTCGTACACCTTCTACATCATCAAACCAAGGAAGTGGGCCTTCTGGAGAAAAACGAAGACCAAGAATCATGTCAACACCCGGTGTTTCTTGGGCAGCATCAGCATCAGCATTGCTTGGAATCGCAGGAGCATTCGGGTGTGTGTGAAGCCAATGAGTGAAACGACCAGCTCGTGAACCGCGTGAAGTTGAAAACATATCATCAGTCCAATCTTCAGGCAAGTGATGAACAGAATACGAATTTCCTCTGTTGACAATATGTGCTTCACCGATAATGAATCCTTGACCTTGAAACAAACCTTCGGTATGTTCTGAACTTTTGAACAATGTTTCAACTTCGGGCAGATGGGGTGCTGCGGCGTCAATGTCCATCCCGACCAGAATTTCATCAGGTAATGCTTGCAAAGCCCACCAGACTAATTCTTCAAATAAACGACCGGGCAAATGTATCTGTGCCGTATAGGATTCTCGGCTTTGAAAAGACTCCCGATTATACGTTACCATGAGTTCCTCTAACCATGGTTCCACCATCGCAATCGGTTGTGCGAGTCGCTCTTAATGAATGAAGGCAACGGAGCAGAAGGGGAGAAAACCTTTGAAGAGGGTCGAACCATCATCCGCTCATGGCGAAGAAGAAGGGAGGGTTCGGTCGATTCATCGGCGCTCTTACAGGGACTCCATATGAACGCCTTTTGAAGCAAGTTGACAAACTTGTCAGTGAGCATGAAGACGATGACCGAAAACTTGCTCGCACACTCCAAAAACTCGTCAAAATCGTTGGTGAGAACTATGAAGAAGAGAACATCGATGAAGAAGAACACGATTTGATTATCGAATCCATTGAAGAAGTCGACCCAGAAAACCGTTCATTCGACAAATTATCTGAAGATGAAGATTCGTTTTACTCAGGTGCCGTCCCCGATGCACCTGAATTGAAACTTGGCAAAAGGAAAACCCTCGATGAGTTAATGCAATCCAAGGGCGATGAATTTGTTGGGAGTTATGGACGTGATGAATTTGAAGAATTCAAATCGAAAATGACCGATGACTTCTTTGCCGAATCCGATGATGCCATCCGGAAGGGAGACCATGAAGCAGAGGTAGCAAAAGAAAACCGTGCTTTCGGTGATGAAGATGAGGAGTTAGAACAACTTAAGCAACAAATTTCGAAAGAATCTGGTTTGGTTGACCCGAATGCAGAAGACGAAGAAGATTTGGAGGGCTATTCAGTCGATGAAGACGGTGTTGAATGGTTTGAAGATGAAGATGGCTACTGGTGGTATCGTGAAGAAGGTCAAGATGATTGGCAACCTTACGATGAATGAAACATCGGTTTTTCCGTTAAGAAAAATCTCGTAAATCGGGCAAGTCTCCAACCCGACGTTGTCGTGCTTGAACTTGGTTTCCTCGAGCAACATGTTGCATTTCCGGAATATCGGGGTTTGCTTCATTCTGTGCTTTCTTTTTCTTTTTCCTGATATCGGTATACTGCCATGTAAAACTGAGTAAAAACAAAACACAAATCATCAAAACGGTTGAACTGTTCGATGGACTCAGCAGTGTCAAAGGTTCGCTTGAGAGCAACAGTGTAGCGCTCATCAACCCCAATGCGCCCATGAGTGAAGAAACGAGTATTGGTAAGATATTCCGAATTAATCGGACGGCAAAAAGGCGACAATTGCCATGCCACCACTGATGGCTTCACTCTCCACAACTTCGAATCCATTTTCATTTAAAAATACAAAGAGTCCACTGAAACTAATGTAGATAAAGAATCCAGCCATCATACGAATACTCATTTGAACAGTTGCAGCCATTATCGAAGCACAAATAACAATCAATACGCCCATGACATAAATTGTCTGATCTTGTCGAACAGGGATATCATTGGCAATCAATTGCTCGTAGACCAGTCCACTCAAGGCATAACCAATCCCTGCACCGGTGATGGCTGCAGCAAATTGTAACTTTTCATGGCCTTTGAAGATTAAGAACAACGAGAGAAGAAGCATAACTGGCCCAAGAACCGGCCCAATGCTTTCTATTTCTTGAAACAAAGTTGAGCTGAAATCGTCAACCTTTGGAGTTCCCATGCCACTGCGATTATGTGAAGAGTCTTTAGCGTTCTCTCCGAAACAGAAAGGAAATGACATTCTTCATGCATCATGCAGGAATTGGTTGCTGTTCCCACCAAGCCGGAGCTAAAAACCATCGATTATCATCCAAAGGGCGGTCGATGAGAGGCAGTCCAATTATTCCACCAGAGACACTCAATCCTCCCAGTGGATTCGTAGCGCAAGGACCAGGAAGATAATCTTCACCGGTTTCGGTTAATTCAATGCGAAGAGCATGGCCTGCAGGAAGTACGACGTCCAATGGATTGAATTCCATCAGCATCGTATAACTGCTTGCTGGTGCAGCGGTTTTTGCTTCATATCCACCATCTCGATACCGAATATCCATGGTTGCATGACCAAGTCTTAGATTTGCAGTATCGTCATACATGGTTGCAAAAATTTGTCCACCGTTACAGCCGAGCGTTGACACATCCAAATGCAAAGTAGGCAGGCCCGAAATATGAGTTTCCTCCTCAAAGGTCGAACTGGTCATTGTAACAGATGAACCGAATCCGTTGACGGTACCTGAAGCCCCAGTCCAATCACTTGAGAGGTCTTGGAGCAACAGATTGACATCAGCAGGTGGCCAAGTATCCTCGACGTGCCATCGACCATCATTGGTTTGAATTTGCACCATTGGATTAGGTGCTTCTCCGAGATCTTTGAGGTAATAATTGAACCATCCATAGAGTTCAACAGCCCAATCCATACGGCTCATGTTTGGATAAGCCTCTTTTCCATAACCGGTGGAAAGTTCACTGTGCCGGTCTGGTTGGTCAGGATAATTATGCGCCCATTGACCCGAAATTGCTCTCGCATTAATACCAGCATCTCGTAACAATTGATAGGTTGGGAATGCGTGATAAGGGTCAACGTTCCAGTCTTGGAGCCCCCACACTAAGTAGACGCTACCTTTGTAATTTGCAAGCACATCGGGTAAATGCCGTCGTTCATCCCAATAATCCGACCAATCTGCTCCGCCAAATTCTGCCCATCCCCATGTGCTCCATGGGTTGAGTGGGCCAATCAAATCATCGCTACACACTCGCATATCGTCTGAAGTTAAATCGGTGGTCGCTGCCTGATAGGCTGCATCGTAACCCATTGCTCTTGCTTCTGATGAACCGTTTCGATAGAACATCTCTTGTACACCTATAGAGCCTGAGATTGGAACGATGGTTTTGAGGTGCTCAGAAGGATTTTGAGCTGCTTCCCAATTGGTGGTACCTGCGTAAGATTTGCCCATTAAACCAACATTTCCATTTGACCAATTCTGTTGTCCAAGCCAATCTGTTACCGCTTGAATACCGACTTGTTCACCAAGGCCTTTGACATCTTGACAATGTGTTGATTCACCTGTTCCAAAAGTCGAGGCTTGAGCGAAGGCATAACCATGAGGGAGGAACGTGTCATAGACCCACTTTCCAACACCACCATCCGGTACTGTATTTGGGGATGAATCATCGCCGACACCAGGCATGCCTTCTCCACCAAAATCATAGTACGGGTGGATGGTCATAATCACTGGAATTTTTGTATCTTCAGGAACATTCGGTAACCAAAGAGCAACATGCATAAGTGCGGGGCCAGGGAAACCAACATCCTGTTCACTTGCAGGTAATTCAACTTCGATGAAATGTTCAGTGTAGGGGAGCGCCTCGTAGATGCCATCGACTGGTAATTGAGCACGAGATGTGTTCATGGGCAATTCCATTGTATGGCGCTGTTGAAGCGGAGTATCCCACCAATTACCATCGAAATCTTCCTCTTGAGCAGCGTTCATCAACGATTCACCAAAAACCATGGCAAGAAGCAAGAAAACGATGGCAACAGCAACCGTTGAGACTGCTGAATAGTTCAATTGACGGCGCCCTTCTCCTTTTCCGTCTGAGTCATAATCAAGAATGACTGGGTTTGGTTTGGGGACCAGAACGGCATCGAGGACCGCTTCGAAATCGGTATCGGAGCCCCCAGCCATAACCCTTCCAAGTCATTGTCTGTCAAGAGCATGACGCTTCTCCGTTCAAGCCTCACTTGTAGAAAAGACTGCCAAAACCATCCAACAACAAGCGAGCGATTCATGGGGGGGTACTCCTTCGGCGTTTCATGAAAGGACGGTTGGCAATGCTTCTTGTCCTCAATTTACTCGTGATGAGTTTTGGAACAGTTGGCTCAGCGGTAGCCGATGAGCAACAAACTGGATGGCGTTCGGTAGGTATTGACCCTACACTTTGGACTGACGGGCCAGTTGGAGAAGGTACGCCGATGAATGACACGTATCAAGGCAATGCTATTTTCGAGATTGAGGTCTCGTATTCTCCGACACTTACTGCTCCACGAGTATCTGGAGTCATCACGCTTGAATTGTTTGAACAATGGGCGCCGATTACCACTGCGAACATGATTAAGAACGTCGAAGCAGGAATTTATGATGGCATTTTCTTCCATCGCGTCATTGATGACTTTGTAACTCAATCGGGAGACCCAACCTGCAAATCTCTCTTGGGTTTGTATCCTGCAACGAGTTTAGGATGTGGAAGTGGCGGAACAGGTACAACGATTCCTCTCGAACACAATGACAATCTCTCGCATGTTGATGGCGCCATCGGTATGGCTCGAAGTCAAGAAGAAAATTCTGCAGATTCACAATGGTACATTGCAGAAACTGAAGCCCACAACCTCGACCCAGAAAACCGAGATGATGGAGGCTATGCAACCTTTGGAATTGTTCGAGACGGCATGACGCATGTTCGTACAATTGCAACAGTACCAACAACCGATGACCCAACTGGAGATGAGGATATTCAAAACCCAGCCTCATCTGCAGGACGTCCTCTTGAGGAAGTGCAGATTCTTTCAGTACAGATGGTTGGTGCTTCAGACCCTGACGGGACACTTCGTTTTGGATCGCCAGATTTGAATGAAAATACAGGGTTTTTGGCTTGGCTTGAAGAGGCCTATGCGGTTTTGTTTACGGGTACCTTCTTGATTGGACTTGTCGTCGTTCTCGCTGGATGGATGTTCGCTCGAGTCGACCCACCGCTTTCGCTTGAGAAACAAAGCAAGCAAGTTTCTCTCGATGCAGTTTTGTTGGATGACAGTGCGTAGTAAAACGTACTTCTCAACTGTGTTCTTTACACTCAACATCGAGAACAACATGCCATACATGCGGTGAAAACCATTTGACACGTTCAAGATGTGCAGCTTTAATCTGCCAATTTCGCCCATGGCTTCCAGCGTATTTCTCAAGCGTCTCAAGCGTCTCTGCAGTCCATTCCTCGAGATTATTTTTATGAACATTCATATGAATATGCAGCCATCCACCTTTCGGTTTCAGGCAACGGATGGCATGGTCCCAAACTGCTTCAGACGAGGGCAGTAATCCCAAATGGCATCGGTCTGCTTGACCGTAGAGGTTTGGTAAAGTTTCTTGATTATCGCCAGAATGAACGGTTACCGATTGCTCAAATCCATTTGCTTCTTGCGCCCAAGATAAACCAGAAATGGAATCAGGATTGATTTCACAAGCATGAATATGCTTGGCCTTACTTCGCAATGCCATGTGAAGTGTGTAATATCCAACGCCTGCATAGGCATCAACCACGACTTCTCCATCCATCGTAATCGAACCAATACGTCGCCGTTCTGTGACGTTCCCTGCTGAAAACATCACCTTTGTTGCATCGAAACCAAATTTAACGCCATGGTCCAAAAATTCGACCCAGCCATTTTCTCCAACAAGTAGTTCTGTTTGGGACGAGCGATACTTGTCTTTAGCAATAGGGTGTTGTCGAGCAAGACGCTCTCCTCCAAGTGCTTTAGCCACGTTGAACCAGAAATCATCTCGCTCATGTCTTCTTGTTTTATTGAAAATTTCTCTCCAATACTCGGAGATAAATGCTGCTTCTGGGAGAATGACTAAATCTCCAAGAAGTTGCCATTTTTTGGGAAGGTCAGACAGCATGTTTTCGCTTTCATTTTCAAGCATTTGTTGACTCGAGAGCCATGCAACCACCGCACGATGTAATCTTGCATGTGGATTGTTTGAAGTTTCAGTTGCTTCCAGTTCAATTGAATCGATTTGCACCTCAAAATCAAAGGTATCTTGCAGTATTTCTTCCAAATCTTTCTTGTTCACTTGGAGGTTGAACGGCAACGCAAGCATTTTACCAATTGATTTTGGCTTCCGGGTGGTTTCAAGAAGCCCGTTTTCTTGAAGAAAACGATGTACACGCTCCCCATTTTCTTGAATACAAAGTACAACATTTGTCATCGCCGATTGGTAATTGGAATCGGACATTATGTCTGCGATGAGAGCAACGACTTTGAACATGGCGTGGCAACCTCTGCCCATGTCGGGTGGTCGCGGGCAACGAACAGTAAGGGGCAATTCACTTTCAGTCTTCTTAGTCTTGATGATGACTTTACAACTCTATGCGCCTTTTGCATCTGCTGCAAATATGACTTCTTGCCAGGGTACCTGTGATGAGTATGATGGCAATGAAGACATGACGCCTTTCCGGCAAGATTGGATTGAAGGTACCTATGATTTCACCTTACAAGATACCTCTACAATAAACCTTGAACTTGTATGGGCACTTCGTGAATTCGACCGGGAAGCACTTGGTCTAAACGACATACCATTCATTGCGGCAGCACTCGCAAGCGATGGCATTGGCCCCGATGACGGCGCTCCTGCAGACTTGATTCGCGACCAATTCGAACGAGAGATTGCGCCAAATGTCAAGGTACGAGATAAACTCATTTCCGAGATTGATAAAGCCATTAAAGACTCCGTCGAATCAGGTTTTGGAACTGCAACCACAAGCACTGGATATTTTGACACATACACGAATGCTGGAACAACTGTTGCTTGTTCAACCGACCCTGCAACCGATGCTTTCGACGAAGGTGCATCTGTTAACAATGCGTTTGAACCGCCTATTTGCCTCAAAAGCCAAGTTACTATTTCGATTTCACAAGATTCCTTCAATCTCGTTTCAAACGCTGATTTAGATTTAGAAAGAGCCTATCAAGGCCTTTTGGTTATGGGTACCGAAGTCACTACAATGTTCGATTTGGTCGGTTTGCCGGGCCACAAAGCCTCGTATTCATTCAATCCTCCACCATATGCGACCATCAAAAGCGTCGATGACAATGGAACACGTGCTGCCCGACCAGGGCCTCCGGCATATTTCGCTGGTGAGTGGGAAATAGACCACAGAAACGCTGGTGTAAGCGATAATAATTTGGAATTGCCGATTGAAGTGGAAATGATGCACAGAAACAGAAGCGATACGACAACATTATCCATTCCAGCAAATGAAAAAGCACTCGATTTCAAACTTCAACTCGATTTACGAGACGAATCAGGAGCGACACTTGATTTTGCAGTTGCACTGCATTATCTTGATGAGGCAACGATGAATGATTGGGGTATCTCGATGATGAGTGTCGCTGACCGAGCTGTGATGAAACAAGTGTCTTCGGATGGCATCCGTCTTGCGTACCACAATGGTATTGTTGACCTTTCCAATATTACAAGCCAATTTCCAGTTGATACGATTGCAGAAGGAATCTCATCAACAATTGCTGGAATGGAAACCATCCAAATGAATGAAATGGAATGGGTTTCAGATTCTGTGGCTGATGGCATTGATGGTGTCCCCGGCGGTCTTAATTTCACACACCGAGGTACTGCTGGATGTACTGAAATCGTTTCTCCAACTGAACCGCTCAATTACTGCTTAAAGGGACCAAACGCAATGTCGTATGAAAATCCTATTTATCTTCGAACAACAAGTGAACCGTTCGAAATGCGATTACTGGATATATTAAAGGAAAATAATAACCAAGAAACGGTAGAAGAATATCTCAATGTGCTCACAACTGAAGATTTTAGGAAAGTAATGGATGCTGGAATCGAAATAGAAACTTCGCTCGATAGCAGTTTTCTTTCAGCTATTATTCCAAGCAGTCTTCCTCCAAGTGAATTGACGTTAGAAATTATACTCCCTACTTGGATTCAGACAAAAGATAAGTTGGACCGTATTACGCTCAAAGATTCCCTCTATGGCGATGACCAAATGAATATTTCTTTTGCAGGGACAAAACCCTATGACTGGCGAAGCATCATAAAACGAGATAACGGCGATATTGGCTGCTTATCCAATCAATCAACTTGTGTACTCAACAGTATCGAAATGGATGCTATGTCATTTAGATTTAATGAATGGGACCGCTCTGTTGCCTTTGAATTCGGCGTTGATGCATCGATTGCTATGCACCGGATTGGAATTCCTCAGAAGTATATGCCTGAATACGGAGACCACAGTATTTCCATGGCTGCAATTCCATCGGATTTACTCAGGCTCGCCATCAACCTTTCCAGCCGTCTTGATTCACCCTATTCCAAAACATTAGAACTTGGATTCCTATGCGAATTAGATCCTGACAACCCCCCAGACCTGCCAATATGCAGTGAAAGTATAACTTTCACGCTTTCCAGTGTAGGGTTGCAAAATTTTGTGGCACGTGTTGGTGTCGTCTTGACAGATTTTATTCACCAATATGTTGAATATCTGACTTCAATGGAAGGTTCAAAATTCAAAACGGTGGATATGAGTGCCTTTGAAATCAGTTTCGATTTACAAAATGTAGGACCACCAGACCAGATTGTTTCCGATAATGAAGGGATTTCTCTTTCGATGAAAATCCCGAAAGTCAAATTCAAGTTATCAGTTGATGGCGATATTGGCTCAATGTTTTCCGGAGATTTCAGCGGTACTGAATTCTCCCTAACAACCAACGCTCTCCGACAAACACTTCTTTGGCCTATGACTTCTATGATGCAAACCTTTAGCGGAGTTTTGATGAACGGTGTGGTCTCATTGTCAGGCATAACAACACCACCTGATGACCCTTCAGTCGATCCAATCCAAATCCCAATCCCAATGGATTTCTTGAATGAAGATTTCAATCTCTCATTAAATGGTCCGTTGACCATACATCTTCCGAAAGGTATCCGCTTGGTCGATTTAGAATCTTCATTGGGTTATCTTACAGAGGACAAAGTTGATGGTCGTCAAGAAATTACCTACAATGTCCCCTACGGCCAAGTTGAAGATACGATATCTTTCCGAATACAAGTGACATGGTACTTCTTTTTCATCTTTTTATGGAAATATATGGCCATTGTTGGAATTCTTCTGATTCTTGGGGTAAGGCGTTTTAGGAAAAAGCGTGCGAAGAAACGAGCAAAACGAAACTATTCAAAGATACGTTCTGCAGATAAAGTGAGTATCAATCAAAATGAGTTTGCTGATTTGTCGGGATTCCATAGTAAGGGCATCCATGGTGATATGGAGAAGTTGAAAGACTATTCAGAAGAAGCGATTCCAGATTTGCGTCCACGTTCGGGACACGGAATCAGTGCTGTTCAGCAGACTGAGATGCATGACGAGCTCTTTGACTGATTATTCTTGCATGGACTCAAAAATACGTTGAGCCAGTGATGGGCCGATGCCGGGAACGGTTTTCAAATCTTGAAGCGATGCATGCGCAACCCCTTGCCGCCCGCCAAAATGTCGAAGTAAATTTTGCATTTTCTTTGCGCCCAGTCCTTCAACTGCTTCCAATGGGTCTTGAAGCCGACTTCGGCTGCGTCGCTTTCTATGGAATGTATTGACAAAACGATGTGCTTCGTCTCGTGCATGAACCATGACTCTTCCTTTTCGGTCCAGAACGATGGCTTGCTTGCCATTTCGATAAATCGTTTCTTCCCGTTTTGCTAAAGCAGCGAGTTCAAACCGACCTTGAAGGCCGTGTTCTTCGAGTAGTTTACTGATTGTCGAGAGATGCGTTTCGCCTCCATCGATGAGGACAAGGTCGGGCCATTCATCTTGGCGTTTTAACCAACGTTCAACGACTTCTCGCATCATTCGTAAATCATCCATTGCATCACCCTTTACCGTGTATTTACGGTATTCTTTTTTCGTTGGCCGACCGTTTCGGAACGTCACACTTGCTCCAACGCGTTCATCGCCCAAAAGTTGGGCCATATCAAAGCAAACAAGATGGTCGAGTTGTTCTATTCCCAGAACAGCAGCCCCTTCATCTGCAGCTCTTTGTTCAAGCGAACCACTTGTTCGATTGGTCAGACGCACGATTTGAATCTCAGCATTTTGTTGCGCAAGCGTTTGCAAAGTAACCAAATCACCTCGAACTGGAACCCGTACTTCAACCTTGGAACCGCGTCGTGATGAAAGCCATTGTTCAGTTCCGTCGACAAGTAATTCTGGTGTCAGTAAGAGGCGAGGAGGGGAACGATTCGCATAGTGTTCAGAGATGAACATTGATACGGTTTCACTTCGGTCTCCTCTGTGCAACATTGGCCACACTTCTTGGCCTTGTACGACACCGTTATTGGCATGAATGACAACAACAGCAGCAAGGTCGCCTTGTTCAGCAATACCAAGAGCATCGCAATCGCGATAGACTTTGCTTGAAACAACATGCTGTCCTGTCGTCGCCCGTATTGCACGAATCATATCTCGGCTTTGCGCTGCCTTTTCAAATTGCATTTCATGTGAAGCCGTATCCATTTCTACTGCAAATTCCTCTAACAATTCAACTGCATCGCCATTCAAAATACGCTTTGCAGCATCCACATTCTGAGTATACCCTTCACCCGAAATACATGGGCCCGAGCACAACCCAATCTGCATGGAAAGACAACCTTGTGGTAGCAATTCTTTGCAATCACGGATTCCAAATTGGCGACGTAGTAATTGCATCACTTGTTTTGCAGCCCCGACATTTGGAAAAGGGCCCCAACGAGAACTTCCCTTCGGTGGATGGCGAGTGTACATGATTCGAGGGTATTCTTCATCAGTCAGTACTAAAAATGGATAGGATTTGTCATCTTTGAGCATCGAGTTGTAGCGTGGTTTGTGTTGACGGATTAATTCACGTTCAAGAATTAAAGCCTCTTCAGGAGACGGCGTAACCATACATTCTACGCTTTCCGATTTGCGTACCAATTCTGGAATCATTTGACGGTCCGGGTTTGCAGCGAAATAAGACCGAATTCTCTCATTCAGACGAGTTGCTTTACCAACATACAGAACTTTGTCCTGTGCTGATTTAAACAAATACACCCCCGGCTTCTTCGGAAAATCAACCGAAGACAGTGTCACAGGCATGATGTTGCCTTCATGCTCAACCAAATAAGGCAATCCATGGATTGAGGTTCATTTGAAAGTAGAAAAGAGGGCCAAAGAAAAGCGAACGGTTTCCAAAGGGTTTTGAAAGAGTCGTTAGAGGTCGGCACATGAACGGTTCCTTGGAACACCCAGAAAGAGGTTCCCAAAACCTCACCTTTTCCATTCTCTTTTTAGTGAGTGGACTGAGTGTTTTGGCGTTCAAACAGCTTGAGATTTTTGCCCATATGGAAAGCATTGCCTCGACTTTTCATACTTCGTGGGCTCCCATGGAAGTTGTAATCGTTTGGCGTTTTTCCTGCTTTCTTGCAGGCGCTTATGCAGTTTTTCATATGTTTAGAAATGGGCCTGGGTTTATGATTGTCGTCTTTCATAAAGAACAAAAAGAGTTCCCGCACCATCCCAGCGGTATAGAAAAATTTGTTACCTTCAGCAGTTGGACACTTCTTTTGAATATTGTTTATTTTTTGAGTGCTGGAATCCTTTCAGTGTTGGTCATCAATGAAGTTACAACACCTGTGTGGTTGAATATCATGCAAGTAATCTTCTTTTCTGCTGGCCTGGGAGCGTCTTTCCTCACTGCGACGGTTGTCCGTTATGTGATTCTTCCAAAAGAGGTAGAATTGCGTCGTAATCACGACCATATGTTCAATTTTCCAAATCAAATGATGCATAATTTCGCAGTTGTTTTCCTCGCAATTGAAGTGTTACTCATTCAACCACAATTATTCCCTTCATTTGCCTTTATCGGGATAATTCTTGGAGCGCTGTATGCTGTTTTTGCTTATTGTTTTGCCTTCTTTGGTGGCGGATATTATTCCTATTCGTTCTTAGATCCAAGGGCGCGTTATGCTCCTTTGTGGCTGAGTGGTTTGGCAGGTGCAATTGCTCTTTTTTATCTTGGAATATGGCTTGTAATACACTTGCTTTCACTCAACACATTGATTGGTTCAGTGGTCTTGGCAACATGGGTCATTCTGATTCTACAATTCCGTAGCGCCTTGGAAGAGACCGCTACAAAGACGTGAGTGCATTTGTATTTTAACTCAAATCTAATTCTCTAATGCATTCTGCAGAGGGAGTCTTAATTTCACACATATACTCGTAGTACAAAAATTGTGAGATAGATGCCCACTCTTCACCAGCCGCGTTAGATTTTTCAAAAATCAATGCAAGGGCAAAATCCACTTCTTCGTAAGTAAAGAGGTAGTGGTGCCGTAAAATGTCGGCAACTCTAGAATTCTCGAGTTCCTGTCCAAGTGCAATGAATTGCTGAGATGTCAAGGCTTCATGATCTTCAGTATCGCGCCGAAACCGATCAATGAAATCCCCGAGACGAATGGCACTTTCATTATCTTCTTCGGTGAGTTGGGGCATAATTCTCCCATTACACCCTTTGATTTAGAATTTTTCTTTTTTGAACTTGACCTTTCAAAGAGGCTTGACCTTTCAAAGAGAAATGCTTTTTTTCAAGAAGAAGACTTTCATATGCTCTGTATTGATGCATTGAGGGATTCCCTTAGAAACGAACGGCGTGTTGGCTCTGTCCA
>JAACDG010000079.1 GCA_009937025.1 Methanobacteriota archaeon
CTCACACAATTCCAAAACTGCAGAGCCTGTGTTTGAATCGTAATCTTGGAGAAGAACAACAGCATCTGAAAAATCTCCCTTATGCAATGTACCGTTGTCATTACGCCAATTCCACCAATGTGGGCACCATGCTTTCCAATCACAGAATCCTCCACATGAAGCGTCGCCAATTGTTGGCTTCATCGGAAGAGGAGTCGGTACTGTATCTTGCCAGGCGGCATAAGCTGCTTCAAGCACGTTCTCACCTTGTGCCGCCCACTTCGATGCGTTTTGAGTGTACCAGCCTTCGGTTCGGACGGTTGGAGCATTTGGATTATTGGCGAGAAGAATATCTCGATACATTCGAAGTTGGCGGTTGACGTCTGTCTTCAATTCACCTTCTGGTGTTCGACCTGTTTTGAGGTCGGCGACCAACCATCCAACCAATTCTCCTGCATCATTGATATCGCCCATCAGCAAATCTAAGCGCCCCATAAGGCGGCCAGCTGCAGTCTTCAGTTCACCTTGAACTGCGATAGCGAGTTTTTGTATTCTACGCCATAAAGCAGCAGTGATTTGCTCTTGTTCAAGACTGCGAACACCAACATGGTCCAATAACATCATGACAGCGCCGCGTTGATTGCGAACCGCCTCATTCCATTTGTCTTCCTTCCATTTTGGTCGCCGGGGGGTAGCATCAAAAATTGCCTTTTCTTCATCCCAGCGGATTTTGAGAAGGCGCTCACCTTCTTTCGGCAGCCAACCATTTTCTGCATCTGCTCTCCCTGAAATATCAAGATTGAGGAGGTCTTCAACCGATGCGTGAACTGCAGTACCCAATGATGCTGCCATTCCAGCTTTACGAGGTAAACCTTGGCGGCTGAGCCAATACATTCGTGGACATGTCTCATAACGGTTCCAAGCGGATGGTGAAAGCATGTGGGGGCGGGGCTCAGGTTTCGATTGCTCCGCCATGCTCATCGCTGTCATTCACCAAACATGAAGGTACCGATGATTACAGGTAAGGCAAAGTGTTTAAACCTAAGAGCACCAGCACACCCACATGGAACGCCCAAGTGTCCGCCTGAATACGAAAATAGAAACTGAAAATGCGATGGTTGTCTCTTGTTTCCCGAGCATTGGAATGGTTTCAAGTGTCGTTGCTCATTTTTTGATTGACCACTTGGATTTGGAGTTTGTTGGAGCGATCGTGGACCCGCGTCTTCCTGTCATCACTTTGGTCCAAGAGGGTGAACCTTTGCCTGTCATTCGAGCCTATGCGGGTAGACCTCAATGCACCATCGAAGGATGTGAACAAGTGATTCTTTTCATGAGTGAACTTGTTATTCCTGAACCTTTGGTCAACGATATCGTTTGGGCTATGTTTGAATGGTCGCGAGAAAATAAAATTGTTCACGGTGTTGTCATCGATGCTTTTGCAAAAGAAGGCATGAAAGGAAACCTCAACGGTGCAGAACCAACCGTCGAGTATGAAGATACAGAAGGCGTGGATATTGTTGGAATTGGAGCAAATCAAAAAGTAAGAGATATGTTAACTTCAATGGATATTTCCTTGCTCAACCAAGGCGTCATTAAGGGAATCAATGCTGCAATCTTAAGCGAAGCTCGACGAAGAGGTTTGGATTTGATGTCCATTATGGTCGAAGCAGACCCACGATGGCCTGATGCGCGTGCTGCTGCAACTTTGATTGAGGCGCTCAACAAATTACTACCAACTATCGACTTGCCTCACGAGCCACTGCTTGAAGAAGCAGAATTACTTGAAAACCAAATCAAGGCGATGATGGAAGGGGCTGAAGCGGCCCCTGATGTTTCAACCAGCAACTCAATGTATGGATGAAATTTCACTCATTCGTTTCCAACCGATAACCAGCATCGTTACGCCCAAGAGAAGCGATATGAGGCTGATCAACAGTGGGAATAGCAGGACTTGTTCATAGGGTAAATGAAACACATCAAGAAGGGATTCGCCTCTTGAAAATGTACCGCCAGCAGACGCGGTCAACAGCATCATCCCACAAGCAGCAAGACCTGAAGCGCCATGCAGAGAAATTGATTTCTTGGACCCCCATACCCTCTTTCCAAGTCTCCAACGTGAAATGAGGCAACCTAAGGCAAAACCAAATCCGGTCATCGAGAGAAGCATCTTATTGACCAAAATCGGACTGTTCAATCCTTCTCCGGGTGCTGAAGAAAGGCCACTCAAAATAGCAAAAGGCGTTGCTGCGAGGCCGAAGGCAAGGGTGAAGTGGGCTACATGGTCAAGTGCTGAAGCCCATGTTGGTTGTTTCAATATGCCCAAATGGACAAGAAGACACAGGCTGAAGCACAGGCCAGCAACTGAAAAGGCTCCAACAACCAGTTCGGTAGTTACCACGTGGAATGTTTCAGAAGAAATCATGCTTGGCCACCACCATACTTTCCTGCAAGATAATCATGCCCATACCATTCCCATTGCTCTTCAGTCCAACCGTTTGGCAATCCCCCTTCAGGAATTGGGGCAAGTGTTGTTTCTGTCGTTGTGGGTTGAGGCATTGCCTGGACATCGCCCAAAGCGAGTGAAGCTGCTACAATTGATGTGTCGTCGTATTTGGATACGGGAGGGTTCTTGGTCAGTCGTGTTTGAAATAAAAGTACAATTCCAGCAGTCATGAACAGAAGGGCAAAGGCTTGGAGATAAACCGCGCCTTCTTCCACTTCCCAACTGCTTTCTTCTGCCGCAAGAATGAACCATGGCGTCGTTTGTGTTGGACCTTCCCCTTCGAGAATCACTCGCCATTGAACGGTTGTTGGTTGTAATGCTGCTGGGATGGTTGTTGTCCAACTGTTGACCCCTGAAGTGTTTACAACCGAATTCATGATGAGGCCATCTTCAGATTTCCATTCAAATTGTACTGTCTCGGTAAATTGAGTTTCAATGTTTAACTCAGTTGGCGTATCAATCGTGCGAAGTGTTGGTGGCATGAAATCTGCTGCAAGCCGAGGTAAATTCTCTGGTACGGCTTGAACTGAAACTTCCAAACCACTGGCACTGCTGCCAAAGTATGGAGTTGAATAGCCCCCGCCGTGATGTATCGCTGCATAAAAAGTCGTTGAATCAAGCGACGAGGCTCGTACAACCCAAGAGATACTGGTTTCATTTTGTCCGGGCTCAAGTGTTCGTTCAATGTAATTCACTGCCCCGCCATTGGCGTCTGAAAGTATCTCCCATCCAGCATCTTGTGGCGTGTCTGAATGACCTGTCATGTCGGTGAGCAAAAACAATCCAATGATACGGGATGAACTTGTCTCGAGGTTGGTTGCTGTCAGTGTAAGGGTTGTTGGAATTCCAACATATATTGTATCGTCAGCAGACAGTGTAAGTACTGCCAAGGAAGTCTCGTTTATTGACGCGTCGCCATGGCACGCGCCTCCACATTGCATGTCTCGCAGTGAATCGCCATTGCCCCCAGGTTCAGCAGCACCAAATGCGGAGCACAACAACAGCAAGGATAGAATGAAAACGACGTGAATCCGATTTTTCATCTTCATTTCAATCTCTCCGCCCCATCAATGCAAATCCACATGCAGCCAGTCCAATCAATAAGAAGAGTATTCCAGAAATCATTCCACCAAATGAAGATGGCCCTGGTGCCTCAACAGCAGCAGGTTCAAGCAAAACCGTTTGTGAAGGGGATGAGCCTGCGACAAAGGGCATGTCGTCTCTTTGTGGCTGAACAAGATATGTGTTTTCTCCCGCAAACAGCGGCGTGTCTGTGAAAGAATCGCCATCGCTCGTTCCAATAAGTACGCCGTTTCGCAAGATGTTGAATGTTGCATTTGGCCCATCCCACTGCCATTCTAAGATGACATTCTTGCCTTTGGCTTCAACACTAAAATCGGAAAGAACAGGCCCTTGGGATACGGCAAGTTGGACGTTTGTTGTCGCAGAATCGCCCATATCATCGATAACCGTCAACGTTACAACTGTATTTGCAAGTGGAATCATTTGGATTTCAAAACCAGAATCTGAACCCGTATTGCCCTCGGTATCAATCCACGACCATGATGCTTCAGCAACTCGACCGTCGATATCGCTGGATTGCCCGGCATCAAGAGTTACCCATTCCCCAACCCAAATGGTCTGAGTAACTACATCGATTAAGGCTACAGGTTCAATATTGAGGATGGATGTTGAGGCTATGGCTGTTTGTCCTGCCGTAGCATCGGAATCGGTTGGAAGGACATGTGCGGTCCATGTTTGCCCTGGACCAAGCAAGTTCGAAGGAACACTTGTTTCATTTGTTAACGAACCTTCAAGGAAGCCGTTTCGATACCAAGTGATTTCGATTTCAACAGCATCGTCATCGTCATCAGCAGTCGTAATCACAAGGTTCAGTGGACCGAGTGCAGTTACATTTGAAGAAAGAGCCAAATCAGCAGTGGGTGCACTGTTGAGTATTGACACATTTGCTGAAAGAGGTGTTGTGCTGATGTCACTTCCATCGCCTGCTTTCACCATCACCGTCCAAATTTCTCCTTTCAAAGTCGATGAGGTCGGTAATGTGGTTAAACCCGTGAGTGATGATTTCTTGATACCGTTTCGCCACCATGTTATTTCTGAATCGGATTCTTCATCACCATCGATATCGGACATGGTGAATGCAACTGCGATGTCATCGGTGGTTTGAGCCTCGGAATGACTCAAGGAAATCGATTCGGTTACCGGTGCTGAATTGAGAACGGTTATCGAAGGACTTGAGGTCCATGTTGACCAGTCTGCGCCATCATTCACACGGACTTTTGCAAACCAAATTTGTCCTTTTTCAGTAAAGGTTGCAGGAAGAGTTGCACTGTTTTCAGCAAAAGCATAAGGTGCACTGTTGAGGAACCAACTAATCTCAGATTGTACTTCCGCATCACCATCAGCATCACCATAGGTATAACTCACAGAAAAATCATCAGTGGTGTAGACTGCAGTAGGGTTCAACAGAACATCAGAAACGGTTGGGGCTGTATTGGTTTGCCCCCCTCCAATTGAAACCGAGACTGATGAGAGCCATTGGGAGACGTCTTCACTGTCATTTGCTCGAGCCTCTACACTCCAAGTATCTCCATCTCTAGTGACGTAGGAGGGGAGTGTTTCCATGTCATTCAATTCAGGAATAAGTACTCCGTCAAGGAACCACCGTACATCGTAGTGGACCGCATCGGTATCATCGTCTGAAGTGGTGCTTGTGAACGACAAATCATCATCGGTTGTCGGCGTTGTAGGTTGTATCTCAGGAGTTGTTAGCGACGGTATTGAATTGGCAATTGTTAGAGTGTTACTCGTGATTGGACTTCCTGGGTCTGTTCCATCAGATGGGGTGACAATCGCTTTCCAATCTTCGCCCTTTGCAGTGGCTGAAGAAGAAACGGTCAATCCTTGGAGAGATGTTTGTTCAACCTCGTCTTTGAACCATTGAATTTGTGTTCCAGATTCAGGGTCGTTCTCTGGGTCTGAATAGGTATAACTCAAGGTCAAGGTCGAAGTTGTTGTCGCCCCACTCGGCCCAAGCATGAGATTCGATACGCTTGGCGAAGTGTTTGGGGCGGCCCCGGTTTCTGAAATTTGATACGAGGCTGTGGCCCAACGGTCGCCGGTGTTTCCACTGCTACCGTCTGCTGTCAAGCCTGCGACTGAAACAGTAGCTATTCCAGAACCGGTCGCTGGTGCAGTCCAGTCAACGCTCCATGAACGCTGATTGCTCCCTGTAATCGAGTGAGTTGCACTGTCTTGGGCGCTGTTAACATTGACTGCAAATCCCATTCCTGCCGAGAGTGTTCCCTTGTCAACTTCAAGGCTGAACCCTCCTTTCGACCCTGTGATTCCATTGCTCACTGTAATGGTCAGTGTCGAACTTGCACCTGCGGTATATTGGACTGGTAATCCGGTAATAGCGACGGTCGCTACAGGAGTACCTGATTGAGAATGGCACGAACAGCCACCACTTTGTTGATAAATTCCCGCTGATTTTCCTTGTGTTAACGGAATGCCTCCAAGGAGGACGAGGAGAACCAATGTAAGAGCGAGGTGTCTTCGATTCATGGCTATACCACAGAATGAGTGGTTATCAAAGGCTTGGTTCATTGATTTGACGAATCACTCTTTCAGCAGTAAATTATGCCTTGTGAAACACTACGATGCGGTTTGTATTGGTACCCTTGGTCTTGTTGTCAACGCCCCAAGCATTCGCAGTTTTGGTGAACTCTTGAGCATTGATAAGAATGATGATTGGTTCTAAACCTGCACGAATCCCGCAATGAACCACATTTTCTTCAAGTAAAACTGCCCCGTTACGAACTTCGCCCACTTCGAAAGCAATGTAGCCATCTGGCTTGACAATCCGTTTGAGGTCTTTGAGGACTGCAGTCATTGTTTTCTCCCAATCTTCAACATTTTTGAGTTGACTGATTTTGATTTCTGAAGAATTAATGCCGATGAACCAGCATCGAAGCCAATTATCGGCTTGATAGTCGACGATATCCAAAAACGGTGGTGAAGTTACTACGAGCTGGACAGAAGAAGTTGTGATTTCTGAAACATTTCTGGCATCTTCATTGGTAAGAAGTGATGCGTGCTTATGCTGTGAATCATTTGAATTCCAATCCTTGAGTAAGCTCTTTGACTTTTTGAGAATTCGTGGACGGATTTCCTTGTACTCTGGTTCTTGATTACGGGTTTCATTGATTTTCAATTGCCGTTTAACACTCACTGCTTGATTGGGGGGGAGCGTGTAGACTGAAAAGAAACCCGTAGAATGGCCAGAGAGGCGATTGATGGCTACCATGCGTATCCAAGCATCGATACTGTCGAGCGTTCCCTGTCGTTCACGTTCAAGGAAATATTCCTTTAGTGCAATAATCTCTTTCAATGTATCTGGGTGATAAAAAGCAAGCAGTTCGGAGTTGGTTTCTTTTGGTTCGTTCAAATTTAGACTGTACAATCGTTGCTCTATGTCCTCGAGAGATGGTGGTGAAAGGCGCGGGGCAAGAAGCACTTGACTCAATGGATTAATGTCGTTTCCAACTGGTTTTCTGCCGAGGAGAAAGGCTTCCATTTGTGTTGTCCCTCGCCCCATAAAAGGGTCGTAAACAGCATCGCCAGGTTCGGATAAGCGCTCAATAAAAAATTGCGGGAGTTGGGGTTTGTAACACGCGCGATATGAGATTTCATGCAGGGAATGGGCTTGGCGCTGACGGCTTGTCCAATATTCATTGGTCGCTTTCATCGTTGTACCCTTTCGACCTGCAACCTCCCATTCAAAAGGTTCGAGATGAGGTGGTGTGCCAAATTCAGAAAATTCAAGTATTGATTCAATAAATGCAGCGGCTGAGGTTTTCTGCATTTTATAACCCTCATTTGAAATCCAAAAGTGAAGGTTGTTTCACCTCGTTCTTTTCTGCTTTCGTACTTTGCTCAGGCTCCTTCGACAAGGGTTCTTTGGACGAAAGCGTTGATTGGCTAACCGCTTCTTCCAGTTGTTGTTCGGACCAAATCTCAACGCCGAGTGATTCTGCTTTAGCTAATTTCGAACCTGCTTTTTCTCCTGCCAAAAGAACGCTGAGTTGTGAAGATACGCTGCCAACGACTTTTCCACCAGCTGCTTTGATCGCCAACTGAACTTCTTTTCGTGGGTTTTGAAGCGTACCTGTTAGACAGAATGACATCCCATCAAGTGGGCCACCGGATGCTGCTTTCGGCTCTTTGAGAATTGTAATCAGTGTGGCAAGGTCAAGCAACATTTCCTTCCGTTTGGAGAGACCGTCGCGAACTTGAAGGGCTACTTTGCTGCCGATTCCTTCGACTTGGGATATCGAACGAATAGCTTGGTTATCGGCATATGGTTTTTCTTTTTCATCTGTAAGGGGTCCAAAGTTTTCATCTTGAGGTGTTGCAAAAGCATCCTCGACCCATTGAAGAAGAGAAGGGAAGTCTTCGCAATGTTGAGCGACCGAGGTCGCTAATTCAGGCCCAATTCCTGGAAGGCCTAATGCATGAAGGAATTTACCAAGCGTGAGTGTTTTGACCTTGTCCAATTCACCTAAAACATTCAGAGCGGATTTCTCTCCCATGCGTTCCATGTTTTCCAATTGTGCTTGTTGAAGGCGAAATAAATCAGGGATAGAGGATATGAGTTGTTGTTCAAGTAATTGTTCAACCAGTTTCTCTCCAATTCCATCCATTTCTAAGGCTCGGCACCAATACAAAATCGAGCGGCTGGTACGCGCATCGCACATCAAGTCGTTGCAACGTATGAATGCGCCATCAACTTCTAATTGCCCTTGACAAGCAGGGCAATGTGGAGGGATTTCAATCGAACAAGCAATGGGTAATTTCTCTTCAAAGAGTGTCCCGTCTGCATGAATTCGCCCCTCAAGGTCGGCTTGGTTTGCAGGTCCAAGTCCAGATTCTATCTTCGGGATAACGTCGCCTCGGCGAACAATAAGAACCCGGTCGCCAAGTTTGAGGTCGAGTCGTTCGACTTCGCCAACGTTGTGAAGAGTTGTGTGCTCAACAGTAACGCCTCCGACCATCTGTGGAGCAATACGAGCAACCGGTGTGACCGCACCTGTTCGACCGGTTTGCCAATTGACTTCGAGCAAAACAGATGTCGCTTCTTCAGGTGGGAATTTCCATGCCAAAGCCCATCTTGGGTGATGGGCTGTGGAGCCCAATCGTTCTCGTTGAGCAAGGTCATCAAGTTTGAAAACAATACCATCGATTTCAAATTCATACGAAGAACGTTTCATTCTCCATTCGTTGGTAAATTCAATCATTTCTTCATGGAGTGGTTTGGAATCAAATACTTGCCACGGGGCAGGCTCAATTCCGATGGAATTTTTCAAAAAGTCCAATAATTCACTGTCGTTTTCAGCAGAAGGTGGGTCTTTGACGAATTGGACGTCGTAGGCCCAAAATACCAAATCGGAGGCTTCTGCTTTTCCATCTCCGTGTTTTTGACGAAGTGCCCCGGAACATAAATTTCGAGGATTTGGAGAAATACCGCTGTACTTTTCTTCAAAAACTTTCACCGGCATGACCACTTCTCCACGAACATGACAATCAACAGGTATTTTGAGACGGGTTGGTATGTTGGCAACCAATTTTGCATTCAACGTCACATCTTCTCCTCTTTCTCCACTGCCTCGAGTTGCTGCTCTGTGTAGATTGCCGGCAACATACTCAAGCGACAAAGCTGAACCATCGAGTTTTGGTTGAGCCAGGTATCGCTTTCCGCCGCTGGTTGATTGTGTAATGAAGTGAATGATGTCTTCATCCGAAGTCCCTTTATCGAGGGAGCGCATTGGGAACATGTGCTCAACTTTCACTGTACCTGGCAGTGGTTCAGGTCCAACTTGATGGAGGATTTCATTCTCAGGGTCGAGGAGTTCTAATTCGTCCCATAGCGCGTCAAACTCCGCATCAGAAATCTCTGGTGTGGACTGATTGTAATACAATTCTCGGTGATATCGGACCGCTTCGGCCAGTTGTTGAATACGCTCACCGCCGGCCATGATTATGCACCCGCGCCACAGGATATGAACATCACGAAAATTGCAGTCCCAATAACTCGAAATCGGCCAATGGGCAACGCGTCATTATCGCATGAGTAAGTATACGAAGGTGTATCTCTGCTACAACATGAACAGTTGCTTCAAACATGTGTCCTGCATGGACATTATTGTCGTCATCTGACCAACAGCAATGGATATGAGTAAACGCCTTGCCTTCTTGAGTTCTTGCGATATTCCCTGATAAACTCACCAATTCTGAAGGCGGGTCAAGAGGGCGTCTCTGATAGACTCCTTGTTCGTTCATGTAGCCGTATTTGTTATCTCGAGTTCTTCCAATTCCGCTGGTAATTGCTGCAGCATTAAATCCGATTTCATCAGCAAGAGATTGCAATGATGCATGTATTTCTTCATTCGGGTCGATACGCACAAATAAATCCTCACCGCTTTGTGTCCATTCCATACCTTGCCCAAGGCAAGGCACTTATTGAGAATAACGCTACTCTTGTTCTGAGGCGCGAGGTAAATTCTGCTCCCATTCTACTTCAGAATCGAATACTAAATCGATGCGAGAGCGGGCTTTTGACAAATCATTTTGCTCACCACCCAATGGCAGAGGTCCGAAAATACCCCACCCTTTCCTTAGCAACATGATTCGACGGGCAGGTTGGCGGCGAGCCAGACGTAATCGATTCCAATCATAGCGCTGACCATCTGCAAACAAATTCGTTCGAGTTATAGCGTAGCGTTTTGGAACAAGGAGGGAAATGATGTGCAAAGACAACAAGGCATCCCATGCAATAGCATACCAATAACTGGTGTTTGAAGCTCCAAGAAGAGCCCAAGGGAGTGCCATCATAGCGGCCATCGACGCAAGATTACCCCATTGTCGAATCACTTCTTGGGGCCCTTCGCTCTTCCAAGCAAAGCCGCCGTTGTCCAATTCCCCTAAATGTGGAATATCGATTCTCTGCCGAGACAACCAAAAAGCATCCCATGCTACGATAAGTCCGAGAATGAAAACTGCAATTGCTGCAACGGTATTTGCAGCCAAAAGCAAATCCTCTGCCATTGTGCCACCTCAAAGATGCCGTTCATCAATCGAACCAAGTTCTCCACCGCCGCGCTTCATCCGCATTAGGAAGAAAGCAAGGCCTGCAAGAATCAAAACAATGAGCAGGAGTGTCCCCGTTGAGAAATCACCATCCTCCGTTGCACCTTCACTCTCCAATAAGTCGTTGACACCGTTACCATCATCATCTTGGTCAGCAACCAGATAGGTGGTTGTTCCTTCCGGACAATCGACTGTGTCGGGAAGACCGTCATTGTCAGTATCGAGCCACGCACATGGGTCGACAGGGTACGCATCTCGCGTATCGGGATGTCCGTCGTTATCGTCGTCGGTATCTTCACTGTCTGGTCCACAAGGATAGCCGTTCGTTGGGTCGAACCAAACTCCGGTATCAAGGGTGAAGAGACACGTATTTGTCCAATCTCCATCGCTGTCGAGTTCAGTTACTTCGAAATCCACTGCAGCGAATGAAGTTGCACCCAGTGTGTCGGTCACTTGGACTTCAAGAACATATAATCCGAACTGCAAATCCGTAATATTGTATTGTACCTCGTTCGGACCTCGCATAACTTCGACTCCACTCGAGTCAGAAATAATCCAAACCAAGACTAAATCTTCCGTAGCATCTAAATCATCTGAAAGGTCAACCGATGCAAGTAAATGCACTGATTCCATAACTCGTTCACCAGAATAGGGTTCGGTAATTTCAATCATCGGAGGATTGTTTGAAGTCAGATTGATTTCAATGAGTGGAGACATCGATTCCGAGTAGGTAACGGTATGGTATGTGTTTGGCAAGCCACTTGCTAATGTGGTGATGTTGAAAGACACCAATTCACTGCTTGTCCCATTGGCGGTATACGAGATTGGAATTTCAACGAGTAAAGAGTTTCCAAAAATCGAAGTAGAATATTCAGGCTCGAGTCCGAGCGTTTGGAGAGCAAATTCCACATCTTGGGGCACTCCATTCAAAGTGGCATCGAGCGTGAATGTGTTCCAAGTTCGCAATTCAGCACCATCAAACATTGAGGGAGATTCGGTGGAGGTATCAATGAGGTCGATGAGAATGTCCCCTGAAGCAGAAATTGCCCCATATGTAGTGCCGCCTTCCATTCGGGCAGGGTAGTTTTCTGAGGAAAGTACCGTCGAGCAAATGATATCTGGATTTCGAACGATGAATGGAGCGATGGTACCATCGCTTTCATCGTTGTGCAAATCAATTCCAACTGAATACGAAAAGGCAATGATATCCTCGACAATAAGTGAATCAGAAGAGCGTCCATGATGATTTATGAATGCGGTTCCAGAGCCGAGACCGTTCAAAATCACATTATCTACAGTTCCTGCTGAATTGTCAAAATCGAGACCTGGTGAACCTGTTAGTTGGATGTTACTGATCTGAATATTACGGCTGTTTATCGCAGTTATTCCCGCGCTAGCTCCAACCGTCCCGTTCAAGTGAGAGACGGTGAAATCACTATCGATTGAATCTAAGGCGAGAATGTTTCCAGCGCCGTTAAACATCACAGCGTCGACATGAGTTAATTCACCTGTTACGGCCGTAAAATCAAATCCTGTTGAAACATTTTCACCAAGCGTCACTGAATCAAAGTCGAGAGCGATTTGACGAGCCCATACGCCATCGCCGTTGCACGATTCAAGAGACACATCTGAAAGTGTCAAATGACTCGAAGACGGGAATGCTTTGATGCAGCCATTGCCTGCATCATACAAGTGTGAATTTTTGAGCGTAATGTTCGCTTGACTGTTGCTGTTGATGAGAATGAGGGGGTCGGCTCCTGAAGAACGTGCCATTGTGATTCCGTCGCCAATGAAAGTACCTTGGTTTTCAACATTCAAAGCAGGTGATGCTTCGAAGATATTCGTCTGCGACAAATCGATTGTTGAACTCGGGCCTTGCATGACAAATCCGCCCCAGCGAGAACCGGAACCTGTTGAAGAGAGGGTCGCAGCGCCAACGTCTATTCGACCATCGACAATGATTTGACTTCCTTCTGAAATACGGAGCGATACACCATCATCAATGGTGAGCGTTCCCAATGCGTCCACATCAAGGTCGCCATCAAGGAAATATGGGCTCCACTGGGCTTCAAGAACAAGCCAGTTTGAGAGAGCCCCTGGAGAAATGGTAGAAGCCATAAATGTGTATTCAAAAGAGGTGGAAGAATCCCAAGTGACAAAGTCCATGAATGAACCAATCTGGAGATTGATGTTTTTGATACCTCCAAAAGTTTCCGAGTTATCATCGACATATCTGGCGACAGCTGTGGTTGAAACTTCCCCATTTGAATCGGTTGTTGTGGATGAGCCATCAATCATGATCAACGCATTCTCTACAGGCTCTCCTTTATCGAGAACAGCAAGTTGCAGTGAAGACAAGATTGTCAGTTCCGCACTGGTAAGAGCGGTTACTGCACCCTCTACACTGCCTTCAAGCATCTCGACTTTACAACCGGGTTGCAGCATCAATGAACCGA
>JAACDG010000080.1 GCA_009937025.1 Methanobacteriota archaeon
AACGAAAAGATATTTGCGATTTGTCATTACTCCGGTGATGTGTTTACCATTCCAATCTAATTCTGCTACACATTCTGGGCATTCAAAGACATTCGGCTCTCCTTGAGGAAATTGAACCTGCTCGCAACAAATTGGACATTCCACTTCGACCATGTTGAATTCTGTCAACACTTAGAGTATAACTCTTGTTCCGGCACCCTTGCAGTATCTACGCTTGAAACATATATCGCGTAACACCCCTTTTGCAAAGACCCTCAACAGAGCCTGTTGGCATGTGCAATTGTATTCATTCAACTGAAACAGATGTGGTCCATGCCGCTGTAGGCTTGTGCCAATCTCGAACTTGGTCGGTCTCCAGACGCAATTGAAGTGTTTGTCCTTCTTCGAGAACAAGAGCTTCAAACTGGAAATCAACAACATACTCGTTGCTCCGGAATGTGTCGTCAAAGAGAACTTCTTGTTCAATAATTGCCCCCTCTTCGAGTTTCTGAACCATTACTCTGACATGACATTCTTGAAGTGGATTACGCAGACTGCATGATTCACTGCTTCCATCATGTTCAACTTGAACGAATCCTGCAAGTGTGGAGAGGCCTTCATACGTAGAGAGAACGATGACCGTATCTTTGCCAGTAGGTGCGCATACACATTCCATGTTATCGGCTTCAACTTCTGAGTCGAGGTGAACTGTTACGGAAAGGGTGCGTGTTTCAATCGTTTGACCGTTGACATACGTCGCCACCACACTATGGAGGCCTGGAGTTGAAAATTGGTGGCTCACACTTGAGCCAGTTCGAACTTCACCATCTCCAAAGTCCCAGGTGATCATACCTCCATCTGCGCTTGCTTGGAATTGAAATTCATGAAATGTTTCAATGACCATTTCCTCTTCATCATTATCGCCTTCATCCACTTCAATCATGACATAGCGATTGGTACCAATTTCATTATCAACTGAAATTTCAAAGGATTGGTCCTGAGATAAAAATGGATTTATTCCAGAGCCAAGCATAGCCGAAGCTGAAAGGGCCGCTAGGCATAGAACGATTGTTAAGACACTAAGAATTGCTGTGCGCATAAATTAAAATTTATAATTGAGGATATAAATGGGTGTTCAGTATCTTAGTACAGACGCTACCGTTCAATGTGGCTCATAGAGAGCCCATGTATGCACTAAATCTGTTCACAAGGGTGTTATGGTGAAACCCTCGTGAACATATGCTATCCATTTATTCACTTCACTAGAACACATTCATTTTGATGTGTACTCCCTGATTCCAAAAATTCGATCTTTGCTTATTAGACTAATTCCAACGAATCGATGGTCACTATCTTAGAGCATGCCTCAACTCATCATGATCGATGTTGCGTTTAAAATTGTATCTTAGCGGGGTGAAGGGGATTTCTAAATATTCACTAAATTTTAATGCATGACTCGGTTTTAAACCCGGATAGTTGAATTTAACGGGTACTGATTCTTGAGTCATGTACAAATCATCGCATTCCGCCCCAGAATCTCCCCCTCCGCTCCAGTAAGAACATGTTACAATACGGGTTCCATCTTTGATATCCACTTCATTGATTCGCGAATGATCGAGATGTCCGTCTTTAAGAGTATATTGAACGATTCTTGAGTTTAGCGAATCAAAAAAACTGACTCTCTTTGTTGTAATTGATTGCTTCAATAGTAGATCAAAACCCCAACGAATGAACAAGAGTCCTAACAAAGCAGGAAAGACAAACATCCACCCTATGAAAAATAAAAAACCAGCTGGAATCAAAATAAGACCAAGTAAGATATTTTCTGAACGGGTGTTGTGCACATCTTCTGAAATGAGGAAATCTCGCTCAATATTTCCTTCTTCAACATCAAAAATCCACTTTTCCAGAGATGATGTGTATTCAAACGGAGTATCACAATGAGGACATTCATACGCTCCAGATTCATCTCTCTCTATGCCCATTAATTCTTCACAAGTTGGACATGAAATCTCCATATTAGTTTCGAATGATGAAAAGGAGATAACAATTTCCCCGTCAGGGTGGGTTTTTTAATCCCTGAGCAAAGAATAGTCTCGAAGAGTAGTATCTACATGGGGCCCCCTTGGAAATAGAAAACTACTCAACTCTTATTTCATAGCAGTTAGTGGTAACACTATGGTCAAAATTCAATGCCCTCATTGTGATGAAGATGTTGAATTAGAGAATGACGTTTTTGGATTATTTGATTGCCCACATTGTGATGAAGAATTCGCCTGGGAAAATGATTCCGATGATAGAGACGTTTCAAACGAGTACACAACCAATCCATTCAAGATTAGCGGGATAAAAGTCGGATTAGGTATTCTACTCATTGCAGTAATAGTTTGCCCTGTGATACCTGTTCTATTCGGGATTGATGACGCTCTCGTCCTTGTTTACATGTTTGCTGCGTTGATCCTTTTTTGTATTGGTATTGTAGTATTAGGTGTGTCGTTTTTGAGGAAACTATGAGAATCCTTAGGGAATAGAATAAATCAATATGGATAGTTTGGAAGGGGTTATCCGAACCCCTTTGCCTTTTATTTTCCGATACAAAGGGGATTCAGTGGGTCGATACAGTCGCTACCCTTTGCTTCGAACTACGGGAAGTAAACAAGTTCATCGCCATCAAACCATTGCTTGTGTTTCTTCATACATCGTTTGAATTCATCACTGTCCAAGTTTTGGGCAAGCCATGTATGGACATTCAACCATGCTTGTTCATCGAACCAATTCCGGTCGTGGTTAGCGAATTGCCGAACAAATGGAAACAAAGCATCGCTCAAAGCAATTGAAAAGTTGAGTTCTTGGCCAAGGTAGTGGTCAAGGTCGTTCAAGTAATTGGAGGCGGCTGATCTTTGTTCGACTTCGTTGACATTCTCGTAGCGGTTTGGATATTTGTAACGGTCTAAGTGAAATTTGAATTCGTTGTCGTTACGTTCAACCCAATTGGCCTCCTGTTCGCTTAATTCCCAGTTGAGTACATATTGCATAATTTCAAGACTTTCTTCAATCACTGCACCATCTGACAGAAGCAGAACTGGAACGGTTCCTTTCGGTGAAATCTCTAACATGTGTGGGGGACGGTCTCGAAGAAGGACCTCTCGATGTTCGACTTTGGATTCAGTTCGAACGATTGACATCCGAGCACGCATTGCATAGGGGCAACGCCGAAACGAGTAGAGTATTGGAAGTTGTTGAGCCATTTTCTGGCTTCACCTCATTCTGGTGGGATAGGAGGTGCATAGCCCCCATTAACTGCTTCTTGAACAAGGGACATGTCAGAATCGACCATCATCTGAACCAATTCTTCAAAGGTGGTTCCAGGAACCCAGCCAAGCTCCTTTTGAGCAAGTGCAGGGTCTCCAATCAACAAATCAACTTCAGCAGGGCGGAAGAACTTGGGGTTGGTGCGAACACGCACGTTTCCATTTTGGTCGGTAGCGATGGTATCTACTCCATCTCCAGACCATGTGAGGTCCATACCGACGTGAGAGAAGCCGAGTGTTATCATGTCTCGGACACTGTGGGTTCGGCCGGTTGCGACAACATAGTCACCCGGTTTGTCTTGTTGGAGCATACGCCATTGCATTTCGACATAATCTCCTGCAAATCCCCAATCTCGCTTAGCATCGACATTACCAATCCAAAGGCATTCGTCGAAACCGTGAGCAATACGTGCTGCGGTCATGGTCACTTTTCGAGTTACGAATTCAAGACCACGGCGTGGGCTTTCGTGATTGAAAAGAATACCTGTGCAAGCAAACATATCGTAGGATTCACGATAGTTTCGAGTGATCTCAAAGGCAAAGACCTTCGCACATCCATACGGCGAACGAGGGTGAAACGGAGTAAGTTCAGTTTGAGGAACATCTCGAACTTTACCGTATTGTTCCGATGAACCGGCTTGGTAGAATCGGCAATTTGGAGCGTGCTTTCGAATTGCTTCAAGGCAACGAAGAGCGCCCAAACCAGTAATATCTGCAGTCATCATAGGTGAGCGCCACGATTCAGGGACAAAGGACATTGCACCAAGGTTGTAGAATTCATCAGGTTGAGATTGAGCTACAGCATTGTCAATTGAGTTTTGGTCAGCAAGGTCGCCGTTTACTAATTGGAAGTTCTCATTGGTCATCAAGTGGTTGATAAGGCTACGACCAGAAGTTGGTTGTGAGACTCTTCGGACCAAACCATAGACGGTGTAACCCTTTTCCAACAACAGTTCTGCAAGGTACGAACCGTCTTGGCCCGTGATACCAGTGACCATTGCTGTCTTTCCGCTCATGGCCTACCGTAGGCCCCTCCCTTTTTCAATCGGTCGCGCGTTCGTATGCCGAAATTGCACCTCAATTCAACCGGTTGAGGGAGGATTTGAAGGTGAGTCGCCGGCTGTCGGGTTCAATGGCTGATTCCAAAGATGGAGGACTGAGCGCTCTGCGCGTCCTCATTGTTCGTGGCTCTTTCGCCTCACTGGGAGGTGCTGAGCGCGAATTGCTTCAATTGATTCGAGCCACTTCACAACGTTGGGACGTCAGTTTGGCGAGTTTGGAGTTGACCAAAGATGCCAAGGAATTGCTTGAAGATGCATCGGTACGACTCATGCTACCGAAAGAATCGATGAAATGGCCGCAAGGCGCAGTTGCCGAAATTATGGCAAAAGCGAGTACTTCGGCAGAAAAAATGTGGAAGCGAATGGATATCCCTTGGAATGAATTCGATGCGGTCCATATGTCGGTTTGTCGCGGAACACTCGAACTTCTACCTTTGATTCCGGCACATCTACCGGTTCATTATCACTGTTTAGAACCGCCAAGATGGTTGTATGAAGATGTCCTTCATCGAAATATGGACGGTTCGCCAAAGCGACCTTTATGGTTGACAAAGATGTTGTTCACGCGCCAGAGAAGACGTGACCAAAGGTATGTTGAAAGACTTCTTCGGCGACCAAAATCTTCAATTTCAGGAAACTCAATGTGGATTCAGCATCGTTTGAATACAGTCTATGGAATTGCATCCGATTCGACCAAAGAAAACGGTGAGGCCCCTAAGCGTGATGTTGAAGGTCGACCACTGGAGGCCACGCATGTCATGCATGTCATCGATTGGAATCTTTGGCCTGAAAACCCAACACAACAAGAAAAAGATTCACTCAAAGATTTCGAAAATATTCCGAAAGAGTACATCGTAACGGTTGGTCGGATTTCGCATGTCAAGGGTACATGGGAAACCCTACAATCTTTGAAAGATACTGGGCTGACTTTGATTCAAGTTGGTGGAGGTGCTGATACTGATAAAGGTGCACTCATCGAAGAAGGAAAACGAATTGGTGTCGAAGTCATATGTATGCCCCGCTTGTCTCAAACTCAGTTATGTGCATTGATTCGGAGCGCACGAGCAATGGTAAGTCATGCCCATCATGAGCCGTTTGGGCTCACACCAATCGAAGCAATGGCCATTGGGGTTCCAGCGCTCATGGTCGATGAAGGTGGATTCTCATGCACCATGACGCCTGTTGAATCTGGACGACTTCTTGAACGTCATGACCTCGGTGCATGGAAGACATCCTATTTGGATGCCAAAGACACTGCGCTGCGAGAGGTGTGGGCAAAGGCTGGTCGCCCATATGTCGAGAAGCATTTCACCCTTGAAGTTCAAATTGCTGCTCTTGAGCGAATGATGAGTTTTTAAGCCCTTATATGGAGTCGAATTCTTCCTTCAACGTGGAAGAAGAATCTATGTCAAAAAACGTGCTTATCGTCGGCGCTGGTGGAATTGGAACAACTCTTGTTGAACTTATTATACCCGCATTGGAACGTACTCAAATGAATACCAAAATTACGCTGATGGATGGCGACATTGTTGAGGCCACCAACCTTGGACACCAACGATTCACGCATGATGAAATTGGTACTGCAAAGGTATTGGCCCTTTCTCAACGATATGCTGGGCGAACTGGATATGTTGAACTTCAATCTCAAGTTGAAAACTTGAGGGCGCCTGAACAGCTTGAAGAATACGATTTGGTCGTGATTTGTGTCGACAGGCCTGAACCTCGCCGCTTGGTTCACGCCCTTGATGTGCCTTGGATTGACTTGAG
>JAACDG010000081.1 GCA_009937025.1 Methanobacteriota archaeon
CGTCTCCAGAGAAACTAACTTCGAAACCAGAATGTCCAGTATTCGCTTGAAGAAGTGCGGTCACTATGTCTTCCTTTCCTTCGATAACATCAACGACATTGAAGGAATACTTGAGCGACTTACCAGCCATTGGGTGGTTGTAGTCAATTCGTGCACGTCCTGCAGCAAGGTAGGAGAGTTGCCCTTGTCGGCCGTTGATGGTGACTGGAGCACCAATGTAGAGTGCATTCGGGTCTTGAACAGCCCGAATGAGTTTGTCGATACTGATTGTTTCGACTTGTTCTGCATCTTTTTCGCCATAAGCGTCTTCTGGAGCAATAACAACTTCGGTTTCTTTGCCTTTCTTTGCATCAGCAAGAGCGGCTTCGAATCCAGGAATAAGTTGTCCTCCGCCAACGACGCAGACCATTGGTTCGTAGGTGCGAGTCTCTTGATGAGTCTCGTGCTCCTTAGCGACTGCTTCACGGGTTGTCTCAATGAGATCACCTGTTTCATTGTTGTAAAGTTCATAATCCACGTGGACAATTGTTCCTTCTTCCATAGTATAACCTCCCTTTCGGGTAGTTCGGCGACCATCGCCCCCTTCATAATTGCATTGGAGAAGAAGTTGTTCACTCTTCTTCATTTGAAGTGATTGTTTTGGACTTCAGTCGACCGTTTTTAGAAATGTCTCCAAGAACAACCATACCCATTCCAAGCAGCATTGTCGTCCAGCCGAGCCATACCAAATGAGAAGCCGGAAGGTCGTAAACCGTGACACGTACGAGTTGAACTGATTCAGAACCGTTGATTGCTGTTTGTTGCATCAATCCATTGGCTTGACTTCCATCGAAAATGAAAACTAAATCTCCACTCCAACGTGAGAGAGTATCCACCTCAGAACGTGATCTCGATGAAAGTACAAAGCCTGTATCTGTAATTGTATCAAAGCGCAACATACCTGGTTCAACGGTTCCGATTTTATCCCCTCTGCCGTCGTTGTCAAGTTCATAGACGTTGATTTGAATTCCAACATAGCCATCACCGACTTCAAGGTCTTCGGAAGTCATACGTAAACCTGTAAATTCGTATCCATAATTTCCATCGAATACGATTTCGTCTTTGACCATGGTTATGCGATGGCTTGCATCCCCTCGGTCGACAAGAACCGTCGTATAGACGTGCCCAATCAACAGCAACAACAGACCAAGGTGAACGATATGTGCACCGAGAGGTATTCTTCTCCAGATTGGAGTTTTCGAACGTTCAATACCTTGGGTAAGAACGACTTCTTTCACCATAGGAACGACGAGGAGAATCAAGATAGGAAGGGTCAGCCATGCCAATACGCCTCGAACAATAAGAGTAGACATTTCGGTGCTGGAATCCATTCCAAAAGCCGTTGGTTGCCATATTGCGAACAAGAGAGAAACCACCAATGTTCCTAAGAGAAGCCAAGCATTGCGTTTTGCTTCATGCCGCCGATTCGAATACAAGAATAACGCACCGGCAAAAGCCATGATGAACGGGGTACCATACAATTCATGGCCCTCAAAATTGATGGCATCGATACTCGATAAAAGAAGAACTATTGTCAAAACCAAATAGGTACCTACGATCACTACCGAGGCCCACAGAGCGATTTTTTGTTGTGATTTCTTTTCAAAAAAGGAGAACGATGAATTCTCATCCGATTCCGGTGCAAGTAACCATGGGAGGATGAAAAACAACATGACGATGCCAGCTGCCAGAACTTCAATCATTCCAGACCAAGCACCTGCAAGGCCAAGCATCACCCCTCCAGCGCCTTGCGCCCACAATTTTGTCGCATCTTCGGCAAAAAATAACGGTGTAAAGAAAATCAAAAAGAAGGCGGTATAGAGGAAATTATCAGTCAGGATGAAGATAAAGAGAGCAATCAAAAGCAGAATAAAGAACAAAAGATTCGTTCGGTTTTTTTCACCTGTTTGGACGAATGAGCCAAAACTCCAACCCTTTTCTGAGGCACTTGGTGTGCGAACACCACCATAAAAGAATTCGAGAGCCAGTGGTGCGAACAGAAGTACCGAGAAAGCAAAAGATGGAATGAAAGCATAAACCGTTGCATCTAAAGTGACGGAGCAGGATGAGAGTGTTTGAGATTCACACGATTGGTCGATATAAAATCGAAGAATCAAAGCAAGTAGAACGCCAATGAATGGAAGACTGAAAAGACGTAGAGAGCGTGAATTTGGTTTCCAATCTTTTTCGGAGCCTCGTTGTAATTGGAGCCAAAATCCGATAAAAAGCAGTAAAACGACCAGATAAGTCATGACTTCTACGCCTGCTGTCGGGTCCGATTTCAAAACCATCATCCTTGAAAAAGCATCAGGCGGAGATGTGCCTGCTGAATCGGTGACAAAAGTATGGACTGAAGAGGCCCAAACGCCGCCTGCACGGGTAACAAGCGTAGCAAATAACGCAAGTCCACCAGCGGCCAAACCTGCTCCAATCCAAGTTTGGTGAGATGTTTTACCAGGCCGAGTACGTAGATGGGCCATGAACACCAAAGCAAGCCAAGGCAACATTGAGCCTGTTTCAACGGGGTCCCAAGCCCAATATCCTCCCCAATCGAGAATCAAGTAAGCCCATAATCCACCCAAACCAATTCCAAGTGTCGAAACAAAGAGTCCTGGGCGAACGATGCTGAGCATTCGTTCTTGGATTCCTTTCGAATCGGTAAACATCGATGAAAGAGCAATGGAACTGATATGCAAACAGAGTGAGTAGGCTAAGAAAATAAGTGGCGGATGAATCACCATGAGGTCGGTTTGTAATAATTCATTCAAGCCTTGGCCAATTCCTGTCGAGGTACTTTCTTTGAAAGGGTCGAGGGTCAAGGCAAGGAGTAAAAGAAGCAGATTGAAACCGTAAATCAATCGAAGACGGAGTGGATGGGTTGTATCCGTGTTTTCCCCACTCATCGGTTTTCGCCAGACAAAGGCCAACACCGTCATCCACATGACCCATAGTAAAAGCGGACCTTCACGAGCTGCCCATGTTGCCGCAAATCGGTAACGGAGGGGAAGTTCTTCACCGCCATAAGAGACGACATGTGCAAACGATGTATCGTTGACAAGAAAACGACTCGCCAATGCAAAAAAGGGCAACGCCATCAGTAAATGGAATGTTATTGAGGCTGGTTTCGATTGCTGTTGAAGCAAAGGGCGAACCAACAATACGGCTGCTGCAATGATGGCAAGCCACATTGTCAACCCCCACATGGACATTGGTCGAGATGCCCCCTCAAGGAGGTTGCGCGTGTTCTATGCGGAGAGAGTGGAAGTTCACCAACCGAAAAATTTGGCTCGAGAGTCCCCAAAACAAAGGAGAACGTGAATCACTTTTTTGGTAAACAGCATTGGTTTTCGAACAAGGATTTTCAACCCAATGCCGACTTTTTGCAGGGGTGTCATATTACCAAGTTCTTCAGGTAAACAACGTGCCATCGTAGACATCTCCTCGTCTGTCAATTCATACAATGCTGTCTTGCCTTTGAGAATTTTGGAATAAGGAGGGAATGCTTTCTTCCATGACTTTTCATAACGCATCAATCGTTCTTTGGAAAGAATTGAATCGGAACCCAATGCCGATGCAATGGTTTTAGCAGCCTCTCGCCCAGACCAAAGTGCCAAGTGAGAACCGCCCTCAAACAGAGGAGAGGTAAAACCTGCAGCATCGCCAACCAAAATCAGTCCATCACCGACAGTAATCGAGCGAGGTCCCGAAATTGGAATCGTCCCTCCGAATGGTCGGACTTTGATGCCATCGGCTCGCCATGGTGGATTCACCGTTGGTTTGCCATCGAGATAAGTGTCTTGGATAAATGAATTGAGATATTTTATCGCACCTTTTTTATCGGTCGTCACTAAACCAACATTGGCTCTTCCACCTTCTTTGGGAATCATCCAAACATAGCCATGTGGGGAATACTTGGGCCACAGATAAAAGTCAAGATAGCCATCGTTTTTTACATCCAGCATTTCGTATTGGAAGCCAGCAATCACTTCGACTTCGGTACCCATGTCAAGAAGTTTCGATGCAGCACCGGACACACCAGATGCATCGATTACCGATTTACATTGCAGTGGGGATCCCTCTCCTTTTCCATCAATATCCCAATAGGAAAATTGATTTTCGCTATTGAAAACTCTCTCCATTGAAGTTACGCGGTGATGCAGGCTCAATTCCGCACCTTCTTTGATTGCCTCATCGCATAACCACCGTTCGAAAAGATGTTTTTCAAGGACGTAGCCTTTCTCAGTGAGTAATTTTTCTGTCCCATCTGGAAAGATCACTCGAATCCCTTTCACGTCAAGTGCTTTGACATGGTCAGGTATTTCCAAATCTAGATTCTGAACGGCGAGTTCAC
>JAACDG010000082.1 GCA_009937025.1 Methanobacteriota archaeon
AGGTATTTTTTTCTATAGAAGAGTTATTATATTCTGTATTATCGATTAATTGTATGATGGAATCTGTCGTGTGCAAGCGTGTGTTCGAAGGTACTTCACAAAGGGCTAAAATCGCTGCAAACTGGTGAGCAAGATCACCGCCTTCAATCCCAATCACTTCGATTTGAGTTGCACCTTGTTCGACGGACCAATTGATGGCTTTGACCAAGTCGTTGTTTTCTTGATTCTCTTGATGAATAAACTGTAGGCGTGGTTGCTGTTGAAGTTGAATTTGAACTTCTTTCGAAAGACTGTCCATGTCTCCAATGACAGTATCCATTGAGATGTTCTGTGCCAGACATTGATTTGCAGCTCCATCACAGGCGATAAGATGCACAGAATCTTCGACCAAAGGCCTCCAAATCTCTTCTTTCGGCCACTGACCATTGGATACAACCAGATAGGTCTTCGCCGCCATAGTACGGGGAGGTGGTTCATGTTGTCAAACTCATGCATTGACCAGTTTGAAAGGGTTGATTTGCAATTGGGTGTCCTGACCCCCTACGGGGGTCAATGGATGCAAACTTCAAGAAGCGTTTTCAAGGATGTCGACCGACACGGGGGCATGGCGGCGTCGGCGAGTAGACCTTTTCCAACAGTTTCATTACTGCTCACTCTGTTGTTTGTCGTCCATCTTTTTGCTCCATTGGTGGAGTATCCTACGGAATCAGAACTCGAGTTGAACGAAGTTTTCGTCCAATCCTCCAACGATTATGTCCCTTTCAATAACTCAAATAGTCATGAGTTTGCTGGAACAAGCCTCGCTTTTGATGGATTAGACGATGCAACAGTCCGTGAAGAATCTGCATTGGATATCTGGATGACGGAGTTGCTTGAGATGTTGCCAAATGAAACGATGGGGGTTCCTGATATCCAACTGAGTCACGATGAGGGCTTTGATGCATGTTGGACGACAGAAGAAGGAAATGTCTACGTTGGTTCTCTCGACGGTGGAAACGCTTCGTATTCTTTAGTTCAATCAGGTTGGTCGATGTATTTGGTTGACTCTGTTGCTCCAGCAAATGCCAGCAGTCTTGTTGATTGTGCACTTGCAGTAAATGAAGATGGACGGCAATACGTGCTCTATGCAGATGGAGACAACATCAAATCGGCACACATCGCTTATCCCAATTCGGTCTTCAGTGAACTTTCGTGGCAAAAAATCACAATCCGTTACAATGTTCAACCGACAGATATTGAAATGGTTCTTCTTCCAAATCAATTGGAATTCGCAGTATTCCGAGATGTAAATGGTGCTCTATGGCAACTGAATTACAGTGGTAACTTGTGGTATGATCATCTTCTCGATGCAGGTCCAATTGGAAACTCCATTGAATTGCAAATGGACCCAAACGGAGTTGCCCACTTGTTGTATACTGCGGATGAAGATGTTCGATTGATTCGCTATGACGGAACAGTTTACGACCGGAGAGTCCTTGTTCGCGATTCAAACCTCGGCGAGCATATTGGTATGGGGCTCGATACGAATGCAGTCGAACAAATTGCTACAACCTCGTTTGAAAACAATACCACGACGTTGCAATTATTACGAAGTCTTGCAGGACAAGATGAGGGGCGAATCAACCCAGTCCCTACTTTCCAAGCAACTGCTTCAATAGGTCTTGAGGAAGGAAAGTCGGCCATGGCTGATATGAACGGTGATGGCTTTGATGATTTCATTTACTCGGAACCAGGATATTCCAATGTCAATGGGGAAACTGGACAAGTATCGATTTCTTACGGTTCCGCTCAAGGCCTTTCTACCACGAATGTCTGGTCGATGAATGGAAGCCAAGCAGGAGAGCGTTTTGGTTCGGGCCTTGCAGTTCAAGATTTCAATGGAGACGGTTTTGCTGATCTGGCGATTGGTTCTCCTGGATGGAATAACACTGAAGCAAATGAAACCGGTGACCATGGCCTCATCCAAATCTTTGTTGGTAATTCAACAGGAATCGACAATGGGCCATGGTGGAATGTTTCAGGTAACCAAGGAGAAGCACTTGGCTGGAACATCGAAGGAATTGCTGGAATGAACGGCGATGCTTTTGCTGATTTGGCCGTTGTTGCAGGCAATCATTCAGCCATTGTATCTTCAACTCCAACTGAAGTGATTCACCGAGGAAAGATTTCGATTTACAAGGGGAACCTTTCGGGCATGGACCATGTTCGTAACATTACTCAAACTCAAGAATACACACTCTTAGGCCAGTCATTGAGCGGTTCAGGAGACTTGAATGGTGATGGTTTTGATGATTTACTCGTTTCCAATGCAGCCAGTTTTGATTCATTCACCGGTTTTCCTTCAATAGAGATTTACTTTGGTGGTTTGTTTGGTTTCAATGGAAGTGCAGACCAAACTATTCTTTCCACGGTACAAGGTAAAATGTTTGGCCACACCATTGATTTTATCGGCGACATAAATTCAGATGGCTATGATGACATGATGTTTTCAGAAGTTTACAACGGTACCGGTGGATATCAAGCTGGGAAAGTGTGGATGTATCACGGTTCATCTGCTGGGATTCATTCCGTTATTCCGAACTGGACAAAATCCGGTGAATCTGCAAATGAAATGATTGGACGTATGTTCATGGGTGCCGGGGACGTCAACGAAGATGGATATGACGATTTGTTACTCATGAAACAAGGCGCAACCCGCAACGGCAAGGTCGAACTACTCCTTGGTTCTGCGTCTGGCCTTGGAAGTGAATCGGAATTACTTGCATCGGGTTCGGCTCAGGAATACAAAGGTCTGTCAATGGCAACACTTGGAGATGTTGACGGTGATGGATTGAATGAAATCAGTCTCAGTTATCGTCAATCAACTTCTGGCGCTTCTTTCCAAGTTGTCCATGACTTGTATTCGGAACGTGATTGGGAATCAACAACTTTTACCTTTAGCGATGAACTTGAATTCCTTGATGTCTCGACTTCCAATCGAGGCGAAGCAAGTATGCTCTTGTCGTTCATGAATCAACAATCCTTGCAGTTCTTGGAACATGTTGATGATGGAACTCCCACGGGAATTTGGGCAGAAAAAACCGTTTTATCAACAATGAATTCAACAGACTTTGCTTTTGCTGGCACCAGTTCTGGTCGACCAATAATTCTCTCCACAGAAGGTGGGCATGGAATGAAAATGCATACGACCTCAAGTTATACTGCCATCGAACAAGGCATTCTTACAACTCATACACTCGGTAGTTTCCTTGGTTCAGTGCTCGATTCTGATGGTCACCAACACTTAATGCGAGCATCGAATGATATTGGTGGGTTCGAAATTTATGTGTCGCAAGAAGATGACTCGGGTTGGACGCATTCTGCTGTATCAACCGGTGTTGACCTTGCAGACCCTCTTCAAATGGTCATCGATACGAACGACACCCCGGCTGCTGTTTATCGAGATGCAGTGAATGAACAACTCATCTTCTTGCATGAAACTGGTGGAAATTGGGTCAATACTGAACTGGGGGATGAAGGAGCGGCTGTATCTGGTGATTTTGCCCCACTCATCTTACCAAACGGTAATCTCGCTGTAGCTTTGATTCACGATGATGGCACCAACCACAACCTGACTGTTTGGTTCTACAACGGTTCAAATGTAAGTGGAAATGTTATCACAGGATTGACAGACTTGTCCAGTAATATTTCGATGGAGATTACCGATACCGATGTGCTGATAGTCTCGACCCTCACTTCAACCGGAGTACTCAATGTTCACGAGCGTCAATTGAACGGTTCTTCATGGGAAAATAATTCATCTTGGGTGTCTGTTTCGAATCTTACTCAACCATCAGGAGCAATCAACTCGTTCAGTCTCGACCTTGTTGGTGGTGAATGGCCTGCTATGGCGGTGCGCGGTGATTCAAACAGCGATGTACTCTATGTGCGTAACTCAACTGGGCACTGGTCATCTTTCGGACACCAACCCGATTCTAATGCTGATGGTACATGGGACTTGGCTGTCGAGAACAATACATTCATTCTCATGACAAGTGCAGGTCAATCCAATCTTCTTACATGGAACAGCTTGAACGCTGTTGGCTCCTCGTATCATTGGAATTCAATTTCGTTTGGAGATATCTCGACAAAAGGTAGTGTTGGCCTGTTTAGAGATTCCAATGAAACATTACACATGGCATTCAAAGATGATACTGCTCAAGTGTTTAAAGTCCTCAGACTCTATGTTGACACGGACAGAGATCTTATTTTCGACCTCATAGACGATTTGCCTCTGCTTGGAAACCAGTGGGCTGACCGCGATGGTGACGGATATGGAGACAATGCTCTTGGGCCACTGTATGATGCCTGTGAATCAACAATTGGTCCTTCATCGTTGTACACCTATGGTTGTCTTGATTATGATGACGATGGCTATTCAGACCTTGATGATGCTTGCAACGATGACCACGGTGCTTCTTGGATTGACCGAAAAGGCTGTGACGATTATGACCAAGATGGTTGGTCAAACAACAAATTCAACTACCTCGATGGGGATGTTTTCAGCTTCAATTGGAAACTTGCTCTCGACAGTGATGGAGATGGATACGGGGACAACTCTGGAGCAGATTGTTGCATTACAGAATATGATTCCTCCCAGCCTAATGGAGACGTATTCCCATTCAACCCTTCACAATACAAAGACCAAGATGGCGATGGTTGGGGCGACAATTCATCCGGCTTAGACGCTGATGCTTGCAAATGGGATTGGGGTGCATCTTGGCGAGACCGAAATGGTTGCCTTGATTCAGACCTCGATGGGTCATCAGACCCTTCAAACAGTGGCGGTATCAATTGGACAATAGAGAATGGCGCAGATGCTTGGCCATTTGACGAAACTCAATGGACGGATTCTGATGGCGATGGTTACGGAGACAACAGTTCTGAAGGTGCCACAAACCCTGACCGATTCCCTGACAATATTGCCGCTGCAGAAGATAACGACTCTGATGGATATCCTGACCGTTGGACCTCATTTTACAATGCCTCTTTGGATGATGACAATGATGGTGTAATCAACAGTATTGATCGTTGTGGTGATTCAAATCTGTCAAGAAATGATATCGACGTGAAAGGCTGTAATGACGAGGGTTTTAGAAATCAATCTGAAGCTTCTCCAATGATAAACAACGAAGGTTTAATCCTCGATGGTTGTCCTACTGTATGGGGTAATTCCACCAGTCCGTATCCTGGTTGTCCAGATTCAGACGGTGATGGTTGGATGAATTCACAAGATGAATTCCCTCTTGAATCCACACAATGGCTGGATTTTGACGGCGATGGTTTTGGCGATAATCCAGCGGGTTTCCAAGCCGATGAATGCCCATCGGTTGCAGGTGTGCTTGAAGGAACAAGCCCCTATGAAGACGGTACAGGAATTGGTTGTCGTTTCACTGATTCCACAGATACTGATGGCGACTTTGTCCCGGATGTAGAAGATACTTGTGCCGGTACAGATGAAGGCCTTACAGTCAACGCTGCAGGTTGTGCAGATAATCAATTGGATGATGACCAAGATGCCGTAACCAACGACCTCGACCTTTGCCCTCAAACACAATTTGGAGATTCAGTTGATGCAAGCGGATGCAGTAATTCGCAACTCCAAATCGATGATGATTTGGACAATGTTACCGGTCCTTCAGACTTTTGTCCAGATACCCTTTACGATGAAAGAGGAGATGTTGATGTGAACGGTTGTTCTCCATCTCAACGAGATTCTGATGGCGATGGAGTTTCTGATCTTCTGGATGATTGCCCAGGCACTCCTGCCGGTTATCCAATTCTTAGCGACGGTTGTACTGATGAATCTGCATTTGACCAAGATTTAGATGGTGATGGCTATGCTGGTACTTACGTTTTCACATTCAACGAACTCACAGGTTTGAGAGAAAATCAATCAGGAGATAAATTCCCAACAGATGGTGAACAATGGTTTGACCAAGATGGCGATGGCTATGGTGATAATCCAAACGGCTCTCAAGCAGACGATTGTCCAACAGAAGTGGGTACATCCTTCATCGACTACTTCGGTTGTTTCGATGATGGTGATGGTTATCGAGATGAATTCGAGCCTACTGGACTTGCCGGAAACCCAACCCAATGGTTGGACGATGATTACGATGGTTATGGCGACAATCTCAGTGGTACATCGCCCGATTTGTGTCCTGACACTCCATACAGTCAGAAAGACGATGTCGATGGAAATGGATGTATCTTAGACCAGTTGGATTCAGATGGAGATGGTGTGTCAGATCTTCGTGATAATTGTCCAAATGAGCCTGCTGGGATTGACGGGTATGATGATGGCTGCCCTCTCAAAAAGGCGGAAACTGAAGGAGATGCCTCTTCGATTTTAGGTATGTCTTCAAAGGTACTATCGGCGATTGCCGGTGCCGTAATTCTCCTCATTGTCGGCCTCATCCTTTTGCGTCGACGAGGTGATGATTATGACTTCGATGATGACGATGATGACGATTGGGAAGATGACGATGATGATGAACCTCTCCCATTCAGAAACAGCCGCAGTCTACAAACATCTTCGCCTTCAAGAAAACCGCCATCTCGTGGGCCAACAACTGGCCCAACAACTGGTCCAAAAAGCGGACCATCAGGAGGCCCACCTAAAGGTCCACAAGGGCGAAGTCCCAATTCCTCACCGTCTCGAGCAGCCCCTTCACGAGATGGCCCTTCCCCACGAGTTCGCTCATCCGTTACGGCTCATTCAGAACCAGAAGAAGAAAGCGAAGGTTCTGCGAAAGTTCGAAAGGCGTCTTTCAAAATTGATTTATCGATTTTTGAAGATTGGCAGGCAGAGGACCGTGAATCTGCAGCAGATTGGGTTCGAAGTTCACTCGATGAAGGAGACGAAGAACGTTCAATCATGATGCAACTCCAAGAAACAGGGTGGACAGCACCTCAATCTCGTGCGATTTTTAACATGGGCCGGAGCCGTTGATGATACAGTGAGTTCGGTATTCAAGGAACGCTTTACAACATCATGCTCAAGAACGGGATTCAATTGGACACGAAAGAGGGGGGATAGAATATGGTCAAAAAGGAACTTGAAGGCGCTTCTATGCCTGATGGAATTGAAGTCGACGATGCTGCGGCTTATTTTGGTGTCATCGAGTCCTCGGACATGGTACATACACTCATGGCAATGGAACAGAATCAGGCCATGGAGAAGTTCTTTTCCATCCTCTCAGATATCGTCCTTCTCCCCGGAGATTTTGATTTTGAAGCAGCAAGTGAACGAATACAATGTGAAGGTGGCGAGATTTACTACTTGGTTGCTGGTCATTTAGGTTTGATGAGTTTGCCAGATCCACTTTCTCAGTATCTTGGTCTACCTGATTCATCAGGAGATTCCAGTGGGAACAGCCCTTCGATTTCAGATGAAGAGCAAAAGAAACTCTCAACACTTGCTGACCCAATGCGAATTATCAAACTCTTAGCAATTGCTTCAACAACCGGCTCGGATGGTGAAGTCAGCCGATACCACAATGCGATAACTGGATTTATTGCGAATCCTGAAGCGAACAAAGACGTACTTCTTGCAGTCGTTGACGAACTCGATGCAGCTATGGATGTTGCTGGACACGCATTACCAATTCCTTCATTGGCCAGTGGCAAAGCAGCTACTGCAACTCTTTCAACACCTGCTTTACCTACCGTTCCTTTGCCAAGTTCAACTAAAGCAATCCCCTTACCAGCCGCAAAGAAACAAGAGAATCTACCCTTGCCCGGAACTTCTCCAACAACCGTTTCTACAACTTCAGTCGATTTACCTTCAGTTACAGCAGAACCTGTTTCAGAGCCAGTACTCGATACAAAGAACGAAAAATTAGTAGCAAAAGCAGAGGAAGATGCCTTTTCAGGTGCATTTGACATTGGTCTTGGGAAAGAAGAAATCGTACCAGAATTGGAATCCAAATCTGAACCAGAGCCTGAACCAGAGCCTGAACCAGAGCCTGAACCAGAGCCTGAACCAGAGCCTGAACCAGAGCCTGAACCTGAACCTGAACC
>JAACDG010000011.1 GCA_009937025.1 Methanobacteriota archaeon
AGCATTGATTTCTCTTTCTGAAAGCGGGCTTCTTGCATTGAATCTCGAAGAAATGCAAACAATCCAATCCCACTACAGAGATGACGCGATTCGCCAAGAACGAGCAGCCGTTGGAATTGTTGCTGATGCGCCTACTGACGTTGAACTCGAGTGCCTAGCACAAACGTGGAGCGAACATTGTAAACACAAAATCTTCGCATCCAAAATACATCATATCGATACTGAAACAGGGGAAGACTCAGTAATCGATTCAATTTTCAAAACCCACATTATGACACCAACCCACGATATGCAAAAAGAAGTGGATTGGCTTCTCTCGGTATTCCACGATAATTCCGGCGTCATTGCCTGGAACGAAGAGTGGAGTGTCTGTATGAAAGCAGAAACCCATAATTCCCCTTCAGCCCTTGACCCCTATGGTGGTGCAATGACGGGCATTGTTGGAGTGAATCGCGACATTCTTGGCACCGGCCTCGGTGCCCGACCCATAGCAAATACCGATGTGTTTTGTTTCGGTCCACCAGACTGGCAAGGGGAACTCCCCGACAATCTCTTCCACCCTTCACGTGTTTTCCGGGGAGTTCACGCAGGGGTTCGTGTAGGTGGTAACGAGTCTGGTATCCCGACGGTGAATGGAGCCATTGTTTTCGATGACCGATATATTGGAAAACCCTTGGTCTATTGTGGAACAGTTGGAATAATGCCAAGAAAATTACCCGATGGCCGAGAATCCCATATCAAAGCCCCAACAGCCGGCGACGCTGTCTACATGGTCGGAGGGAGAGTTGGTTACGATGGAATTCACGGAGCAACCTTCTCCTCACTTGAACTGACAGAAGAATCCCCCTCCAGCGCGGTGCAAATTGGCGACCCAATTACCCAAAAGAAAATGCTTGACATGGTTCTTGAAGCCAGAGACGCAGGACTGATATCATGCATTACAGATAACGGGGCAGGAGGATTATCGTCTTCAATTGGAGAAATGGCAGAATATACCAATGGGTGTGAAATTGATTTAGCAAAAGTGCCCTTGAAGCAACCGGGACTTTCTGCTTGGGAAATTCTGGTCTCAGAAAGCCAAGAACGGATGACCATTGCAGTAAAACCAGAGGATTGTGCAGCGTTTGATGCAATGGCAGAACTCCATGAAGTCGAAGCGACACCCGTTGCAACCTTCACCAGCACAGGGATGTTCCATGTCAAATACGGAGAAGATACAGTAGCCTACCTCTCCATTGACTTCCTTCATGATGGTGTTCCACAACTTCAACTTGAATCAGAATGGCACACACCTTCACCTGAACTTTTCACACCAGAAACCATTGCCGTTTCTGACGAAGCAGGACACTCCAATCTTCTCCTTCGAATGCTTGCTCGCCCAAACATCGCTTCAAAAGAATCGTGGGTTCGTCAATACGACCACGAAGTCATCGCCCAAACAGCCGTCAAACCCTTTGTTGGTGTTGAACGCGATGGACCTGGTGATGCAGGCGTCATCGCACCGATTCACGGCGACCCTCACGGACTTGTCATTTCATGCGGCATAGCCCCGAGATATTCAGATTTAGATGCTGGCGCAATGGCTGCTGCATCAATCGATGAAGCGGTTCGTAATGCAGTATGCGCCGGCATAAATGTCGACAAAATGGCAGGCCTCGATAATTTCTGCTGGCCGGATTCAATCGAATCGGTAAAAACCCCCGATGGCAAATTCAAACTCGCCCAACTCGTTCGAGCAAACCGAGAACTTGAACGGGTATGCCGAGCATACAACCTCCCATGCGTTTCAGGTAAAGATTCGATGAAGAATGATTACGGAACCGGCGAAAAGAAGATCTCAATCCCTCCAACATTACTTTATTCAGTGTTTGGAGACCAACCCGATGTTCGATTTACGGCCACGAGCGATTTCAAAAACCCAGGTGATAAAATCTACCTCGTTGGAGTTTCAAAAGAAGAATTGGGCGCTTCAGAGATTGCCTTCATGCTACGAGACAGTGGTGAAGCAAACGGAATCGGAGGGCAAGTACCTCTCTTGCCAAACCCTGAAGTGAACATTACAACCTATCGTGCACTTTCCACAGCAATCCAAGCCGGCATTGTTCGTACAGCTCACGATTGTTCAGAAGGTGGCGTTGCCGTTGCCGCAGCAGAAATGTGCATCGGTGGGCGAGTTGGCGCTGACCTTGACATTGATGGGACAGGGGATGCAAGCGTTTGGGCTCGACTCTGGGGCGAATCCCTTGGACGATTTATCGTCGGTGTTCAACCCGAAGATGAAGCGGATTTCGTTGAATGGATGTCCGGACATCCAATCACTTTACTTGGGTCAGTTACCGATTCGAACAACCTCACGATTTCAGATGGATATGATGTTCTCATCGATGCGGAAATACATCCAATGGTTGAGGCGTGGCAGAATACACTTGACATGACTGGAGGTGTTGCTTGATGGGCGCTCCAAAAGTTGCGGTTTTGTTTGGCTTTGGTATTAACTGCGACCACGAAACAGCGGCGGTTTTCAACTTGGTTGGGGGAGATGCTGACAGAGTTCACGTGAACCATTTCGTTTCCGGCAACCGCAGTCTCGCTGATTTTGAAATTCTTGCAGTGCCAGGCGGCTTTTCTTTCGGGGACCACTTGGGAAGCGGACGCTTGATGGGCAACAGAATGCGTTTTGCACTTCGTGAGCAATTACACGCTTTTGTAGCAGCAGGAAAACCGATTATCGGTATTTGCAACGGCTTCCAAGTACTCGTCAAAACAGGTCTTCTCCCAGGCCCTACTGCCAGCACACCTCTTCCTGATTTCGTACAAAGGGCGAGCTTGACACTCAATGATTCTGGGAGATATGAAGACCGTTGGGTCACCCTTGAATTCGATGCTGAAAGCCCTTGTATTTGGACGAAAGGAATCCAACGAATTGATTGTCCAGTTCGACACGGAGAAGGAAAATTTGTCATGCCATCGACAACAGATTTTGACGCTTTAGCAGCGAATCACCAACTCACCGTTCGATACGTTGACCCAACGACCCCACTCGGCCAAGGCAGTACAGACCAACCCCTTCCTTTCCCTCTTTCACCGAATGGAAGTATGCGAAACATTGCAGGAGTTTGCGATTCAACAGGCTTAGTGTTCGGCCTGATGCCCCACCCTGAGGCCGTGTATGCCAAATGGCTCCACCCCGACCACACCCGCCAATCAGCACCAGGCCCATTGAACAGTGATGCACTGGGCGAATGGGAAGGTGAGGGGCTTCAAATGTTCCGTAACGCCGTCGAATACGTCTTGGAAAACCGCTGAGAGAATGTCACAAACACAACGAATTCACCATATCGACTCTCTCCGAGGGGCAGCAGTACTTTTGATGGTCATGGTCCATGCTGCGGCTACTTGGAACCCCTTTCAAGGTGCACAACAATCGATTTTGGCCTATACTGTATCTGGGTTAGGCGGCCTAGCGGCGCCCCTTTTTGTCACCTTATTTGGCTGGGGGGTCGTTCGCAGCCAATTATCTGTAAAAGCAAGAATATTTCAAGCCCTTTTTCTTTTTACAGCACAAATTTTGGTGAACACAACCTCGCCCCATTTGTTCAATTCCTTCACTCCAGGTATACTTTCTCTCTTTGGACTATTAACACTCATTCTGCCGCCCTTAACCCTTCGAATGAAGCCATCCAATATTCAACCACTTGCCATAACAACAGCATTGGTCTTTGGAATACAGGTTTTCTTTCCCGAAATCCAAGGTGCAGGTGAATGGTCAGGCCGAGTGAGTGACGACTCAGCGCATCAGATCGTTTCAAACTTATTTTTAACCGGTACATATCCGCTTTTCCCTTGGATTATATTCGCACTCCTCGGTGCGACAATATCCCTAGCAAACCCAGGGTCAAGCCAAACCCTTCAACAAAATAGATTCACCAAATCAGCACTTGTCCTCGGATTGGTGTTCTGCCTCTCGACTTTCATACATTCAAACATCGAAAATGCTCTATGGGCACACCCAACCGAAGACGCCTACTTGACGTTCTTTCCGGCGAATTCAGCTTTTATTATTGCAGCAATGACGGGAGTTCTCCTCATCTGGACATTCATACAGCGGTATGAACTGTCCTTTCTCAACAGCACGGGACAGATCTCTTTGACGATATACCTGATTCATTTCATCCCCCTCTCACTGATGAATGATTTTGAAACTATCCATCAGTGGAGGTTGACAACATCTGCTGCATCGACCTTACTCTACACGTTGGCATGGATCCCAGCCTCAGCCCTTTGGATGAAGCAATGGCCGCACGCCAACTTCGAGACACTTCTCAAGAGGATTCGAAAATCACTCTGAAGCAGCAAGGGCTTCAGTTGCTTTCCGTGCACCCATCCATGCAACAACACCGAACCCGATCTTGTTGATAATGTCAGCAACATTGTAAGCAACAGCCATGGCTTCTTGATTACCAGGTAGCAAATCAACTTCTGGACTGAAGAGGTAGCCGAGTGGGTAGATGACCCAGCCGACGACGATGAACCAGCGTAGTGCATTTGCACTCCAGATGAGTTCCGGGGAGATTTTGTCATTATCGACGCCAAGACCGGAAGTCCATGGAGTTCCAGTTGCTACGATAATCATGGCCCAACCTACTCCACCGAGCACCAATGCAGGCACACCCGGCATCAAACCAGCTTCACCAGCGTAACCAAAACCAATCATGATGAGGGCACCAGTAAAGCAGATTCCAGTGAATCCAAGCCCAGCGAACTTTGCGTCAGTGATTGCACCCTTTCCAACAAGGGAAGGGAATTTGAGGGCCATCAATGGAACGGTAATAATCCAGTCCATGTAACGATATTCAATGGAAACAACTTCGAATTCTGCGTAAACACTGCGCATGTAGTAGTAGTGGAAAGCAGCAATACCAACAATCAGTGCTGAGATTGTCATTGTTGTACGGTATTGAGGTGCCACATTTCCGCGCTCACTCATGAAGAATACGAATGCTGCACCCATCGAAATATATCCGATGAAGAACAAGAAGAACGTCAGTGATTGCAGACCATCATCCACGCCATCTGAGAGGAAAGGTGGCAGACCATCCGTACTTTCGGGATCTACCGCACTGACCGTGGAGGCCATGGCAAGGGCAAATGTGGCAACTAACAGCAGGCTCGTCGTTTTTGAAAATCGTTGATTTAACATATCACTCAAAGACTTTTTTTGGCCCGGGCCTTATAATGGACTGTAAATAGGCATAGAAACCACATATTGCTAAAAAATACACAGGAGTCACTCACTTTGACCCGTTTGAACGGCCCACATGCGAGTGTAAATTCCACCCTTTTCAACTAAATCTTCATGTGCGCCATCTTCGACAATCTTTCCTTGGTCGAGCACCAGTATCCGGTCGGCATTCCGGACGGTAGAAAGGCGATGAGCAATAATAACAGCAGTACGATCCTGTGAGAGTTTGTTGATTGAGCGTTGGAGTGCTGCTTCGGTTTCGTTATCGACAGCCGATGTTGCCTCATCGAGAATGAGGAGAGGCGCATCCTTGAGCACGGCCCTAGCTATGGCCAAACGTTGCCTTTGACCGCCAGAAAGACGATGACCCCCCTCGCCAACTAAAGTGTTCCATTGTTCAGGTAATTCCTCAACAAACTCTGACACCTCAGCCAGCCGAGCTGCTTCATACACCGCGTCGTCCATTGCTTCAGGATTCCCGTAGTGGATATTCTCTTTGATTGTCGCCGGGAATAAAGTGATGTGCTGATCGACCAAAGCCATAGATGAGCGCAATCGTTCTAAACGCCATTGATCGAGTGGCTTTCCTGCCCATTCAACAGTTCCCCGAGTTGGTTCTGCAAATCGTAACAGCAAGCGAATCAATGTGGTTTTACCTGCGCCTGTTGAACCAACTACACCAACAGTTTCCCCAGAACGCAATTCAAGGTTCAGGTTCGAAAATACAGGGTCTCGGCCAGGATAAGAAAAGTCAACATCCGAAAACACAATACATGAAGCTTCAATCTCTTCGAGCGAAGGAACATACTCGCCTTGTTTGATTTCGGTTGGAGAGGTCAGAACATCGAGAACGCGAGTTGATGATGCCATTGCCCTTTGATACAAATCAAACGTTTCACCAAGACGGGTCAGTGGCCAAAGTAATCTTTGTGTCATAAACACAAGTACGGAATACGCACCAACCGCCAGAGTGCCCTCTAACGTCATCCACCCTCCGAGAAGAAGTGTTGCAGTAAAACCACATAAGATGGCCATTCGAATAAGTGGAGTGAATGCAGCAGACAAACGAATTGCTTCACGATTTGCATCTCGGTATTGATTACTCAACGCCTCAACCCGCTTCATTTCGCGTTCTTCAGCGGTGAAGGATTGAATTGTAGACATACCAGACAAATCGTTCTCAAGTAGGGCATTCATTGCACCTGCGGATTTCCGAACTTCAGCATACCTCGGTTCGAGACTTTTTTGATATCGAAACGCCCCCCAAATGATGATTGGTATTGGGAGGACTGCGAATAAAGCCACCTTCCAAGAAATAAACAAAAAGACGCCACCAACTACAATGACCGTAGTACTGACTTGGAGAAAATCATTTGCGCCTTTATCCAGAAACCGTTCGAGTTGATTGATATCATCATTGAGAATTGCTAAAACATCACCTTTTTGACGCTCATCAAACCACCCCATACCTTGCTTTTGAACATGGTCAAACGTATCAAGTCTCAATTCGTGTTGTACCGTTTGGGCTAAATTCCTCCAAAGAATCCCATAAAAATATTCAAACAAAGATTCCAAGCCCCAAATCGCAAAAGTGAGAATCGATAAGAAGACCAATTGATGCCAAGGATCAATCAAACCGAACGAAGCGAGTAACGAATCTTCCTTCAAAACAACAACATCGACCGCTAATCCAATCAGTAAAGGCGGGGCTAAATCCCATACCTTGTTGACAATTGAACACGCAGAAGCAAGACGTATCGTACTCCTGTGAGAGCGCATGTAGACAAGAAGACGCTTGAATGGACCCACATCCGACATGCCCTGTCGTCAGCGAAGAGGTATGAGAACCCTATGTCTACCTCCTTCGAGATGTTTCTGTGCGCAACGCCTATGCTGTGTCCATGAAACGGAGAGGTGGGGATGACATGAGGCGGGCCGATGCTACGACGCTGGAATATGTGACTGCAAGCAGCCACAACACGCGACACATCACCTTGATTGACCCAGCAAAGCAAGACCCGAACACGGCTGCAAATAGGGCAATGGTTGCTATTGAATGTGGCAGCAGCATGATCTTTGTTGGCGGCTCCACAGACACTCCCGACGAAGTCGTCCATGCCACATGCAAAGCCATTCAAGAGGCCTTTGAATTACGAGCCTTTGCTTCAAGCCAAGACCCAGAGTCCGATGAATCACAATGGCAAATACCCGTTGTTCTGTTCCCTCGAGGGGGGCATGCTCTTTCTCCAGCGGCCGACGCAATCACATTCATGATGCTGATGAATTCTACCATTCGGAGATTTTTGGTCGGTGAACAAATCCGCGGCGCACCTTATCTGGAAAAATTTGGTGTCGAAGCCCTACCTACAGGATACTTGGTGTGCGCCCCAGGTGGCAAGGTTGGGGAAGTTGGAGAGGTTGAACTGATACAACCCAGTGAGGTGGATTTAGTTCATGCATATGCGCTTACAGCACGGATGTTCGGATTCAAACTCCTCTACCTTGAAGCAGGCAGTGGCGCAGAGACCCAAGTTCATCCGGACTTGATTGAAAGCGCTCGCTCTGTAGGCGACCTCACACTTGTTGTTGGAGGCGGCATCCGTACGCCAGAGCAGGCAAAACTCGCTGCAGAGGCCGGTGCAGATTGGATTGTGACTGGAACGCTTACAGAAGACGCAGCAGATTTACAAGAACTACGCCAACGAATCAGCGAGATTACCTCGGCATTAGAAGACTAATCTTCATCTTCAAAGACAACAGGGTCTCCAGAACCACCAGGTGATGGGGGCCGAACACCGTCGACATCAATTCCGGATTCGATTTCACTCTCACTCACTTCTAGATTGACGCGTCCACCTTCTGCGAGTTTTGACATATCCTCGGTGTCGGGCGTTGAAAGCGTTCTTTTAACATCAGGAGCATTACTGTAAGCATCTCTCTTCGCTTCACGAGCATCATGGGTTCGAACCAATGAAAGGGAGTCAGCAAAGACACGACCTACAACTTCACGGGTTCGCTCACCGCGTCGAACAGAATCAAGTTCATGCACCATCGTTTCCCGCTGCCCTTCAATCTCTCGGAGTTCTGCAGTTCTGTCTTGTAATGCAGCCTCCATATCGGTAAGGGTGAGAGTGATTTGTTGAATACGTTCATCGCGTTCAAACACATCATTATGCAAACGTCGTTCTCGTCGTCGTAGAGAATCGTATTCCCTGTTTCGTTCAAGCAACCGTCGCTTGAGCTCATCGATTTGCTCAACCAAATAATCGTGTTCTGCTGAAACAGAACGGGGACCTTGCATCACTCGCTCCAATTGTTCTTCCAATTCCCCGAGTCGACCGTCTCTTGCATCGAGAAGCCCGCGTAATCTGTCTGCGATATCTCGAAGTCTTTGACGCTCTTCTTCAAGTGCCTTATTTGCGGCTTGTTCCGCATCATTTTGAGCAAGTAAAGTGTCGAGTTGTGCTTTCAAACTTCGAACTTCTTCCGCAGTAACGGATGTTAAACCTGCATCAGCTGCACGTTCGAGCGCTTCGACCATCTGACTGATTCGACCTTCCATTTCTCCAATGACTTCGTCTTGCTGACTTGTCAAAGACCGCAATTCTCCAACTTCAGTTGCCATTGATTCACGTTCTTCATGTGAAAGAGAGGATTGCTGTGAAGCCAATTCTTCTCGCGTGTCGCCCAAAAGACGCTCAAGGTGAATCACTTTTGCTTCACTGTCTTGCAGGGCTGCATCGGTTTCAGCAAGACGGGCAACTTCTGGAGCCACCATATCTTCTCGTTCCGCCAAATCGAGTTCGAGCACCCGGAGGCGCTGTTTGACAGAAACCATTTCTTCATTTCGAGCAGCCAACTCTTTCCATGCGATGAGAACTTCTTCGACTAATTGCTCTACAGGGTAGCCTTTGAGCATCCCCTCAAGCGCTGCTCGCTCATCGCCAGTCGCGTCACCAATTCGGTTGATACCAGTTGTTCCGGAAGAGTCGAGCGTCATACAGGCGGCTATCGCCGCCCAACTACACTTGAACTTTCGCCATCAAAAGAGGGCTTTGAGGGTCGGTTTTCCACCCTTTGCAGAAGCGCCGCAATCAGTTGATTGCAGTAAACATGTCATCTGGCATTTCACCAGCGAGTTGGAGGGCGCCTGTAGCAACAGCGTTGATTGGATCATCGACACACCAAACATTGACGTCCCCAATATCGGAAATTTCGTCAGCCATACGAGCTGCGACACCTTCAATCAAAGAGCCGCCGCCAGAGAGGATGATGTTGTTTCGAAGAATTGGTTGGTATTCAGGGTCTGCGCCAGCAACAATTCTCTTGATTGCATTTCCGATTTTCGGGATAATCAATTCACATGCTTGGTTGACCAAGTCGCCGATATCGACAACTTGCTTCTTTCCTTCAACGGACAATTCAACCATTGCTTCACGGTCATCGCCGCCAACATAGGAGACTTCTTCTTTCCACTTGCGAACCATGTCCTTCGTGACTTGTGCGCCGGTGTACTTCTTTCGAATAAGTTCCATGAGTTCGTTGTCCAACCAATCTCCAGCCTCTTGGATAGTGACTTGGTCTTCATCAGTAGGGAATGTACCATAGATTCGAGCGATATCAGTTGTTCCAGCGCCAATATCAACGACAATTGAACTTGCAATTTCACCAATACCAAAAGCAGTAGCAAAAGGTTCTGTAACGACCATGATGGCGTTTACTTGACCACGAAGGGTTGCGACGAGGTTGGATTTGTCAGTGAATGAAACGTGGCTTGGAGAACAGATAACGCCAAACACTTCATCGAATTCTTCAGGGTCAACTGTTTCCAAAAGGTGAGAAACGAAAGCCTTGGCAGCTGCCAAATTTGCTTCATCATCTTGTGCAACACCAGCAGCCATGGGGCGGTAGAGATTACATGCGAGTTTATTCTTGAGAGCATCGCCTCCAAACAATACATCTCTTCCAAGGAAATTTCGTGCAACAGGGTCCTTTGGACGCCCGACGACAGTTTCGATTGTGTGGCTAATGCCAGCACTTGATGCAATAGTAGATTGGTAGGTACCCAGGTCAATTCCAACATATAGACGGTCACTCATATTCTTCACCTTCCGCTTTGCGGATATGTTGGCGAGGATGCCACCACCCTTCAAGGTTCACCTTTACTCCGATAGCCACATAGGGCAAAAATCGCCCCCGTTCCGCTTCTTGGTCACTCGTTTTCACCAATTGCTTGGTCCGCGTGGTACCCCGCACCCTCTTCAAAAGCCGGTGGAACTTTTTTATCGGTATTTTCTCGTCGAATCTTCCAACTTAATTGGTACATGAATACGAAGCCACAAACGATACCAATCACGCCCCAAGCCAAAGCACGGTTTTGTGAAGCAACACCCTCCTCTGGCGAAGAAATCAAATCGTTGTTGTCGAGCAATGGGTGCTTCCAATCACTGGTAAATACAGCAACATCTCGAAGAAGAACAAGGTCCCTTTTTCCTTCCGGAGAATTATTTCGACTTTGTGCATAACTTTCAATTTGGAGCGACTCACCCCGAATATCCCAAACGGGCAAGTCTCTTGGAACATACCACGTGCAGGAAAAAGTCCCATTCAGAACGTTTTGTTCAAAGCAAGAAGCGACAGGATACGACCCGCCTGAACTCGAGGCATTTAATACGTGAATTTCAGCTCCGGTGTCAAACGCATCACCATCACCGTCCTCAACACTCCATTGAATAAGAAGCGCATCATACCATTCCCCCCCGTCTTCAGGGGACAAAACAAAATTGATGACAGGTAGCAAATCAACCGGTCTGCAACCAAATTCATCCACGGGCCAAAATGCCGAAACGGCATTGGTGTAGCACACATCAACATCATCATAGATACCATCGCCATCCGTATCGTCGACACACCCGTTTGAATCCATATCATATTGGCTGGCGTTTTCACCTGGGCATTCATCGAGGTTATCTCCAATTGAATCACCATCTGTATCATCGATACAACCATCTCCATCTGAATCCCACTCGCTCGAGTTTTGGTTCAGACACGCATCATTTTGGTTTGGTACACCATCTCCATCACCATCCCCCCATGAATCAGAATCACGGTGAACCCCTTGTATGGCCAACGCAAAACCAACACGATTTCCATCGATACCCACGCCACCATCATGGCTGCCCGGAGAGATGTACCGAGCGCGAACTTCAACCTCTATCCACTCAATGCCGCTAAGGTCGGCTTCGGAAAGCGAAACAGCCAATGTCGTTTCGTTTGACATCGGGAAAGCAATCCCATCTGAGAAATCAACCATTTCTGAAAAAGAGAGTGTCGAATCGCCATCGTTTTGATATTCGTTTGCGATAGCCACTCGGCCGTCTGAAAGCCGAACGATGAGTTGAAGGTCATCAACCAGATGGGGTTCAGGAGCAGCAGCCCAAGCAAGACGTGCATCAAAATTTCCCCCGACGACATCAAAACGCTCGACCCAAACATCGCCACTTTTCAAGAACGGACCAACAGCCCCTGTGCCGTCCCAAGTCGCCGAAACCAAATTCTCTAAAGCTTCAGAATCTCCCTGTCTTTCTTGTAACCACGATTGGGGCGTTTGGTTCAACAAACGGTACGAATCGTGAATCCATATATCTTCTGCAGGAACCCCGTCTCCTTGGTGCAACGCCGTCTCAATTTGGCCTAAATCGATTAATTCCGAGAGATTTAATTGACCCCAACCATCGTAATGATTTTGCAATTCAAATCCTCCATTTTCACCGTTTCTAACTTCTTGTGGAAGCGGCGTAGTTGCTAATGAGAGCAACGCCCGTAACAAAGAGCCAGACGGTGAAAAACCCGAGGCGAGGCTCAAATTATTCGTCGTATTCCCCCCTCCTTCAAACCATTCTGGGCGCAAAGTATTCACGGATTGCCACGTTCGATTTTCGTTCCCAGAAATCCACCCTTGCTCTACCATTTGCTGAATGACGGCAGCAGTACTCGCAGCCGCAGGCGTCGCCATACTCGTGCCGCTCGATGAACGCAAACCGTCGTTATATGAATCATCTATTCCATCAGCACGTGCTGATTGAATGGACGAACCAGGTGCCAATGCAAAAATCCCATTTGTGCCAGATTCAGTTGGCCCAATCGAAGAAGAGCTCCAGCGGTCTGTTGATTCCGATTTAATTGAAGCCCCAACAGCAACGACGTTCCGTCCGTTTGCTGGTTCAAGTAATTGGCCCCCATTATTCCCAGGGGCAATAAAGGCGAGAGACCAAGGCATTTCCAAGGCCCATGCATCAAAATCACCAGTACGTGCAGTATATTCTGTTGTTGCATCACCCCGAGAATTGGAATGTAAAGTTGCACCATTCAACCCCGCTTCAACAAGTAAAGCGTCAACATCCGGCGGCACCCACCCCGCTTCAGAAACAATATCTTGGAACAGAATTTGGGAAGCATATGAAAGTGAAGAACCGTTTTGAGGCAACGTTCCTGAGCGCATGTCATAGACGTTATAGCATGACAATGTCCCTGCAACATGAGTACCATGCCTGTAGTCTGATTGACCAGGGGTATCTCCCGAATCAATGGAATGATTCAACAACAAAACCTTCCGATGTTCAGGGCCAGGAGTCCCGACACCATCGGTTAAATTTTCACCTTCCGAACCAAATCCACCAGGTAGAGTGGCATTTCGAAAGCATGCATGGTCAGCATCTAGCCCGGAGTCCGCTACAGCAACGACAACACCTTCGCCATTTAACCCTAAATCCCAAGCAGGATTTCCAGATAAACCACCGTATTGCAATAACGAGCCAGCCTGCTCATTCCGAGCGAGAGTAGGTAGTACCGGCTCGACCCAAAGCAAACCATCGAGAGAGGAGAGTGTTGAAAAATCACTCATCCAACTCCCAACTTCTACATGGGGGACCCCAGTAGAATAATACTCGGCTCGCGATTCAATGTCAACACCATGCTGCTCGAATACAGCAACCAACTGTTGCACTGCATCTGAAGGGAGGTTGGGCTCAAACACGAAACGATAGTACTCATGGGTGGAAAATTGAAACACATCACCTTTGAATTCGACTTCTGGGGCTTTGTTCATCGAGACGCCTACGATTTCGCTTGCATCCGGAGAGTGCCAAACCAACACCTCAGACGGGTGAATCATTCGAAGAGGTGTATACCCTTCATCATACAACTCCATCCACTGTTCTTGCGTCCATGTCCCTTGTTCCAAGACGAGGACCCATTCCCCCCCCGTTAAGTCTTCAGAAAAAACAGGAGGTGCGAACCCCTGAACCAAAGGCAACAGCAACAGCATCATGACAAAGAACACCGGTCGCATAAACCTCGTTGAACCGTCTAACTTTGTCAATCTCGCGGTTGTTTTCACCAGATTCTACGCGACGGCGCGTTTAAGTCGGGTTTGCGAGTCGCCCACTTCGATGAAGGCCTTTCGCGTAACAGGAGTCGCCCCGTTTGGCAGCATGCGCCAAGCATTTTCTTTAGACCTACCAGCATCTGATGCTGGCGATGCAGAACATCGAACATATTCGATCATGGGCTCTCGGCACAAGGCAAACCGCCGCTCTATTGACATCACATCAGTTGAAGAAATCGACCCACGAACCTCTACAGAACCACGCATTACTGACCATTTCCGAGAAGAAATCGCAGCTGCTGGCGGAGCAATCATTGCAACAAATGAAGAAGAGTGAACCCTCGCGGGATTCTTCAAGGGCAACCGTCTCGGACTACGTGAGCCGCATGGTTGAAAGAAGCGAGTTACAAAAAATGGCGCGAACAATCGACGCGCACAGAAAACAACTTGATGCACTCATTGCACAAACCGAACAAATTTCTGCGATTATCGAAGAGCACACCCTGACAACCGGGATTCTCGCCGAACTTCAAAAATCTAGCAAAACTGGCCACACAAGCGCTCGCCTTTCTATTGGTTCTGGAGTGACTTTGAATTACACGCACGAAGGAAAAGAAGAGGGCACAGCCCTCATCGATATTGGAAGCGGTGTTTACGGAGAAAAGCCTTGGTCTGAAGTGCATGCATTAACACTTGAACGAAAAGAAGGCATCACATTGTTACACAAAGATTTGGCTGAACAAGTGAGAAAATTGGAGGAGAAAATCACCCTTTTAGCCCAAGAATTCAATTCAGCAGCCGAACAACTTCAACCCTCTCAACCTCAAGATGCACCCGTTCAAGAAACACCTTCTACATCTGCGCCCGCAGAGAAACAACCTCGTCGCCAACAACGCCGTGGAAGCCGTTTTGGCAATGAACTAACACTGGATGACTGAGGGTTGCGAATGGGACTTTTTGATAGATTTCGGAAAAGAGTGACAGAAGTCGCCACCGAAACCGATACAGATGCACTTTCCGCTGAAGCCAACACAAAAGAAGCCCAAGAGGCATTAGCAACTGCCCAACCACCCACTTCTGAGCCCCCAACACCAGTTCAACAAACCCCAGAGATTGAACCGGAGGAAGAAGGGTGGGAGGACCTGGAGGCATTGGACGAAGCCGAATCCCTTGAATCTTCGAGTGAAGAGTGGGATGATTTTGACGATGAAGAAGAACTCGCCTTACCAGTTGAACTTACTCGTAAAGAGAAGAAACAGCAAGAAGCACGCCGTCGGACAGAAGAAAAACGCCTCGCTAAAAAGCGTAAGGAAATGGCGAAGCGAGGGGCGGTTGAAATGGCCCGGCCAAAAGGGTCACATGTTGACCTTTCTGTAATGAGAACAACAACCGGCCGCCAACTTGTTAGCGTTCAATCTACGCCGAAAGGTTCGGTTAAAGAAGCCGAAATTGAAACAGAAGCAGGAACCAAAGTCAAAGTCGACCTGGGAGGGGGTGTTGTTTCCGAAGGCGGGCGAGTTATCAAAGCCGGCGGAGCACTCGACAATCTCCTTGAAGAACTCGAATGGGTTCTTCTTGAATCCGATATTTCCAGCGACGCAGTCACTGCAGTCACTGCAGCATTGCGTGCAAACCTTGTGGGGGCACGTCTCCGAAGGGGGGCAGATTTGGCAAAGGTGCTTGAAGCCGCCCTCAAACGAGCATTGCGGAATATTTTAGCAGCAGGATACTGGGATTTCGACGCAACAGTTCAATCCTTTGTCGATTCTGGTGATACGCCGGTTGTCATTATGCTGGTTGGAGTAAACGGTACAGGAAAAACCACGACGGCGGCAAAAATCGCTCGCCGACTTCTCGACCAAAACCTCAGTGTTGTCGCCGCAGCAGGCGATACTTTTCGAGCAGGTGCGATTCAACAACTTGAATCGCATTGTGAGACTTTAGGAATTCGTTGTATCTCCAGTCAACGCGGAGGAGATGCGGCGGCAATCGCACGCGACGCAATCGATTCTGCCAAAGCGAAAAACATTGACGTGGTACTTGTCGATACTGCCGGGCGTATGCAAAACAAAGTCAATCTCATGAACGAACTCAACAAGGTTCGACGCGTAGCCAACCCACACCTAACATTATTCGTCGGCGACTCACTTGCAGGAAACGACGCTGTTGAGCAAGCGAGAATGTTCCAAGAAATTATGAAATTCGATGGCGCTGTGTTAACAAAAATCGACACAGACGCCAAAGGTGGAGCAGGCCTTTCTATCGCCTTCTCAACAGGTCGCCCAATTGTATTCGCAGGTGTTGGCCAAGGATACCACGACTTGAAACAATTTGACCCAGACTGGCTTCTTGAACAAATGTTCGATTGAAGTGAAGCGATGGGGACTTAGCCCCCAAACCCCTCCGAACACCATGGCGGGTACTTTCAAAGACGAAGAAACTGAACAATTTTTTCAATTGGTTCACATGTTTCAACGCTCAGCCTTACTTCACATGGGCCTTTTACCAGACCAAGAAGGAAACATGATGTTCAACCTTGGTGAAGCAAAAGCTGCTATTGATTTGTTGAGAATGCTTCAAGGTAAGACCAAGGGCAATTTGAGCGACCATGAGGAGAGGATGTTGAAAGGCATTGTCAGCGAACTACAACTACAATTCCTCAAAGCCCCTTCAAGGCGCCGTGAAATGGAAAGCGATGCGGCCCAATCTCAAACAATACGGGAGGCATTTGCAAATCCTCAAAGTGGCCCCATCGAAGACCTCTCGAACATCCAAGACGGCGAAGAATGACCGATCCTTTGCGGTTAATTGATGTGTAATGGCGATTTCAGCGAGATGATTCACATGGCTTATGTCACGCCGACTGCAGAAGAAACCGCTCCAACGGTTCTCATTGTAGACAACAACCCGATGTCTCTGAGGCGACTTCGTGAAATTTTCAAAATTCGAGAATTCATCGTTGAGGTTTGCGAAGATGGTGACCAAGCAGTGGACGAGTACATTCGTATCGACCCCGAACTCGTTGTCATCGCTCTTGACCTCCCATCTTTGGACGGCCATCTTGCTGCTTTGGAAATGAGGGAACATGGCGGCGAAAGCCGTATTGTCTTCATCGCTTCACGCAGATTGGTACAACTAGCTGAGGATGCAAGTCATTCAGCAGGCGCTGTAGCATGGCTTGAAAAGCCAATTTCTTCCACTGCAATTGAAGAACAATGGGAACAAATTCTTGGCCCTATACCGGACGCTCCAGGACTTGAAGACCTCGATCAACTCTATCCCGAAGACCGGGTAAAACCAGAGGCTGATGAAGGTTTCATGCCACTTCCTGCATTACCCGGTATGCCCGCACTCCCCTTGCCGGGCGTTACTCTTGAACCGCTTCCAGAGATTTCGATAGCACCGCTTTTGGCCACAGTGCCGGTTAAACCAAAACGGCGAAAGTTGAGGATGCTCGTTATCGTATTGGTCCTCTCAGGGCTCGGGTATTTGGCTTATGCCAAATTTTCGGGACTTGCCCCATTCGCTTGAGTCCCGGGACTCTGCATAACCACCACATTCGCATTTGGTATGACGCGGGTGTTCGGCGGCAAGCCGGTTATTTGTGTAATGATGACGCCATTATCGTCGAGTAAAGATGTATCATTTTGCGAAAGGCGGAAATCAAGGTTTGCAGCCTTTTTACCTGCTCGCCAAAGAATCCAAAGAGGCACAAAAGACAGACCGATGGCACAAAACCACAGTAATGTCCGCACCATCATACCGCATTCCTCGATTGGCTACGTTCTACAAAAGCACTCCACGAAGCATCAGCATATGCTTGAGCTTTGTGAGATGGATTTTGCGCTTTGTGGATGCCCGAGCCGACGATAATACAATCCGAACCGGCGAGAATGGCTTCACGCGGGCTTCCATAGCGTTGGCCCATTTCCCCATCCCCGACTGCAAGGTTTACCCCCGGAGTCCAGATTAGTTTCCCAGGCCCCACCGCTTTCCGCAGGACTTTCAATTCCTCGGGCCTTGAACCGTTACCAATGAATCCAAAAACTCCAGCATGATTTTTCCCAACGGAAACAACCTTGCCTGTGTAATCGGGAACGAGCAAATTACCTCTGCTTGACATTTGAGCCAAGAGAAGCACACCGCCTTGGCGCCCAACATCATTCCACCCGGCTTGTAATCCATCGACGATGTCTGGTCCTGAAATGAGGTGCGCCGTTACCAAATCAGCCCACGAACGGATATCGTAAATTCCCGACATTTGCTTTCGACTGATCCCGCCAATATCTGCAAATTTCCGGTCTTCAAACACCAACAGGTCGGCTGAATTTGCCTTCGAACAAAAGGCAGTCCACGCCTCGGCAGACCAATCATCAACCAAATCAACATGTGTCTTGAGTGCAGCGATATGAGGCCCGACTTCATCGATTAATTGATTCAGTTCAGCCATAGTGGAGCGGTCTGCTGCAAGACAGACAAGACTCTTTTTTCTGCAAGCGACCTCCATATAGGTGTGAGCCATTGTCAGCGAGTTTTCACTCCAACGGTCACCCCACACTACCTCTGCCTGCATGGTTGTCCCAAGGCGGCGCGCCACTCATACCTTACGGCAGAATTGACGCTCAACCCCTGCCTCTAATGAACGGTTTGAGATTTTGAAGAATCTTTTAGCACACAACTTCTCAATCTTCGCCGCCAGCCTCAAACATACTGAGGATACTGTTGAGTTCTCTGAGGTCATCTTCGAGCATTTTCTTATCCTTCTTATTCAAATCAGGGCTCTTCAATCTTTCAGTAATGAATTCTATATCCTCTTTAGCCGCAGCACGTTCTTTAGATAATTTCTTGTCTTCCTTAACCATCTGTAATCTGGCCATTCGTACACTTGTCTTCTTGTGTCGTGGATTTGCATATTTTTCACTCTCTCCTACAATCTCAACAGAAGTAGGATATGGAATATCGATTCCCTCCATCTTGAATTTTTCATCTACGTTCATCAACAACCAATCACGGGCAACAAACTCATCTGAGTAGTCTTCAACCCAGCCATACATTCGGAATATCTTGGAGAAATCTGCGAGTTCGATGAGCAATACGCGCGGGTCCGGCTTTTCCAAAATGTGCGGACATTCACGCATCAATTTTAGAATTGTATATTTGACGTGGGCAACGTCTTCATCATATCCGACTCCAATGTCTTGTACGAGTGATATGCGGCGCCCAACACCATCTCCTCCTCCGCGAGCATGGTTGATAACGGTTGAATTTACTAGACTGTTGTTAGGAATAACAACTAAGTTTTCTTCATGAGTTAGAATTTTGGTAGAAAGAATACCAACCGATACAACTGCACCAACTTTCCCCTCAACCTCGATTCTGTCTCCAACTTCAAATGGTTGGTCAAGAGCTAGCATGAATGAATTAACAATGTTGCCTAATGATTGCTGCATAGCGAACCCAATAATCAAAGAGAATACCGCTAAGGAAGCAAGAACACCAAACAATTCAATTCCAAGTTCAGATAGTGCGAGATACATGCCGCCGAACCATACGACGGCTCTTGCCAAGAACACAATTAATGAATTACTTCCAGATACAGTGACGCTTGTAGGGTCGGAGAACCGTTCCATTATTACAGGGACCATTACCATCAAAGAAACGCTAAGAAACGACGTTGAAAGAAGAATGTAAGAAGCTTGGAAGAATGGGTCAGCAGACAATACAAATGAATCATACTCACCCTTTACCCATGTCATGGTTAATTGAGTTGCTGCAATTATTATGAAGGCGTAAAGACGTTTAGTGACTGGAGCATACAAACGGTCATCCCATTCAAACTTCGTCTTCTTTACGAAGTCGAGTACCACTTTGCGCATTAAGAACCGAGCCAATACCAATGTCAGCAATGCGGCAACCGCGCCAGCCACCCATTGCGCCCATTCACCTAGTTCAATCAATTTGTCAATATAGCTGGTTATCGAGTCCATGTCATTCCCCTTAGCCGTGTTGAAATACAACCCCTTGATGAGAGTGTCGGAAGGGACACAATCCACTTCACCAATTCAAACTGATAATTTTAACATCGATTCGATAGAATCAACCAAGGTTTGTTCAGACGAATGCAGTTCAATTCCCAACTCTTGTTCCATGTTTCCAATATCATACGCGACATGTCTTCCAAGTGATGAACGAACCATTTTCCATGTGAGTTGGGGGTGAAGTACTGCCAATAAAGCGGCAGCGGGTTTGGGAAGGCGAAGTACAGCCCATTTTTTCCCAGGTTTGAATACACGCAAACGCCGGCCGATTTCCTGCATCCAAATCCCTTCTTTATGCAAAATATACCGGGCCCCGTTTTGACCAGATTCGAGAGCAGCCACATGGGCGCAAGCAACATCCCGAACATCGACATAGTTCAGATGAGTATTGAGAACAAAGGGCATTCGGCCAGTAAAATGCTTGAGGTATGCCATTGAACCCTGTGTGTGGCGCTTTTGAAAGACCGGTCCGAAGACAATGGAAGGGTGAATTGTTACGAGTCTTGGGCGCTTCTGTTCGGGTTGCCGTTCGACAAATGCCCGCATTATACGTTCAGCTTCTGCCTTTGCTAAGCCGTAGGGATTTGATTGTAATGTCGCATCATCACACCAATCTTCGGCGGAAAAGGTGTGGCCGTTTTGGTAGCGCGTTCTGCGAATTGCAGCAACCGACGAAGTGTGTATTACAGTCTTGACACAACCCACTCCTTCTATCGCTTCACAAAGATTCGTCGTTCCAACAACCGAGGGATCAACAACGTCGCTCTGAGCATCACGTACGCCAACCATGAGCGCCGCTGCACAGTGAATCACAATTTCACACCCTTCAACGGCATGAACTACCGAAACTTTGTCGAGCAAATCCATGGCTACAATCTCAAGCGATGCCTCCTTTTGTTTTGGAAAGACTTCAAGAAATTTTGCTCGCTCCGGATTTCTGGCCGTTGCACGCACATCAAACCCTTTTTCGAGTAACAAATGTACAACATGGGAGCCGATGAATCCAGCGGCACCAGTCACAAGTACGGGCATAGTTAGCCCACACGTTTCCCCTTCTTGATGTACCGTTTTCGAACCATCACATTGATGCCAAACCCCTCTTTCGCCCAACCAATGCGAATCGCCATATTCCTGTCTATGTTGTTCCTCCTCGGCCCTCTTTCGGGTTGTTTCGGAGAAGCAACCCCTCAAACAGAGAATGAAGATTCAACCCTCTATCCAACAGAATGGGAGCGCCACACCCTCGAGTGGAATTGGACGGACAGTTATTCCTATGTGCTGCAGCCGGGCCCTTACACCGCCCTTGAAGTTCAAGAAGCGACCTTTGAAGTCGATACTTCCGAGGTTTGGGAAACAGGCCCATCCACTTCAAACGTCCACCTTTCCTATTGGCTTCCATCCAACACAGAAGAAGGAGAAAAAGTACCTGTCATAGCGGTCGTTAGCCCTTATTTCTCCTTCGGACAACCCGGAGATGAATCAGGTGCAACCAATGTCGTTGGAGCTGGCCGTGGCGAATTTATTTATGACAATTATATTCCTCACGGTTATGCATTTGCCCAAGTATCTGTTTTCGGCACAGAAGAATCCTCTGGATGTTTTGATTACCGTGGCGAAGGAGAGGGTTGGGGCATTCATCAAGCAGTTGAATGGCTTGGTAAACAAAATTGGTCAAACGGCAAGGTTGGTTTGTATGGAAAATCCTATGAAGGCGCTACACAATGGGAGGCAGCAGTCCATGGAAGTGAACACTTAGCCACTATTGTACCGATTTCAGGCACGACAGGATTGCATCCACTTCTTTACAAAAACGGAAGCGCTGAAGCCCGCAGCCAAGTTATGCACATGAATTATTTCGGAAGCACAGTTGATTATAACGCTGAAGATATGGACAATATTTGCCCGGACATCATCGAAGGGCTTTTTGCAGGACCGGTCACATACGGCATGGGTGAATTAGACCCATACATGTCGAATTACTACGAAGAAAGGGAACACATTTCGAAAGCACTTACCAATTACAATGGCAGCGTATACTGGGTCCAAGGAATGCAAGATTGGAATGTCGACCCCCACCAAGTCTTCCCATGGTACCAGATATTTATCGACGCTGGATTCGATGTTCGAGGAGTGCTTGGGCAATGGGAGCACAATTACCCCGACCAGTGGTCGAAACACAACGCACAAGACAGCGGATATGGCGGCGAAGCAATTCAAAACATGACGCGTTGGGATTGGGGGCAAGATTTGTTTGAATGGTTCGAGTATTATCTGAAAGGTATTGGAGAAAAACCAGAACTCCATGCTCAAATTCAAAGGAATGACGGACAATGGCGCATCGAAGATACATGGCCCCCACTTGACCGGATTTCGGGCGAAATACCTCTTGAGACCTGTACTCAAACGGGGACACGGGTGCAAGGCGTATCGACCACGGGCGGCAGCGTGAGCGGTGTAGTGATTGAATGCGATGCGTTAAACCCCTCTTCCGATATTCATATCTCGGGACTTACAACGCTCCACCTCGAAGTTCAAGCAGCCATGGATGGCGGTCAAATATTCGTCGAGTTACAAGACGCAGTAACAAACCTTCGCCTTGGCCACGCAACAATGGATATTCGTTACCACCAAGGCGGTAGCGACCCCACCACAGTATTCCCAGGGCAATCGTTGACCATGCTGATGGAGTTTCAAGCGATTGACGCTCTTTTACCTGCAGGCCACGGCATTCGTTTGGTCATGACGGAAACTGGCGAGGACTATCTTGCACCTGCCTGCGGCGTCTTGTGTCCAATTACGGTGAATGGCGGCATGCTCACCCTCCCTCATATCGTTCGAGATGGAAGTAATGTGCTCATCACACCTCAGAGTGAAGACGCAGCAAATAATCAGTGAAATCATTCGGTTTCCCGCAATGCACGAACCATATCGATTCTGCCCACCAGTCCAACCAAGATGCCGCGCTGGTTGACCAACAACACCTCTTTCTCACCGAGAAGGCGGCGCGCCTCTTCAACTGAAATATCAACATCAACCATCGAGTAGTCCGTTCGCATCACTTCATCAACACAAACGTCTCTCCCAACATTCCCTTTGAGCAGGCTTGCTTCTGAAACCAATCCAACGACAGAACCCGCATCTCCAAGCACAGGGAGGTGACTAATGCCACCGAGAACCATCTTGTCAATCGCAGATTGAACAGTATCAATACGCAATAAAGTTGTAACTTCTGAGACCATGATGTCGCCCACAGTGTGGGCCTGGTTGGGATGTTCCTCCCGATTGAGCGCTCCGACCATCTTCCTCAATGTCGAGGCGCGAGGATCTACTGATTCAGTTTCAACCTTGGCGATAACAGACTGCGTCAACCCGGAACGTTCTGCCAATGCCGCTTGGGTGAGCCCTAAGGATTTGCGCCATTGCCGCAAATAGCCACCTGTGGGAATTTCCATTGTATGCTCGTGGATGCCACCACCCAAGAGTTCACCGGTCCGGGGCAGAAAAACACCGTGAATCTGAACCCTCTTCTCCGGTGTTCATTCGCTCATTTTTTTTTGGATTCCGCGAACAAATGAATAAACTTTGACTCGCTAAACAACCACATTAATAATCAAAAATTCATTATTATTTTTGATTAGTAATCAAACGCCAAATAAATTTGCGGGAAAAATGAGCGTATGGTTGATATACCGTCTTTGTAAGCATTGAACCGATACCTATGATGGAGAAAGCAAAATTAGAATACATCTGGCTTGATGGATATAACCCGACACAGAACATGCGCAGCAAAACACTCGTGAAGAAAGATTTCACGGGAACAATCGAAGAATGTCCAATGTGGAACTTTGATGGCTCCTCAACCAAACAAGCAGAAGGAAACTCCTCCGACTGCCTCCTCAAACCAGTATCGATTTATCCAGACCCTCAACGATTCAATGGCTTTCTTGTCATGTGTGAAGTTTTGAATGCCGATGGCACACCTCATTCGAGCAACGGACGGGCAACAATCGAAGACGATGACGACGATTTCTGGTTTGGATTCGAGCAAGAATATTTCATCATGGATGCCGATACACAACTCCCTCTTGGTTTTCCAATGGGTGGATATCCCGGCCCACAAGGAATGTATTACTGTTCAGTTGGTGGAAAAAACACCCACGGACGAGCTCTCGTTGAAGAACATGCAGACCTTTGCCTCGATGCAGGAATAAATTTTGAAGGAATTAACCAAGAAGTTGCTTGCGGACAATGGGAATTCCAAATATTTGCCAAGAGTGCTAAAAAAGCAGGCGATGAACTCTGGGTTGCTCGCTATCTTCTTGACCGATTGACAGCAAGTTATGGTTGCTATATTGAATACCATCCAAAACCGGTCAAAGGCGATTGGAACGGTTCTGGAATGCACGCAAATTTCTCTGATGGCCGAATGCGAGACGAGGGTGGAGAAGAACTGTTCACAAAAATCTGTGAAGAATTTGGAAAGAACATCAAGAAGCACATGGATGTTTATGGGGAATACAACGATGAACGTTTGACAGGACTGCACGAGACTCAAGCGATTGACCAATTCTCATATGGTATTTCAGACCGTGGTGCATCTATTCGAATTCCAGTTACTGTTCCAGAAGATGGCTGGGTTGGACGACTAGAAGACCGCCGACCAGCATCAAACGGAGACCCGTACAAGATTGGCGCCGTGATCATCTCGACAACAAAAGCATCTTACAATTGAGATTCTTCTGATTGAGCCTCGCTTTTGCGAACTCGAAGAACACCGATGATAACAGCCCCTATGACGGACAAAGTCATGATATTAGCTGCAATCATCGCAAAAGAATCGACAAGAATTCCATAGATAAGCCAAAGTCCAAGGGCGAATGAAACGACTGCAAACGTGGTCAACGAGATGCCATCATGGCGTTTGTGAACCCATACCTGGACAATCTGGGGAATCCAAGCGAAGATACCGATGACGCCTGCAAGCAATCCAATTGCCTCAATCCATGGTTCAGCCATGGCTATAGCCGTTCGACCAACCCACATCAAACCTCGTGAACATCACACATTCTTCGCCCAATCAGCAGGGGGCTTTGAAACGCTGATGTGGGTTATGTTTGCCCAAGCGATTTTACGAGGCTTCTTTTCTCCGACAACATGCATTTCAAGAGCCATGCCGTATGGAATTTTAGCGACGATGTTTTTCCCCCCGGTTTTCAGTGTAACTTCACTGGGATTGTTCGTAAAGAGAGAAAACAACGAACGATTGTGTTCAGCAGTTGCCCCAACAGGGCTTTTGCGTTCTGAAAACCATGACCGTAACTGGTCGCCTAAGCCAAGACTGAAGACATCTCCTTTCAACATCAATCCACCATGAAGGTGAACTTCGTCCCAGGTGTTGAACCCACCCAAGGTTTCCATCAAATCCTCATTCATCTCACCAGGGCTGGTCGATTCGAGAATTTGAATAAAGCCGGCTTCATCGACCATTTCTGCGGCTAAATCATCAGGTATCTCGGGCCACTCAAGGGTCTGGTGAGTCATAGCGACAATGACTCGCATGGCTATGGAGTCCTCTTCAGAAAGTGAAAGTCTTTTTTCATGCAGCGCTTTCAATATTCGAGCTTTACGTGCGATACGGTCTGCTACACCATCGTGGTTGTGTGTTGTCCTATTCTTTCGGTGCTGTACGAAATGATGCTCTTTTGTGATGACAAAAGAACCAGCCCATTGTTTCTGTTCAACGACTAACATTGTATTTCCTCCGATTACAACCATGTCAATTTCCCTTCGGCCGCCCTCTGGGTCTGGGATTCGAACCGATTCAAAAATATGCCAACCATTGTCTCTTCCAGCAGCCCGAGAAAGTTTACATAAACGCATTTCAGCCAAATCGCCGGCTCGGTGAATATCGTCAGGAGGGTGCTTCAACCGTCTTGAGCGCCACCAATTCCAACGGATTTTGAACGACATAAATTCATCACCGCAGCAATTGGTCTACACTGTTGACGATTACAGTGGGCTGTTGCTCTGCACCTTCTTCTAATTTCGAAACATCTTCCATCGTTGCTTCTCCGGAGAGCACCAGCACACCAACACAACCTGCTCTTGTTGCCATTGCAAGGTCGGTATACAAGCGGTCTCCGACCATTGCACAACGTGCAGGGTCAAGCCCTAAAGCCTCGATTTTATGCAAAATCATTCCAGCATTTGGCTTACCAGTTATGTGGACTGGGTCAACGCCAGTGGTTGTTATGAGTAAGGCGAGATAAGCCCCGACATCAGGCAACCCGCCATCGGGAGAAGGGCAGACCATATCGGGGTGGCTTGCAACTAACGGCACACCTGCATGAAGGAAAATGCTCGCTTTGGAGAGTTTTTCATAATCGATTTCCGTATCGTACCCAAGCACGACATATTCGGGATGTTTGCTGCGCGTTTCAATTCCGGATTCTTCAAGCATTTCTCTCATGCCTCCGGTCCCAATCAACCATGTTTTAGTGATCGAGTTCGATGCAAGCCATGCCAATAAATCATGCGTTGAAAGCAACACATCCTCTTCGACCGCCGGAATTCCGAACGCGTGTAATTTCTTCACGTATTGTTTCACCGAACGGCTTGAATTATTCGATAGAAAATAGCGCTGAATACCTCGTTCATCACAACGCTGGAGAAAATCAAGCGCCCCTTCAATAAGGTCGCCCCCGAGATAAATCGTTCCATCTAAGTCGAGAAATACCGCATCGATTTCATTGAGTCGTGCATCCATATTCTCGCCTCAAAACAACAATGTTTTCACCATAAACCAAGGTGAATGTAAATTCTCTTGCGCTTCTTTACTCGCAATCATCTCAGTCATCATTTCTTGGAGAGCCGGTTTCTTTTCCGCTTTCCCTACAAACCAATTGAGGAGCCAAGATTTTCTGCTGAGTTTTTGCATCCGATAGGAGTTAATCAATTCTGGTCCAAGTACTTTCCAAACTTCGTCTTGGTATTCAAGAAACGGTCTTTTTTCGGTGATGTGCCGAGCAGCCATCTCTCCAGTTACCAGAGCATTACCGACACCTTCCCCCGAAAACGGGTCAATCAATGAGGCAGCATCTCCGACCAATCGAATACCGTTCATACTTGAACGGCGCGGTTGACGAGAGGTTTTCTTTCGAGGCGAGCCAAAAGGAAGTTGCCATCCTTTGGCTGAGCCCGGTACCATTTCAGCTTCAGCAAATCGCTCTTTGAACATTGGATGATTAGCGATTACATCGGCTTGAAGAGCCTTCAATTTCTTCTTCTGTTTATCCAACAGCCCCATGACCATTCCGATACCGACGTTCACGACATTTTCGGAAACTGGGAAGAGCCAAAAGTATCCGGGAATAACCGAATCAACAAAGTGAATTTCAATATCGCCGACGTTTGTTTCACAGCCCTTGACGTTCTGCCAATACTCGCGATATCCCCCGCAATAATGGTCTCTGTCCATCATGACTTCATTGTATGATGACTCGACAACCGAGCGAGCAACCGGACATCTGTAGCCTGCAGCCCCAACCAATTCTCGAGTGTAATATGTCCGCTCTTCACCGCCTCTACCGCCTATTCGAACAATGACGCCGGAGTCATGCCGAGCATCCCCCGCCCCTTCACCGGGGTCTTCGCCGCCAGCACCATCATCAAACAACACAGAGCGTACTTCTCCGCCTTGAATGACCAAACCATCAGCTTCTCGCACCATTGCTTGGCAACGATTGAACAGTAAAGAATCAAATTGCGCACGAGGTAAAGCATAGCCTGCCTCTAGTCTTTGAACGTCTTCTTCGGGCAACGGGACACGAACCGTATTTCCTTTTGGTGATGAAAATACAATGCCTGTGACTCTAAAATGGGGCGTCGATTCTAAATCTGCTTTTACGCCGAGCTCGTTGACGTGAGAGAGCGATTTCCCACCCACGGCATCGCCGCAAATTTTGTCGCGTGGCCACACATCTTTTTCGATTAACAAGACACGTGCGCCGGATTTAGCCAAGTAGCCCGCAGCGGAAGAACCACCAGGTCCACCACCAACGACAATAGCGTCGAATTCCGTACCACTTTCAGGGACCTCGCCAGTCTCGATGGGTAATTCCCATGCCCGCACCGTAGAACCCCCATCCTCCGTCATATCGACAACACACCACATTCACTCCTTGAGTCTTCGTCTTCAAGCAGTTGCAAATCACCTGTCTCGACCGCTATACTCATTCGGCGCCAACTTCGGCCATGGGGTATGGGCGAAACCCTCTCGCAACCCAGCAGTGGTTTGGAAGCCGGCCCAGCCAGTCCGCTGCAGAGGAAGAAAGCATTGTTTGCATTGCTTGTTGTTACTTCCGTATGGGGTGCGACTTTCATCTGGATGAAACAAGCCCTCAATGCTCTCGAACCCGAAATAATCGATTACGGACAATTCCAAGTGGTTGCAGTACTTGTTGCGGCACGATTTACTGTAGCGGCATTGGCTATGATTCTCATCTTCCCGAAGGCCCGAGCGGCCCTCAATCAACGTGAACAATGGCGCGGAGGCTTCATTCTCGGAGGAATCATGCTTGTTGGTTTCGTTACCCAAATGATTGGCCTAGAAGAAATCAGCCCTTCAGTTTCCGCTTTTCTAACATCTCTCTACGTGGTTTTCACGGCCCTTATTACAGTTATATTCACTAAATCACGACCATCTCGTGCTTTACTCATGGGTGTATTTCTGGCAACATTCGGTGCGGGTGTCATACAAGGCCCTCCACATTTGACATGGGGACTTGGAGAAATTCTAACTGTGATTTGTGCAGTCTTCTTCGCCCTCCACATCATCTACACTCAGAAAATAACTCAACAAGTGGAACCTATTGGAGTTACACAAACATCTTTTCTCGTCGTTGCAATAGGTTCAATCCTTCTGCTGTTCCTTTTTGGTGGCGGGCGCTCACTCTCACAATGGGAACTTGTGTTCAAAGACGGAGTGTTTTTGCAAGTGCTTTGTCTTGGGCTCGGCGGCTCCCTGTTTTGTTTGCTTTTACTCAACCTCTATCAACGATATTTGCACCCAATTCAAGCAGCAATTATCTATGCATTTGAACCAGTTTGGGCCACAATATACGGTTTGAGTCTTGGCCTTGACCATTGGAGTGGATGGATTCTCCTTGGCGGCGGGGCGCTTTTCATTGGCAACATTGTGGTTGAAATTTTCTCAAGTGCCGATGGGGAAGAGTAAATGATGGCCGACGATTCGACTGAGATGAGGGATTCTATGGCAGCAGACGATAATCTTGATTTGAAAGGATTTGGAAGTAAAGCAGTACACAGCGGAACCAACCACATTGGCGACGCCGTAAACACCCCTATTTTCCAATCCTCGACCTACAAACTCACGGATGAACGCTATGCTGGATGGGCGGATGGAGCCCAACACACACTTCTCTATGCACGAATCTCATCGGTCAATTCTGCTGCGGTTGCCGAAAAGTTGACTGCGATGGAAGGCGGCGAAGATGCAGAGACATTTTCTTCCGGCATGGCGGCAATCTCAACGACTCTGATGTCGTTTCTTTCAGCAGGCGACCATATTGTGGCCTCACCAGACGTCTATGGGGGGACATACGGCCTCCTTACAGAAGAACTTCCACGGTTCGGTATTGAAACCACCATGGCAGATATGCGAGACCCAGCATCATACGAAGCAGCTATTCAGCCAAACACCAAAATTCTCTACATCGAAACACTCACGAATCCTGTGCTCAAAGTCTGCGACATTCCCGCTATGGTCGAAATCGCAAAGCGCCACAACCTCCTCTGTATTATTGATAACACCTTTACTTCACCATGGGCTTGCCAACCACTTTCAATGGGCGTTGATTTAGTCATCCATTCCACCACGAAATACCTTGGCGGACATTCCGATATCATCGGCGGCGGCGTGGTTGGTTCGAAGGAACTCATCGCTGAAATATTCGGCCGAAAAGCCATATTTGGGGGAAATCCAGACCCGCACACATGTTATCTCCTTGAGAGAGGTATGCGCACGTTACATGTTCGAATGCCAGTTTTGTGTCAGAATGCAGCTGAACTCGCACGGCGGTTAGAAGCCCACCCAATGATTGAGAAGGTCAACCACCCCTCTCTCCCTTCACACGAGGATTATGAAGTCGCTCAACGCGTCATGCCTAAAGGAACAGGGATGATTGCTTTCGTCGTCAAAGGTGGCGATGAAGCCGCGTTGAAATTCATGCGCGGACTCAAGATGATTTACGAAGCAACAAGTTTGGGGGGTGTTGAATCGTTGGTTGAATGCCCTTTCAATTCAAGCCATATGATGATTCCAGAAGACGTTCGACACGCCGCAGGTCTTACACCAGGCTTTGTTCGAATCAGTATTGGAATCGAAGACGTTGAAGATTTGTGGACAGACCTCGAAAGAGGATTTGCCAACCTTTGAATTCAGATTGCTTCACCAGTAACTGTTTTGAGGGCTGAAAAAGCCTCCATCCAAGCAGATGTTGCTTCTTCAACATCATCATCATCGCAACTGTACAGAGTTTTTCCTGCATCGAGCAATTGTTGAGTTGCTCCCATCCAAGCCCCTCCGCGGTCCCTTGCATTGATTTCAAAGTGCCACTCTTGGCCAGTTGACCGACCAGCAGCGAGCAACCAAGCCCATGCAGCAGCGGCAGAATCAATAGAATCGTGCCGTTGTGTAGCGTTTCGTTCTGCTTTTCCGTCGCCTTCCAACAAACCTTGCAGAATCAAGCCATGAACCGCTCCAGTTGCCCCAGACAATTTTTCTTCGCGTGTTGGGAACCGAGTAATTTTCTTGGCCATCTCACGAGCAGAATCGAGACTCTTGAGGAAATTCCCAAACGGCTGAGGCTTTTTGTGTTGCTTTTTCCAAATTTCTTCTGCTTCGGCACCCGTGATGCCAAGTCCAGCCAAACCCTCGAGGCCCCATTTTTCCCACAATGCTCCGAGAACATTGCCGCAACTGGTACCTTCCATGACTTCCAATGCCGCAGCCTTACGCTCAGAAACATCACCCTTCGCAGTGATTCGTACTCCTTCGCCATCGACTGAACCTTCTCGCATAGAAGCGTAGAGCATGTGGGCGGCTAAATTGCGTTCATCGTTTGAGCCAGGATGGGATTGTAAAGCCTCTTCAATCTCATCGAAATCCGACCCTGTGATCCACGAATCTCCAACGACTAAACCAGAATCAATTGAATCCAATACCGACCTTCGTATCGCCAGAGCGATGACGCCTTCATTCATGGTCAAACCTTGCCATGCATCGAGAACTTTATCTTTACTTTCTGTGGCAGAATCAGGCAATGGAGTCGATACATCCCATCCTTTCGGCGTCCAAAAAGCCTCGATTTTAAGAATCGAAGGAAGGAAAGGTGGCAACATTGAAAGTGCAAGATGATGCATAAATGACGATTCTTTCTTCTCGGTTTTTGATAAACTGTCAAAACCTATAGCAAGGATTGGTCCGTGCTTAAATGAGAATCGAACATAACCCTCGCCGCTTGTTTGAAGTCGTGTACTGCTTGAGCATCAATCCCCTCCGTCACCCAAATAGGCACCGACAAATCATCGTGTTTGGTGAATTCAAACCGAGAACGCTCCAAGACATCATCAAGCCATTCGTCAGGTGGAGTTGGGTTTGGCCCAGTGCAAACAAAACCGCCTTTCCATGTGAAGAAATACATGCCACGCTTAGCGTGGTCTTCCCACGGCAACATACGAAGCGTAAGGTTGGAATAATTTTGTAAACCCGCAAGATAGCCTTGCTTCCCTTCTCCACGCCGAATGAATGAGGCAGAACCGAAAGAGCTTGAATTGAATTTACCAACGACGGTGATGTCTTGGTCGTGAGCAGCATGGAGAGACCCGGCAAAGGCCTTAGCCACAGGGTCGCCGCGCTTTGCCATCATGCGCTTACTCAAGTAAGCCATGTTGTCCTTTTTTCGAAGAATCATTTCAAGTGATTTCATTGTCTTTGTAACGGGGTCGACTCGCCCCCAACGAAGCCTCCCTTTCCACGTCATCACGGGTAAGTGTGCCCTTGGGTTTTCCAAGAGTTTTGCAAGTTCTCGCTTGAGTTTATTAGCGGTTGCTTCGTTGGCATGTTTGGTTCCACGCATCCGAAAACGCTGCTTTTTTTGACCGGGGAATTCTACTTTCGACGGACCGGCCATAGATTCCCCTCACCCTCACCCAAAACCCTCTCTCGTTTGATTCCTTCGCGCCTTAAATACTGTCGACAGGTGAAAGAATACAGCGGAAAAGAAAGCCCGATTACATGAAAGCATGAGGGCATCCCAACCGCTAAAAACACAGAGGAATTACAATGAGTGATGAATACGCAGAAGAAGAAGAATATACAATGGAACAACACTATGGGGAGCAACTCCATCCAGAACCCGAAGACGGTAAGCAACCTTCAATGGTGATGGAAATTCAAACTCCAATGGGCCCAGTTTCCATCGATATGAAGCAGTTAGATATCATCAAAAGTGCTGTTGCCGCCACCCACAAAACAGCCCCACAGTTGCCACTTGCAGAGCAAATGATGAACGGATTCATCGGCTCCAAACACAAGCGTGATTCACGTTATTGGAGTGGTAAATTAGGCGTTTTGATGAAGTTGCATTTCGACAACTACCTCGAAGAAGAATTCGAAGTCACAGAAGAATTCATGATTGACCAAGGTAAAATCCGTGCAGCAATGTACGAGACAATCGCCGTTCAGGACGAGACACGCCTACGCTTCCTTGCTATTGGCACTCGTTTTTACCGTTCAAAGACCGAGCCCGAACACCAATTCATTACAGTTTCAACCGTTGACCACGATGGCGACCATCGCTTGTCAGTCTATACTCCTGCAGATACAACAGTTCTTGTAAACGGAAAAGAAGCAGATGAACTCATCTCTCAAGTTGAGGCTGATTTTTACAAATGCGGCATCCTCAAGGGCGCCTTCTTTGATTTACGATACAACTTCATCACCCGAGACAAAAGAATTGACGAGTTAATCGCTTGGGACGAAAATGTGAAGGAAGCCCTGTGGAAAGACATCATTGGTTTCCAAAAAGCCATGCCTAAACTCCGCGAATGTGGAATACCAAATTCACGCGGCGTAATTCTTGCAGGTCCGCCTGGCACTGGGAAAACCATGATTGCAAAATGGCTTGCAGCTCATTCCGACATTACTTGCATTCTGATTTCTGCTGAGATGATTACTGGCCGAAACGACATCAAATCTTGTTTCGAAATGGCTCGTAAACTCTCTCCGACCTTACTCATCATCGAAGACATCGATACAGCAGGGGCTCTTGACCGAAGAGCAACCGACCACCCCTTGTTGGGTGAATTTTTGCAGTCCATGGATGGTATTGTGCCAAACCACGGCGTCATCACCCTTGCAACCACCAATCACTCAAACAAAATCGACCCTGCAATCGCAGACCGACCAGGACGATTCGACCGAATCATTGAGGTTGGAATGCCAGGGAAGGAACAGCGCTTCCATATCTTCCACCACCTGTTGCAAAAGTTGGATATCTCTCGAAACGTTACACTCGATGTCAAAGAAAAACTGGCAAAGAGTTCTGAAGGTCTCACAGGTGCATGGATTCGAGCCATTGTCCAAGACAGTTTCATTTTGGCCGCTAGCCAAGACAAAAACAAGATTGGCAAAGACCACTTGTTCGCTGCTCTGAAAGACGTCATGGAACGCCGGGGTATGGCCTACAGGGTTGCTACTTACACTCCTCCACAAGTTGCTGCCAAGGCAGATGTCTACGTCCAGTGAATGAACTGATGGATTGATGATACCTGCCGCTTTGGACCCTTCATGGTCGAGGTGTCGGTGCTCGGTATTGCACAGGACGGAGGCCATCCACAACCAGGGTGCCTCCGTCCCTGTTGCGCCAATGTAGCCGAACAACATTACCCAGTTTCACTCGGCATTCGTAGCAGTGAAGGAACCAACCTTCTGATTGAAGCAACACGTCATCTCGGTGACCAATTCGCCATTTGGGGCCAAACCAATGTCGGCCACCTGTTGCTCACACATGCCCATTTTGGGCACGTCGATGGGTTGGGTTTATTTGGGCGCGAAACGCTTGCTGCACAGGGGATAGAGTTGCATGTATCCGATGACATGTATCATCTGGTTGACCAAACTCCGCAATGGAATTTAATGGTTCAACAAGGAGTCTTTGACATACGGACTTTTGCCGCTGGCGATGTTGTCTTTGGCCAGGGCGAACTCTCTGTTGAGGCTGTTCGAATACCTCATCGAGACGAGCTGTCCGACATGCATGCTTTCATGGTACGAGGGCCGAGTAAATCACTGCTGTTCCTTCCCGACCCCGATACCTGGAACGAGACGCCTGCCGTTCACAACAGTTCCTCAATTCGAGAATGGTTGGCAAAGATGGATGTAGATATTGCGTTGGTCGATGGAACATTTTGGTCTGAAGATGAACTTGGTGGCCGTAATCAAGCGCAAGTTCCTCACCCGCCAGTACGTCAAACACTGAAGATGCTCGGTGAGAAACAATCAAGCGACCCAGAAATTTTGTTCA